>JASGDG010000327.1:0-7944 GCA_047607325.1 Xenophilus sp. | reverse complement strand
CTTCGATGCCAACCTCGTCGTGGCGCAGGCCGCGCTGGCGGCCGGCGCGCGCCGCGCGGGCCTGGTCAGCGCCCTCGGCGCCAGCGCGCGCTCGTCGGTGTTCTACAGCCGTGTCAAGGGCGAGCTGGAAGAGGCGCTGGCGGCCCTGCCCTTCGAGGCCCTGGTGATCGCCCGCCCCTCGATGCTGCGCGGCGACCGCCACGCGCTGGGGCAGCCGGCGCGCGGCGGCGAGCTGCTCTGGGCGCGCCTCGATGCCGTGCTGCGGCCGGTCATCCCGCGGCGCCTGCATTCCATCGCGGCCGCCGACGTGGCGGCGGCGCTGGTCCGGTCGGTGCCCGCCGCCCGCGGGTGCGAGGTGCTCGACTCCGCGGCCATGCAGGGCGCCGCCTCCTCCTAGACATCCCACTCCAAAAGACACATCGACGACATGGAACGCATCGAACAGCACGCCAGCTTCGGCGGCCGGCAGGAAGTCTGGAAGCACGCATCCGCCACGCTCGGCTGCGACATGAAGTTCGGCATCTGGCTGCCCGAGGCCGCCCTGCGCGGCGAGCGGCTGCCGGTGCTGTACTGGCTCTCGGGCCTGACCTGCACCGAGCAGAACTTCATCACCAAGGCCGGCGCGCAGGAGCACGCGGCGCGGCACGGCCTGATCGTGGTCGCGCCCGACACCAGCCCGCGCGGCGACGGCGTCGCCGACGACCCGGCCTACGACCTGGGCCAGGGCGCGGGCTTCTACCTCAACGCTACACAGGCGCCCTGGGCCGCGCACTACCGCATGCAGGACTACGTGGCCGAGGAACTGCCGGCGCTGGTCGAGCAGCACTTCGCTGCCAGCAGCGCGCGCGGCATCGCCGGCCATTCGATGGGCGGCCACGGCGCGCTGGTCACGGCTCTGCGCCATCCCGGGCGCTACCGCAGCGTGTCGGCCTTCTCGCCGATCGTCGCACCGACGCAGGTGCCCTGGGGCGAGAAGGCGCTCGGCTCCTACCTGGGCGAAGACCGCGAGGCGTGGAAGGCGTGGGACGCGATCGAGCTGGTGAAGACCGCGAAGGAACGCCTGCCGCTGCTGGTGGACCAGGGCGGGGCCGACGAATTCCTGGCCGGCCAGCTGCGGCCCGAACTGCTCCAGGCCGCCTGCGAGGCCGCCGGCCACCCGCTGACGCTGCGCCTGCAGCCGGGCTACGATCACAGCTACTACTTCATCGCCAGCTTCCTGGCGGACCACTTCGCCCACCACGCGGCCGCGCTCACGCCTTGAACCCGGGCGGCGGCCCCGCCCATCCGGAGGCCGCATGACATCGCACTTCGACATCGACCCGGCCGCCAGCGCCACGCTTGGCACGCTGCGCCGCGTGCACGCCGGCGTGCTGGACGTGGCCTTCCACGAGAGCGGCCCGGCGGACGGCACGCCGGTGCTGCTGATGCACGGCTTCCCCTACGACGTGCACGCCTACGCCGAGGTGGCGCCACGGCTGGCGGCGCGCGGCTGCCGCGTCATCGTGCCCTACCTGCGCGGCTTCGGCCCGACGCGCTTCGCCGATGCCGGCACGCCGCGCTCGGGCGAGCAGGCGGCGCTGGGCGCGGACCTGCTGGCGCTGCTCGACACCCTCGCCCTGCCGCGCGCCCTGCTGGCCGGCTACGACTGGGGCGGACGCGCCTGCTGCGTCGTCGCGGCGCTGTGGCCCGAGCGCTGCGCCGGGCTGGTCTCCTTCAACAGCTACAACATCCAGCACATCGCCGCCGCGATGAAACCGGCCGCGCCGGAGAACGAGCTGCGCCACTGGTACCAGTACTACTTCCACGGCGAGCGCGGCCGCGCCGGGCTGGCGCAGGACCGCCGCGCCCTGTGCCGCCTGCTGTGGCGGCTCTGGTCGCCCACCTGGGCCTTCGACGACGCCACCTTCGCCCGCAGCGCGGCGGCCTTCGACAACCCGGACTTCGTGGAGGTCGTGATCCATTCCTACCGCCACCGCTTCGGCCTGGCGCCGGGCGACCCGCGGTACGCCGACGTCGAGGCGCGGCTGGCGCAGCAGCCCCCGATCATGGTGCCGACCCTCACCCTGGACGGCGCCGACGACGGCGTGGCGCCGCTCGGCGGCACCGCCGCGCATGCGCACCACTTCATCGGCCGGCACGAGCACCGCAGCGTGCCCGGCGCCGGCCACAACCTGCCGCAGGAGAAGCCCCAGGCCTTCGCCGACGCGGTGCTGGCCTTGCGCTGACTTTCGCGGGTGGGCACGCATCAAGGAGATCGCACCGCCACCCCGGCGGCCGCGGCCGGCGCGCTGAGGTTCAGAACAGGCTGCCCTGCCCGTCCTGCCGCGGCGGCCGGAAGGCTGCCAGGTCCATCGCGATGCGCTCGCGGTTGAAGCCGATGCGCCGCGTCGCCTTGGCGAAGCGCTGGCCGATCAGCTCGGCCCAGGTGCCGGTGCCCTTCATGCGGGTGCCCCAGCCGGCGTCGTAGTCCTTGCCGCCGCGCATCTCGCGGATGCGGGCCATGATGCGCGCCGAGCGCTGCGGGTAGTGCACCTCCAGCCATTGGCGGAACAGCGGCGCCACCTCCCAGGGCAGGCGGATCACGGCATAGAAGGCGCTGCGCGCGCCAGCCTCCCAGGCGGCTTCCAGCACCTGCTCCATGTCGTCGGTGACGAAGGGAATCTGCGGCGCCAAGCTCACGCCCACCGGCACGCCGGCGTCGGCCAGCGTGCGCAGGGTGCGCAGCCGGCGGTGCGGCGCGGCGGCGCGCGGCTCCAGCGTGCGCGCGACCTCGCCGTCGAGCGTGGTCACCGTCACGTACACCGCCGCCAGGCGCTGCGCGGCCATGGGGGCGATCAGGTCGAGGTCGCGCTCGATGGCGCTGGACTTGGTCACCAGCGCGAAGGGATGGCGCGCCTCCTGCAGCACCTCGATCACCGAGCGCGTCAGGCGCAGCTCGCGCTCGACCGGCTGGTAGCAGTCGGTGGCGGTGCCGATGGCGATCTCGGCCGGCCGGTAGCGCGGGCGCGCCAGCTCCTGGCGCAGCACCTGCGCGATGTTGCGCTTGGCGATCAACTTGGTCTCGAAGTCCAGCCCCGGCGAGAGGTTGAGGTAGCTGTGCGTGGGCCGGGCGAAGCAGTAGATGCAGCCGTGCTCGCAGCCGCGGTAGGGGTTGAGCGAACGCTCGAAGGGGATGTCGGGCGAGTCGTTGCGGCCGAGCACCGACTTCACCTCCTCGAAGCGCACCTCGGTCGGCACGGCGGCCGGAGCGGCGGTGACGAAGTCTTCCTCCTCCAGCGTGCCCCAGCCGTCGTCGAAGGCGCCGCGCGCCTCCTTCTCGAAGCGGTGGGCCAGCCGGGTGGCCGCGCCGCGGCCCTTGATGGCATGCAGGGGAATGTGGGCGTCGGTCATGAAAAAACTGTACATAAATACAGTCTTCTTCACCCATCGACATTTCGAAGGTGATTCTTCCATCGATCAATTTCTTTATTGACAGAAATTTTGAAAACCATAAACTCGGCGCCATGGAACTGACGGAACTGCAACGCAAGTTCGTGCTGCACTGGGGCGAGATGGGCTCGATGTGGGGCGTCAACCGCACCGTCTCGCAGATCCACGCCCTGCTCTTCGTGCACGGCAAGCCGATGCATGCCGAGGCACTGTCGGAGACGCTGAACGTCGCCCGCTCCAACGTGAGCAACAGCCTGAAGGAGCTGCAGGCCTGGAATCTGGTGCGCGTGACGCACGTGCTGGGCGACCGGCGCGACTACTTCGAGACCAGCGTCAACGTGTGGGAGCTGTTCCGCACCGTGGTGCGCGAGCGCAAGGAACGCGAGTTCGACCCCACCACCCGCCTGCTGCACGAGATCGTCGCCAGCCCCGGCTTCGCGCGCGAGCCGGCCGACGCGCAGGACCGCATCCGCGCCACCATGGAACTGATGGACAAGCTGGGCGCCTGGGCCGACGAGATGCTGCGCCTGTCGCCCGGCACGCTCGACAAGGTGCTGAGCCTGGGCGCCAGCGTGCAGCGCTTCGTGCGCGGCGATGCGGCGCCCAAGGCGGGCGACCGCGACGACGACGACACGGCGCACCATGCCAGCCTGCCCATGATCTGACGCCGGGCCGGCTCTTTTTTGACTGATTATTTCTGTTTTGACTGAAATATTGAAAATCAAGCCGAGCATCCCCGGCAAGCCTTCCTGGAGGAACTCCTCATGACCCACGCCCCGACCTGCACCGCCGACGACCGCCTGCCCGGCCGCGGCGCGGCGCCGCAGGCGCATCGGCCCCCGACGCCGCAGGACACGCAGGCCTACTTCGCCGAGACCGCGCACGACTACCGCGCGTGGAGCCCGGGCTACAACATGCACTTCGGCTTCTGGCACAGGGGCCTGAATCCGCTGCGGCGCGAGCCGATGCTCGAGGCCATGAACCACGCGGTGGGCGAGGCCCTGCAGCTGCCCGCGGACGCCGCCGCCTGCGTGCTCGACCTGGGCTGCGGCGCCGGCGCGGCGGCGCGCACGCTGCTGCGCCGCTGGCCGCAGCTGCATGCCGTGACGGTGACCGACGTGCCGGTCCAGAACGGCATTGCGCGCACCCTCGATGCCCACGCCGGCGTGGCCGACCGCGCCGTGCACCTGGAGGCGGACTTCACCCGCACCGGCCTGCCCGCCGCCCGGGCCGACGGCGCCTGGGCGCTCGAGAGCGCGTGCTACGCCCCCGGCCACGACAAGCGCGCCTTCTGCCGCGAGGCGGCGCGGCTGCTGCGGCCCGGGGCGCGGCTGGCGGTGGTCGATGGCTTCCTGCTGCGCGAGCGGCCCGGCCGCCTCGCCGGCTGGCTGCACCGGCTGTGGGCCGACAGCTGGGCGGTGCCCACGCTGGCGCGGCGGGACGACTTCCTCGCCGCCCTGCGCGCCGAGGGCTTCGAGGACGTGCGCTTCCGGTCCCTGCGCTGGCGCATCGCGCCCAGCACGCTGCACGTGCCCTTCCTCGCCACACGCTTCGCCGCCGCCGAGCTGTGGAAGGCCCGCGGCCGCCTCACGCCCTGGCGGCGGCGCCACATCGTCGCCAGCTACTGCGCGCTGGCGCTGGGCCTGTTCTGGCGCGATTTCGACTATGGCATGGTCACGGCCATCCGGACGCACGACAAGACATGAACGACACCTCGCACGACACCCCGCAGGACCAGCCCGTGCCCTCCCGCACCCTGGCCTTCTCGAGCTGGTACCCGTACCTGATGGGCGCGGCCATCGGCCTCGGCCTGCGGCTGGTGTTCAGCGGCAGCCCCGGCAACCGCTACTCCGCCATGCTGGCCGCCTTCATCTACCTGGCGCCGGCGCTGTGCGGCGCGGTGACGGTGTACGTCGCCGAGCGCCGCGCCCGCCGCAGCTGGCGCTACTACCTCTTCGCGCCCTGGCTCTCCACGGCACTGATGCTGGCCGGCGCGCTGACGATCCTGATCGAGGGCTGGATCTGCGCCATCGTCATCTTCCCGCTGTTCATGCTGCTGGGCAGCGTGGGCGGCGCGCTGATGGGGCTGGTGTGCCGGCTCACCCGCTGGCCGCGCCACGCGCTGTACGGCTTCGCGGCCCTGCCGCTGGCCCTGGGCATGGTGGAGCCGCAGCTGCCCAACCCGGTGGCGCGCTCGCAGGCCAGCCACAGCGTCTTCGTCGACGCGCCGCCCGGGCGTGTGTGGGAGGCGCTCAACGAGGTGCGCGACATCCGCGAGGACGAACTGGGCGCGGTGTGGGCCTACCGCATCGGCGTGCCGCGCCCGCTGGAAAGCCTCACCGAGACCGTGGCGGTCGGCCCCGAGACGCCCACCGGCCACATCCGCCGCATGCGCTGGGACCGCGGCGTGCGCTTCGACGGGCTCATCACCACCTGGCGGCCCGGGCGCGAACTGGCCTGGAACTACCGCTTCGGGCCCGGCGCGGTGCCGCCGGGGGCGCTGGACGACCACGTGCAGGTCGGCGGCCACTACTTCGACCTGAACGAGACCCGCTTCACGCTGACGCCGCGGGACCGGGGCACCGAACTGCGCATCGACGTGCACTGGCGCACCAGCACGCATTTCAACTGGTACGCGAATGCCGCCGCGCGGCTGCTGATCGGTAACTTCACGCACGGCATCCTGGACTTCTACAAGGCCCGCGCGGAGCAGGCGCCGACGGGGCGGGGATGACGCCGGCCCCCGTTTTCCGCAGCGTGCTCGGCGAGGCCGGCTGGCAGCGCCTGGGCGACGTGGTGCGCCGCCACTACAGCCTGCGCCCGTTCTCCGACGACCAGGTGACGGTGCGCGGCCGCATGGACGAAGTCTGGCGCGGCCGCTGGGCCTGGCTGCTGCTGCCCGCGGGCCGCCTGTTCGGCGCGCTGGTGCCCCACCGGGGGCGCGACGTGCCGATCGAGGTGCACTACCGCTGCCACCCCGACAGCGCGCGGCTGTCCTGGGACCGCCGCTTCCACTTCCCGGGCCGACCGGTCTTCCACTTCCGCTCCTTCATGGAGACCGCCCCCGCCGCGCCCCGCGAAGTCATCGAGTACGTGCGCTTCGGCCTCGGCCTGCGGTTGCGCGTGAGCGCGGAGGACGGCGCGCTGGTGTTCCGCGACGCGGGCTATGTGTGGCGGCCCGGCCGCGGCCTGCGCATGCCGCTGCCGCTGCACCTGCTGCTCGGGCGCGCCTACGTGGAGGAGCGCCCCGTGCCGGGCGATGCCGATGCCTTCACGATGCGGATGCACATCCGCCACCCGTGGTGGGGCGACGTGTTCCGCTACAGCGGGCGCTTCCGGCTGGACTGAAGAAAGGCGGCAGCGCCTCAGCGCCGCCGCGTGTCCGCCATCGCCTTGGCGATGCCGCGCAGGATGTGAATCTCCTCCGGCGTGGGCTGGGCGCGGTTGAACAGCTGGGCCAGGCGCGGCATCAGCTTCTTGGGCGCGGCCGGGTCGAGGAAGCCGATCTCCACGAGCGAACGCTCCCAGTGGTCCAGCATGCCGCTCACGGCCGCGGCGTCGGCGGCCGGCGGCACGGGCGTCGCGTCGCGCACGGCGAAGCCGCCGAGCGCGCAGCGCCACTCGTAGGCGACGACCTGGATCGCCGCGCCCAGGTTGAGCGAGCCGAAGTCCGGCGCGGCCGGGATCGAGAGCGCGACGTGGCAGCGGTACACGTCCTCGTTGCGCATGCCGAAGCGCTCGGAGCCGAACAGCAGGCCCACGTGCTGCGGCCTGCCGCCGGCCACCAGCGCGGCGAAATGCTCGCGCGGCGCGCGCGTGGGCGGCCCGAAGTCGCGCGGCACCATCGCGGTGGCGGCCAGGTGCGTCAGGCCATCGAGCGCCTCGTCCAGCGTGTCGACGATGCGGGCCTTCTCCAGCACGTCCAGGGCGCCGCTGGCGCGCTGGAGGGTCTCTTCGCGCCGCAGCACGTTGGCCCAGCGCGGCGCCACCAGCACCAGGTCGTCGAAGCCCATGGTGCGCATGGCGCGCGCGGCGGCGCCGACGTTGCCGGCATGGCTGGTGTGGATGAGGATGAAGCGGGTGCGCATCGGGGCGAAGCGGGAGACACGGGGGCGGGCCGCCATTGTGGCCGCGCCCGCGCTGCCCCGCCTGCGCTGCTTCAGCGCGCCTTGCGGCGCTCCCAGGCGACCAGGGCCAGGATGACCAGGCCCGCGCTCAGGCTGATGTGGCCGCACCAGGCGACCAGGCCGAGCGACCAGCCCCGGGCGTCCACCGCGATGGCCAGCGAGGCCAGCAGCGCCGCCCAGCCGCCGACGCGCAGCAGACGCGATCGCCCGGCTTCGAGTTCGCGGCCGAACAGGTCCTGCTGATGCCGGCCCATCGCCAGCGCCAGCAGCACGAAGGCGATCAGCGAGACGGCGGCGGTGGCGGCGTGGCTCATCGGGCCGCCTCCTGCAGGGCCGGCTCGCCCACCGGGTCGCCGGCTGCCGCGGCGCGGCGCGGGGCCGCGGCCGG
>JASGDG010000326.1:0-14574 GCA_047607325.1 Xenophilus sp. | reverse complement strand
GTCTTCGCTGCGCACGCCCAGGCGGATGTTCTCACCGACGTCCGGCAGCGCGGTGCCGGCGCCCAGCCGCACGGCGATGTCCTGGCCGGAAGGGCTGCTGCACGTCAGCAGCCAGCCTTCGCCCTGGAAGGCCCGTTCGCGCACCTGCAACTGCAGGGAGTTGGTGTCCTCCGCGTCGGCATGCAGGCTCTCGGGCCGGAATCCCAGGGTCACGCGCTCGCCGGCCCTGAAGTCGGCCCCGCCACCGTGCACGTGGGCGGCCTGCACCGTGAAGTCGCCGTCCGCATGGCGCAGATGCAGGCGCCCGTCCCGGTGGTCGATGACCGAGGCCTGCAACAAGTTGGTGCGGCCGATGAAGTTGGCCACGTACGCCGAGTTGGGCCGCCTGTAGATTTCGGCGGGCGAGCCGATCTGCGCGATGCGGCCTTCGTGCATCACAGCGATGCGGTCCGACAGGGTCAGGGCCTCGTTCTGGTCGTGTGTCACGAAGATGGCGGTGATCTGCAACTCACGCTGGATCCGGCGGATCTCGACCTGCAGTTCTTCGCGCAGTTTCAGGTCGAGCGCGCCCAGCGGCTCGTCCAGCAGCAGCAGGCGCGGGTTGATGACGACTGCGCGCGCCAATGCCACCCGCTGCTTCTGGCCGCCCGACAACTGGGCGGGATAGCGCCCCGACAGGGCTTCCAGGCGTACCAGCCGCAGGGCGTCCTGCACCTTGCGCTGGATTTCCTGCCGCGCCAGCCTGCGTACTTTCAGCCCGAACGCGATGTTCTGCGCCACCGTCAGGTGCGGGAAGAGCGCGTACTGCTGAAATACCATGCCGATGTCCCGGCGGTGCGCCGGCACCTGCGTGACGTCCTGCTCGCCGAAGAGAATGCGCCCCTGGGTCGGCAGGACGAAGCCGCCCACCATGCGCAGGCATGTCGTCTTGCCCGAACCGCTGGCGCCCAGCAGCGAGACGAATTCACCCTGTTCGACCGCCAGGTCCGCGTCGCGTACCGCGAACTGGTCCTGATAGCGCTTGCTGACGTTCTCGAGTCTGACGGCCACCATGGTGTGAATGCCTTTCTTCGGTGCGCACGCTTCAGCGTGCGCGCTGTCCGCCGATCACCTGGCGCTGCCACAGGTCCACGGCCTTTTCATGGTTGGCCCAGTACACGCCCCAGTCGGGGGTGTAGAGGGCGCGGATGCGCTCCTCGGTGCCGGGCAGCTTCCTGGCGAGGTCGGGGTAGGCCTGGATCACGGGCGCCACGATTTTGTTGCTGGGACCGTAGGGGATGTCCCAGGCCTGCCCGATCTGGGCCACCGGGTCCAGCACGTAGTTGATGTACTGGTTGGCCTCGCGCACGTGTTTGCTGCCCTTGACCACCTCGATGGTGGTGACCGAGCTGACGGCGCCCTCTTTGGGTTCGACGAACTTCAGCGGGTAGCCCTTGTCGATCAGGCCCCAGCCGCGGCCGCTGGCGATGACGGCGGCCCACACGTCGCCGGAGGGAAACAGAGCCTCCAGCTGGACGGTGGACGAGTAGTAGGAATGCGCCTTGATCTCAGCGATCTTGGCGATGCCCTTCTCGGGCGTGCTCTCGTTGCCGCCGGCCAGCCGGTTGGCCTGGATCAGCAGGGCGCGGCCGCTGCCGTGGCCCAGGTCGCCCACCGCCACGCGGCCGGCCAGGCGCGGGTCCCACAGATCGGCCCATGAGGTGGGCTCGGGAATGCCGGCGGCCTTGAACTTCTCGGTGTTGAAGAGGATGCCGAAGGAATAGAAGATCTGAACCGGGCCGTAGCCCTGAGCGCTCTTGGCCTGGTCGTAGAGCTTGTCGAGGTTGGTGACGATCCTGGGGTCCGGCTTGTCGATGATGCCGGCCTTGATTGCGGTGGGCTGCAGATCGCCGTCGATGTAGATGACGTCGTAAGGCACGTTGCGTCCGCGCGCCGCGACGAGCTTGGCGATGTGGTCCAGGGGGTTGGCATCGATGAACTGCACCTTCACGCCGGTGTTCTGCGTGAACAGGTCCGCGGCGTATTTGCGTTGCGTCTCGGTGAAGCGGCCGCCGTAGTTGCCGACCCGCAGCACGGTGTCGGAGGCGGTCTGTGCCATGGCCGCGCAACCCGCCAGGGTGCTGCCGATGGCGATAGAAAGGGTCAGGATTTTCTTGAGCATGATGGATTTCCCGGGATGAACGAACTTGTGGTCTGGATCAGCCGCGCGCGCCCCCGGCCACCCGCTCCAGGCCGGTGAGCTTGTCGAGCAGCAGCATGAGAAGCAGCGAGGCGCCTGTCACCAGGCTGCTCACGGCCATGAGGTCGGGGTTGAAGTTGAATTCGACCGACGTATAGATCTTCACGGGCAGAGTCATGGCGTCGCCGCCGCCCAGGAAGAGCGCGATCGCGATGTCGTCGAAGGACATCACGAAGGCGAAGATGCCGCCCGAGACCACGCCTGGCAGCAGCAAGGGCAGCGTGACCCGCAGGAAGGTCTCCGCCGGCCCGGCCCCCAGGCTGCGCGCCGCTTCTTCCAGCGCGTGGTCGTGATGGGCCTGCGCCGCCACCACGGCCCGGATGACGAAGGGAATGGTGAAGGCGGAATGGGCCAGCACCAGGCCCGGGATGGAGCCGCTCAGGTTGAGGCCGAACCAGTCCCACAGCAGGAAGGAGAACTGGAAGGCCGCCACGCCGATCACCAGCGTGGCCACCATCAGCGGCGACAGGCAGAAGGCGGCCAGCGCCGCGCGGCCCGGAAAGCGTCCGCGCGCCAGCACCAGCGCGGCCGGCGTACCGGCCAGGGTGGCGATGGCGGTGGTGCATGCCGCCACGACCAGGCTGTTGCGGGCGGCGCCCCAGTACGAGGCGTCGATCACGCGGTACCAGTGCGTGGTGAATCCCGTGGGCGGGAAGTTCATGACGCCCGAGGCACTGAAGGACGAGAGCACGACCGCAGCCAGCGGCGCCACGAGGAACAGCAGCACGAGGCCGACGAAGGCAGCCAGGAGCCAGCGCAGACGAAAGAACATCAGTCCTGCTCCTTTCCTGCCTTCAGCGCCAGCCAGGTGGCGCAGGCAGTCGCCAGCAGCAGCAGCACGGAGGCTGTCGCGCCGAACGGATAGTTGAGCACGGTGCGGATCTGCTGCTCGATGAAGACCGCCATCACCAGCACCCGCTTTCCGCCCATGACGGCGGGCGTGATATATGCCGATATGGACAGGGTGAACACCAGCAGGCTGCCCGCCAGCAGGCCGGGCCGGCTCAGGGGCAGGATCACCTGGAAGAAGGTCTGGAAGGGGTTCGCGCCAAGGCTTGTGGACGCTTCTTCCAGTTCAGGGCCGATCTTGCGGATGACCGTCGTCAGCGACATGATCATGAACGGGCACAGCGCATGCACCAGTCCGATGAGCACTCCGGTCAGGTTGTAGATGAGCTTGACCGGCTGCGCGGTGGCGCCGGTGATGCTCAGGAGCCAGTTGATGAAGCCCGAGTCGCCGAGGATCGGCAGCCAGCCCAGATTGCGCACCACCACGCTGATCAGCAGGGGCGCCAGGACGGCGAAGCTGAGCACGCCGCGCCAGCGGCTGTGGGTGCGCGCCAGGAAATAGGCCACCGGGAAGCTGATGGGAATGCTGATGGCCACCACGGCCAGGCCGACCAGCAGCGTGTCGAGCAGCATCTCCAGAAAGAATCGGTCGCTGAAGAAGCGCAGGTAGTTGGCCAGCGTCCACTCAGGCCCGACACGGCCCATGCTGGCGCCGGGGTGCAGGCTGTTGACCGCCAGGGCCAGCAGCGGGGCCACGAAGACCACGAGCAGCAGCGCCAGGGCCGGCGCCAGAAGGAGCAGGTGGCCGGCGGCGGCCGGCAGGCGACGGTCGAGAGGCGGCGTCACAGGCGGACTCCAGCTTGTTTGAGCAACGGCAGCACCGCCTCGCCGAAATAGGCGAGATCGGGCTCGAAGTCGAAGAAGGACAGTTGCGCGCCGTCGATGCCTGCTTCTTTCAGCCGGATCAGGGCGTCGGCCACCTGCCGGGGCGATCCGATGATCTGGATGTTGCCGCCCAGCACCCGTTCTTCGCGCCGGTGGCCACGCCAGGCCTGGCTGTCTCCACCGGTCATTGAAGCGACGAAGCCGTCCACCGCGGCATCGTCCGCATGGCGCAGGATGTCCCGGTAATGGCGGCGCGCTTCCTCCTCGCCCGGGCGGCAGATGATCATGGGATTGATCAGCGCGCGCACCTGCCTGCCTTGCGCCAGCGCCTTGTGCTTGAGCTGCGCCACGTGCGCGGGCAGCGCCGCGAGGGCGGCGTCGAACTGCGCGCCTGCCGGGCTGGTGACGAAGACCAGGTCCGAATGCCGGGCCGCGAAGTCGAAGCCGGCCGACGAGCCGGTGGCATTGACCAGCAGAGGCCGCCCGAAACGCGGCCGGGGCGTGACGTAGGCGTTTTCCAGTTGCCAGTGCGCGTCCTGGACGCTGAGGTTGCCGGTGGCCGACCACAGCCGTTCAAGGATGCCGACGAACTCGGCGGACTGCCGGTAGCGCTCGTCATGAGGCAGTTGCGCGGTGCCGAACATGCGCGGCTCGTGGGCGGCGTAGCCCGTCACCACGTTGATGCCGAAGCGGCCGCCGGAAATGTGGTCCAGCGAGGCCGCGAATTTGGCCAGGTGCAGCGGATGCCAGGGGCCGTAGAGGATGTGGATGGTGGCGACCAGCAGGATGGTGCGCGTCGTCGCGCTCAGCGCCGCCACGGTCATGAAGGGATCGAGGCTCTGCTCGCGGTAGCGCATCGCGCCGCCGTAGCCGCCCTGGCCCAGCCACTGAGCCAGGCCGAAAACGAGGTCGAAGCCCAGGTCCTCGGCCCGCCGCGTCAGGCGGGCGTTGTAGTCGAAGTGCCAGTCGGTGCCGCGCGCCAGCGTGGAGGGCGACCAGCCGCCGCTTTGAATGGGCAGGAACAGGCCCAGCAGCAGCGGCTGCCGCAGCGCCCGTGCCAGCGGGCTGTCGGGGAAGTCGGCCGGCCCGGGGTGCAGCGCGTGCGCTGGCGCCGCCGCCGGGGGCGCGAGGGTGGACGCCATCAGAAGAACCCGAAGCCCGGCAGCGGGGTGCCGTCGAGTTCGTGCTGTCCGATCGAACGCGCCTTGTACGACACCGGGTTGTGCGAGGACACGGTGCGCACGTTGCGCCAGTGGCGGTCCAGCGCCTGCCGCGCGCCGGTCGCGGAGGCGCCCGCCACGTCGAACAGGCCCGAGGCCGCTTCGAGCGCCAGGCCGTCGATGACGATCTTGGCCTTGGCCGCGGCCAGGCCGGCATCGACGAACTGTTGTGCGTCCACCTCGCCCTGCTGCGCGGTTTCGTGCGCCAGGGCCAGGGCGTCCGCCGCCCGCAGTACCGCGGACTCGGCGACGTAGGCGACTGCGCTGAGCCGCCCGATGGACAGTTGCAGCAGCGGGTCGTCCTTGGGGATGGGTGCGACGGCGTGGTAGTAGTTGCGGCCGCGGTTCACCAGCAGCGCCTTCGCATCGCGCACGATGGCGTTCAGGATGCCCGTGACGATGCTGGTCAGGTACAGCTGGAAGAAGGTGGACTGCACCGGCAGCGGCCGGTTCTGGTCGTCGATGCCGATCACTTCGTCGCTTTCCACGCGCACGTCGCGAAGAAGGGTCGTGCCGCTGGCGCTGAGCTTCTGTCCGAAGGCATCCCAGTCGTCCCGCACGTCCACGCCCTCGCGGCGGGTGGGAATGACGGCCACCACCTGGCGGTCGTCTTCCAGCTGGGCATGCACGTAGAGCCGGTCGGAGTACAGATTGCCGGTGCTGTAGTACTTGGTGCCGTTCAGGCGCCAGCCGTCGCCGTCTGGGGTGAGGCGGGTGTTGCCCGTGCCCACGCCCACGGTGGCCGTGCCCAGTTCGGTGGAGCCCAGGCCGAAGAGCAGGCCGTCGGCGGCGTCCTGCAGCCATCGGCGGTATTTGGGCAGTTCCGCCGAATAGAGCGCACGCTCGACGAAGCCGAAATGGTTGCGTAGCACGTGGGCGAGGTTGGAGTTGACCTCGGCGATGCGCAGCACGAGTTGGTAGAGCTGCTGCAGGCTGGCGCCCGCGCCGCCCTGCGCCACCGGCAGGCGCAGCGCGCCGATGCGGCTGCTGCGCACCAGATCGATGGCCTGGCGCAGGCCCTGGGCATCGCCGTCCCCGGGAAGCAGTTCGGCGAATTTCCTGAGCAGGGCCTCCAGTTCGGGCGAACCGATGGCGGGCACCGGCGCGCGATCCGGCGCGTCGGGCTGCTGGCTGGCTGGCGTGAGTGACATGGATATTTCCTTGCGTTGCAGTGGGCGGTCCGGTCAATGCCGTGCGGTAGTGGGACGAGGCAGGCCGTAGTGCTCGCGCAGCGTTCGCCCTGTGTACTGGCGTCTGTAGATGCCCTTGCGCTGCAGCAGGGGCACCACCTCGCCGACGAAGCTCTCCAGCCCTGAGGGAAAGACGTCGGGCATCACGTTGAAGCCATGGACATGGCCGCTGCGGTACCAGTCGTGCATGGCGTCGGCGATGGTTTCGGGCGTGCCCACAATGACCCGGTGGTTGGTGCCGCCGGCGCCTTGCAGCCGCACCAGCTGGCGCAGGCTCAGGCCTTCGCGGCGCGCCTTGGCCAGCGCCTCGCGCGCGAAGGTCTGGGCGCCGTCGGGAGGGATTTGCAGGTCGGCAGGTAGCGGCGCGTCGGGGTCCAGCGCGGACAGGTCGACTTCGAGCAGGCCGGACAGCCATCGGATGCCGTGTTCGAGGTCCGACAGTTCCCACAGCGCCTGTTCGCGCCGCCGGGCTTCTTCCTCGGTGCCGCCCAGGATGGTGATCAGGCCCGGGAAGATCCGCAGCGTGGCCGGGTTGCGCTCCGCCGCCCGCGCACCGTCGCGCAGCGCGCGGGCATACTCGGCGGCGGCCTCCAGGGTCTGGGCGACGCTGAACACCGCCTCGGCATGGCGGGAGGCAAAGCGCACGCCGTCGGCCGAGCCGCCGGCCTGCACCAGCACCGGATGCCCCTGCGGCGAACGCGGCAGGTTCAGCGGCCCCTGCACCGAGAAGAAGCGGCCGCGGTGCGCCGGCGCATGCAGCCTGGACGGATCGACGAACAGCCCGCTGGCGGCATCGCCCACGAAGGCATCGTCTTCCCAGCTGTCCCACAGCGCCTTGAGCACCTGGACGAACTCTTCGGCGCGCGCATAGCGTTCGGCGTGCGGCAGCACCGCGTCCAGCCCAAAGTTGTGCGCCGAGGCCAGGTCGGCCGAGGTGATCACGTTGATGGCCGCCCGGCCCCGGCTCAGGTGGTCGAGCGTGGAGAAGCGCCGGGCGATGTTATAGGGCTCGTTGAAGGACGACGACAGGGTGCCGATCAGCCCGATGTGCCCGGTGGCCCGGGCGATGGCCGTCAGCACCAGCGACGGTTCCAGCGCCTGGAAGGGTCGACGCTCCGGGCGTCCAGGGGCGGCCGGCATGTCGGCCAGGAAGATCGCGTCGAACAGGCCGTGCTCGGCCAGCCGCGCGATGTCGACGTAGTAGTCGATGTCGAAGAACGAGGCCGGCTCGTGACCCGGCCAGCGCCATGCCGCGGCATGGCTGCCGGCATTCATCAGGTTGAGGTTGAGGTGAAGGCCCGGATTCGCTGCACCCATCTCACGGTGCCTCCGCAAAGACCCGAAAGCGCACGGTCGGGTCCTGCTGCACCTGCTTGAGCAACTGGCGCTCCCAGTCCAGGTAGGCACGGAAGGCGGCGAAGCGGTCCGGCACCTGATAGGGCGAGCGCCAGACGTCCTCGGCTGGATGCAGCAGGGAGGTGGCGCCTTCTTCCTGGGGCAGGCCGGCCGCGCGCCAGGCCGCGTTGCCGCCCTCCAGCACGAGGACCTCCACGGGGTCGGGGCGGTCGGGCGCGACGGCCAGATCCGCGGCGGCGAAGCGGGCCAGGCGTTCGTCGGCCGCGGTCAGCACCCAGGCGGTGGCCTGCGGCGCCAGCGCGGCCAGCGCCCGTGCGTCCAGCCGCGAGCGGATGGCGAAATGCGCGCCGGGAATGTGGCCGGCTTCGTACTCCAGGCTGGAGGACAGGTCGAGCACCACCGTCCGGCCGCCGGCCAGCCGGCTCTGCAGCGCGGCGGCGGGCAGCGAGGCGGTCCGGGGCGCGGCGGGCGCCTCCCACGGCGCCCATGCCGGCACGGCGGTGTGATCAGCGCCTTCCGGTACCGCGTGGGCGTAGACCTCCGAGCGGTTGAGTTGCAGCAGCCACGAGGCGGTGATGGCGGCGCGGGCGCCGTTGGCGTCGTCCACCACCACCACGCGGGCACCTCGCACGCCCACGAATCGCTCCAGGCCCTGCACCAGTTCGCCTCCTTCGGCCCAGCGCGCGCCGGGCAGGTGGCCGGCGTCGTATTCGGCCTTGCTGCGCACGTCGAGCACGTACAGGCTGCGTTCGTCCCGCTCGTTCTGCAAGGCCCGCAGGCCGGCTTCATCGAGCCACCGGATGCCGTAGCGCCGGCTCAGGTGCTGCACCGCCGCCTGCGCGCTCTGTCGGGCCGCGCCGCTCACTTCTGGCAGCGCGGCGGGCGTCCGGCCGTACTGCAGCGTGCGGCCTTCGAATAGCCAGGCCATGGTGCCGTCCTCCAGCGCTGCCACGGGGTTGCGGATGCCGGCGTTGATCAGCGCCTGTGCGCCGATGATGGAGCGCGTGCGCCCTGCGCAATGGACGACCACCGGCGTGTCTGCCGAGGGCGCCAGCGCATGGATGCGCCAGGGCAGTTCCGCGTTCGGGATGGCGTGGGCACCGGGAATGCTGAAGTCCTCGAATTCGCCCAGCGTGCGGCCGTCCAGCAGCAGCACCTCTCCCGCGTCCAGCTTCTGCTGCAGTTCGGCGGGCGAGATGTGCGGTGTGGCATAGGTGTGCTCGACGAACTCACCGAAAGCCTTGCTGTAGGAGCCAGAGCCCGTGTAGACCTGCTGGCCTGCTGCCTTCCAGGCGGCAACGCCGCCTTCAAGCAGGCGCAGGTCCGTGAAGCCGAGGCGGCGCAGCCGCGCCGCGGCCGCGTGCGCCAATGCGCCGTCGCCTGCGTCCGTGACGACCACCGGCACGCCGGCGCGCGGGATCAGTTCGCGCGCGCGCAGTTCGAGCCGGCTCAGCGGCAGCGGCACGGCATGGATGATGTGGCCGTCGCGCGCATACACGCCTTGTTCGCGCACGTCGACCAGGGCCAGTTCCCCGTCGTGCTGCAGAAGGCGAAGGAGTTCCTGCACGTCGAGCACGCCGATGTCCGTGTCTGTCTGCGCCGCAGGCGTGGCGAGGCGAAGGGTCTGCAGGCTCATGCTGGATCGGTCGGCGGTTGGGAAAAGGACGGGAAGTGGGTGGGCGGGTGCGGGATGCCTGGGTCAGAGGACGCTGCGGTCGAACAGGCCGTCGACCTTCAGCGGCGCGATCACGCCGTGGCGCGCCAGCAGGTCGGCCGCCGCCTGCAGCCCGCTGATGCTTTGGTCACTGACCGGGTACGGCGTGGGCGCGATGTCCGCGCGCACCTGCCGCGCCAGCGCCACCGGCAGCTTGGTGTCGCGGGCGATCAGGGCCGCGGTCTCGTCGACGTGGTTCAGCGACCACTGGCGCGCCTGCACCAGGCGGCGGTTGAAGTCCTCGACCAGCGGGCGCTTGTGCACCAGCGCGTCGCGGTGGACGATGTGGAACTCGTCGGCCGTGTAGACGCCGGGCGTGTCGTTCAGGTTGGCGATCTGGCGGGCGCCGTCCTGCTCGATGGCCAGCGTCGAATAGGGCGGCCAGACCGCCCAGGCGTCCACCGCGCCGTTGGCGAACGCCGGCTTGGCATCGGCCGGGCCGAGGAAGTGCAGTTTCACGTCGTCGGCCTTGAGCCCGGCGCGCTCCAGCAGGGCCAGCGTCAGCAGGTGGCCGCCGCCGCCGCGGTTGACCGCGATCTTCCTGCCCTTCAGGTCGGTGATGCTGCGGGCACTTGAGTTCTTGCCGACCAGCAGCACCATCTGGTTGGCCTTGAAGCGGATGGTGTGCACCACGCGCACCGGCACCTGCGAGGCGTAGGCGAACAGCACGGCGATGTCGCCCACCTGCCCGAAGTCGATGGCCCCTGCGTTCAGGGCTTCCAGCTCCGGCGCGCCGGCGGGGTACTTGCTCCACTGGACTTCGTAGGGAAGATCCTTGAGCAAGCCCGCGGCCTCCAGCACCGGGCGGATGGCAATGGAGTTCATGTCGCCGACCCGCAGCACCCGGGCCTGCGCCTGGCCGCTTTTCAAGATACCGAAGGCGGCGAGGCCGGCGGCGCCAGCCCGAAGGAGGCGGCGGCGGGCGATGGACGTGTGAGTCGCAGTCATGATGTGGCGGTTTCCTCTGTGTAGGCACCCAGGCCCAGCCGGGCCAGAAAATCGACCCGCAGGCCTTCGAATCCGGGGTGCGTGTGGCGGCGCGGGCGAGGCAATTCGACCGGCAGGTCGGCGGCCAGCCTGCCCCCTTCCATCACGATGACGCGATCCGCCAGCGTCAGCGCCTCGTCCACGTCATGGGTCACCAGCAGCACGGTCAGCTCGTGCCTGCGCCACAGCTTCAGCACCAGCTGCTGCATGCGCAGCCGGGTCAGGGCGTCGAGTGCCGCGAAGGGCTCGTCCAGCAGGAACAGCTCGGGCTCGCGCACGAGCGAGCGGGCCAGCGCGGCGCGCTGCGCCTCGCCGCCCGACAGGGTCAGCGGCCAGGCCTGCTCGCGGTGGCTCAGGCCCACTTCGGCCAGCGCCTGGCGCGCGATGGCTTCGCGGCCGGCGCCGCGCAGCCCCAGGGTGAGGTTGCGCAGCACCGGCTTCCAGGGCACCAGGCGAGGCTCCTGGAACACCACGGCGCGCCGCGCGGGCACATGCACCTCGCCCGCGGTGGGCGCCGCGTCGAGCCCGGCGAGCGTGCGCAGCAGGGTCGACTTGCCGCAGCCGGACTTTCCGAGGAGGGCGACGAACTCGCCATGCCGGATGCTCAGGTCCAGCCCGCGCAGCACGGTGTTCGAGCCGTAGCGGCGCACCAATCCCCGCACTTCGACGGCAGGGGCGGCCGAGGCCGCGGCGGATGCTCGGGGATGGGGCGAGCTCATCGGATCATGCGCCCACATGCTGGGGGCGCCATGCCAGCAGCCGGCGCTCCAGGGCGCGCACCAACTGGTCCGTGGCCAGGCCGAGCAGCGCATAGACGAGCAGGCAGGCGAGGATGATGTCGGTGCGCAGGTAGTCGCGCGCCGTCATGGCCAGGTAGCCGATGCCGCTGCTGGCGTTGATCTGCTCGCCGACGACCAGCGACAGCCAGGCCACGCTGAGCGCATATCGCAGGCCCACCAGAAAGGAGGGCAGGGCACCCGGCAGCACCACGTGCCAGATGCGCTCCGCGCGGCTCAGGCCCAGCGTGCCCACGGCTTCCAGCACCCGGGCGTCCACACCGCGGATGCCGGCAAAGAGATTGAGGTAGATGGGGATCAGCACGCCCAGGGCCACGAGGATCACCTTGGGCTCCTCGCCGATGCCGAACCAGAGGATGAACAGGGGCACGAGCGCCAGATGCGGCAGCGTGCGCACCATCTGCAGCGTGGCGTCCACCGCATCCTCGCCGCGCGTGGACAGCCCGGCCACCAGCGCCAGCGCCACGCCCAGCGAAATACCGATGGCCGAGCCGGTGGCGACCCGGCCCAGCGAGACGAACAGGTGCTGCATCAGTTCGCCGGTGGACGCGAGCTCCAGCAAGGTGGAGGCAATGGCCAGGGGCGACGACACGGCGCGCGTCGATACCCAGCCGGCGGCTGCGCCGATCTCCCAGGCTGCCAGCAGCGCCAGCGGCACGACCAGCCGGCTGCCCCGTGCCGCGGCGCGAAGACCCCAGGCCCGCAGGCGGCTGGATCGCGCAGGTGCTGCTGCCGGTGTCTGTGCGAGCGAGGGGGTGGTCATGGCGGGTGTCGGGCCTTCGGTGCCAAAAATGTACGAATGCCATCTGCGCTTTGGAAGTTTTCATTCTCAATATCGAAATTCATATTCCTTATATTGGACTGATCGTTCTGATTTAATCGACTCCCATCGTCACTGCGAGCGAAAATGGCGCGCTGATGCAACGGGATTGCAGCTGAAGGAGACCATGAGTGAACGAAAGGAGGGGGGCGGTGACGTCGGCTCCCTTGGAAAGGGCCTGACGGTCCTGCAGGTGCTGCAGGCAGCGCTGCAGCCCCTGGCGCTGTCGGAACTCGCCGAGCAGGCAGGCCTGACGTCGAGCACGGCACACCGTCTGGTGCGCGCGCTTTGCGATCTGGACCTGGCCTACCAGCACCCCGGCGGCCGCTACTGCGCCGCGCCGCGCGCGCTCTTCACGATGGCGTTGGAGCATCCGCTGAATGTCCTGCGGCGCGACTGCTGGCACATCCTCGAGGGATTGCGCACGCGCTATGGCCCGTCGGCCAAGCTGGTGGCCTTCATGGGGGGGCGCCGGGTGATCGTCGATGTGGCCATTGGCCGCTACAACATCACACCCTATTTCGGCACGCATGACCTGGCGCCGCTGCATGCCTCGGTTTCTGGCAAGCTCCTGCTCAGTGGGTTGGCGCCCGCGGAGCGCGACGCGCTGCTCGGCGCCGCGCCGTATCCGGCACGCTCGCCGTACACGATCACCGAGCGCGCGGCGCTGTTCGCGCAACTCGACGAAGTGAACCGCACCCACGTCGCCACGAACGACGCCGAGCATCTGATCGGCGTGAGCGCACTCGGCGTGAGGCTGCAATCGCCCACGAACCGGACGCTGGGCGCCATCCTGCTCACGGGGCCCAGCGAGTTCTTCGGCAACTCCCAGCGCGAGGCCATGCGGGCCGAGCTACTGCAGACCGCCGAACTCCTGGGCGACACGTCGCAGGCCCTGCGCTCGCTGGCGGGCTTTCTGGGCTGCTGATGAACACTCAGCGTGCCGCAGCGGACAGCCGAGTGGGCGCAGTGTCGCTCAGGGCCTGCAGGCTTTCAGGCTCCATGCAGCGCCGGTTGAGCGACCACCCGTCGTTCTGCTCCACCACGTAGCCGCGCAGCACCGGGTTGCGAATCTCCCAGGACCATGCTTTTTGGGTGTCAAAGCTCTCGCAGACGTGAGGAAACCCGGTTTTCCGGGCCTCGGCGCGCGAGGTGTTCTTTCGCTTGGTGATGGTTGCCATGTGGTCATGAACCGAACATGGCCCCGAGGGGTGAACTGCGCCAAAACTGCGCCAACCCCCCAAAATCCGACAGTTCAGTGTCCGCTGCCACCAAAGAGAAACGCCCGGAAGTCCTTGATTTACTTGGACTTTCGGGCGTCTAGGTCTGGTGGCGCTTCACGGACTCGAACCGCGGACCTGTGGATTATGATTCCATCGCTCTAACCGACTGAGCTAAAGCGCCGAGCCGGAAATTATAGCCGGAGTCGGCCAAGGGCGGCCCGTCCTCACTGGTTCTTGAATTCCGCCTTGCGCTTGTTCAGGAAGGCGTCCATGCCTTCTTTCTGGTCCTGCGTGGCGAACAGGGCATGGAACAGTCGCCGCTCGAACATCAGGCCGTCCGACAGCGTGCCCTCGAAGGCGCGGTTGACCGACTCCTTGGCCGCCATCACCGCGATCTGCGAGTAGTCCGCGATCTGCAGCGCGGCGCCCAGCGCCTCCTCCATCAGCTGGCCGTAGGGCACCACGCGGCTGACCAGGCCCGCTGCTTCAGCCTCGGCGGCGTCCATCATGCGGCCGGTCAGCGCCATGTCCATCGCCTTGGCCTTGCCCACCGCGCGCGGCAGGCGCTGCGTGCCGCCGGCGCCGGGGATCACGCCCAGCTTGATCTCGGGCTGGCCGAACTTCGCGTTGTCGGCGGCGATGATGAAGTCGCACATCATCGCCAGTTCGCAGCCGCCGCCCAGCGCGAAGCCGCTCACCGCGGCGATCACCGGCTTGCGGACCGAGCGGATGGTTTCCCAGTTGCGCGTGATGTAGTCGCCCTTGTAGACGTCGGTGAAGCTGTACTTGGCCATCAGGCCGATGTCGGCGCCGGCGGCGAAGGCGCGTTCGCTGCCGGTGACGATCATGCAGCCGATGGTTTCGTCGGCGTCGAAGGCCTTGAGCGCGGCGCCCAGCTCGTTCATCAGCGCGTCGTTCAGCGCGTTCAGGGCCTTGGGGCGGTTCAGCGTGACGATGCCGACCTTGCCGGCCTCGGTGCGCACTTCGATGGTTTCGTAGCTCATGGCGTCTCCGCGAAAAGAAGAAGGGGCGTGGCGCGCCTGCCGTGGCGCGCCGCTGCAGGCCACTATATCCAGCACGGCGGCGCGTGTTTGGATCTCAATTGAGAATGGGTCTCAAATAGAATGACCGATGCCATGGAACCGACGATGCAGGAACATGCCGTGCTGCTGCGGGCCTACGCCCGGGTGCAGGAGCGCTGCTCGCGCCTGGTGGCCGAGCAGGCGGCGCGCATTGCCGAACTGGAGGCGCAGCTCGTGCGCCTGCGCGGTGCGCTGGTGCAGCGCGACTCGGCCGTGGCCCTGGCGCGCGAGGAGGTCGCGGCGCGCACCGCCGCCCGCGGCCTGACGCTGCC
>JASGDG010000325.1:0-5669 GCA_047607325.1 Xenophilus sp. | reverse complement strand
GGGTGCGCCGCGCTCCGGCGCCCGCGGTCCGCTGGGTGGCCACGCCGCCCCGGCCGACGGCAGCGACAAGCCTGCCGAAGCGACCGACCCCACCAAGCCCGCCGTTAAGCGCGTCCGCAAAGCCGCGCCCGCTGCAGCAGCGGACGGCGCCAAGGCCGAATAAGCCCGGCCCTTGAGAAAGACGGAGAAATCACATGCTGCAACCTGCACGCAGAAAGTTCCGCAAGGAACAGAAAGGCCGCAACACCGGCATCGCGACCCGGGGCAACTCGGTCGCCTTCGGTGACTTCGGCCTCAAGTCGGTCGATCGCGGCCGCCTGACGGCGCGCCAGATCGAAGCCGCCCGCCGTGCCATCTCGCGCCACGTCAAGCGCGGTGGCCGCATCTGGATCCGCGTGTTCCCCGACAAGCCGATCTCGACCAAGCCCGCCGAAGTGCGCATGGGCAACGGCAAGGGCAACCCCGAGTACTACGTGGCCGAGATCCAGCCGGGCAAGGTCATCTACGAGATCGTCGGCGTGCCCGAGGAACTCGCTCGCGAGGCATTCCGCCTGGCTGCCGCCAAGCTGCCGCTGCGCACGACCTTCGTGTCGCGCCAGATCGGCGCCTGACACAGAAAGGAAAACCGGACATGGCAAGCAAGAAAAAGGCCGACAAGGCCGCAACCCTGCGCGAGAAGGACGTCGCCGGCCTGCAGGCCGAGATCAAGGACCTGCAGAAGGCCCACTTCGGCCTGCGCATGCAGAAGGCCACGCAGCAGTTGAACAACACCGCCACGCTGGGCGTGACGCGCCGCGACATCGCCCGCGCGAAGACCATCCTGGCGCAGAAGCAGGCTGCCGCTGCCGCCAAGTAAGGAGTGAACATGACGGAAGCCAAGCAATCCCTCAAGCGCACCCTGGTCGGCAAGGTGGTGAGCGACAAGCGCGCCAAGACGGTGACGGTGCTGGTCGAGCGCCGCGTCAAGCACCCGATCTATAACAAGATCGTGATCAAGTCGAGCAAGTACCACGCGCACGACGAGCAGGGCGAATACCACCTGGGCGACGTGATCGAGATCACCGAATCGCGCCCGATCTCCAAGTCGAAGAACTGGATCGCCACGCGCCTGGTCGAGAAGGCCGCCGCGGTCTGACCCCCACGCCGCCAAGGCGCACGCGAAACGGCCCACAATGTGGGCCGTTCTTGTTTTTCAGTTCCTAAGGAGTCTCATCATGATCAAGGTCGGCGATACCCTGCCCGCGGTCACCCTCTATGAATATTCGGAAACCGAAGGCGAGGGCTGCAGCATCGGCCCGAACCCGGTGGACGTGGCCAAGGCCGCGGCCGGCAAGACCATCGCGCTGTTCGCGCTGCCGGGCGCCTTCACACCCACCTGCTCGGCCCAGCACGTGCCGGGCTACGTTGAGAACGCCGAGGCGCTCAAGGCCGCCGGGGTCGACGAGATCTGGTGCCTGAGCGTGAACGACGCCTTCGTGATGGGTGTCTGGGCGCGCGACCAGAAGACCGGCGGCAAGGTGCGCATGCTGGCTGACGGCAGCGGCGACTTCGCCAAGGCGGCTGGCCTGACGCTGGATCTGAGCGGACGCGGCATGGGCCTGCGCAGCAACCGCTACTCGATGCTGGTCAAGGACGGCAAGGTCGCCACACTCAATGTCGAGGCGCCGGGCAAGTTCGAGGTCAGCGGCGCCGGCACGCTGCTGGCCCAGGCCAAGGGGTAGATCGGGAGAAGACCGTGCCGGCACAGGCGCGGGCCGGCTTCCTGCGGCCCGGCAGGGCTACAGGCCGGCTTTCAGGTAATGCGCACCCGGCACCGGGTTGTGGTAGTAGGGCGGCACCTCCTCGAAGCCCAGATCTTCGTAGAGGGCGCGGGCGGATTCCATGTCGTCCAGCGTGTCCAGCAGCACGCAGCCGTAGCCGGCGGCGCGGGCGGCGTCCAGCACCGCCTCGGTGAGCCGGCGGCCCAGGCCCAGCCCGCGAAAGGCGGGGCGCACGTAGAGCCGCTTCATCTCCGCCGCGTTGGGGTAGTCCACCGTGTCCAGCGGGCGCAGCGCGCAGCAGCCCGCGACGCGCGCCCAGCGGCCATCCGGCTGGCGCAGCAGCGTCCCGTCGACGCCCTGCGGCGCCGGGCCGGCTTCCACCAGCGCCAGCAGCAGCGTGCCGCGCGGTTCGGCGTAGTCGCCGGGCAGGCCGGCCAGTTCCTCGTCGAAATGCTGGAAGCCGAGATCGATGCCGAGCGTTCCGGCGTATTCGCGGAAAATGGCGCGTACCGCCGCGAACTCGTGCGCTTCCTCGGGCACGCGCAGCGCGATCTGCGGCGTGTCGGACAGCGGCAGGGGCCGCGAAGTGACAAAGCTCATCGGGTCAGGGCCTGTTCGTGCCATGGGAGGAGAGCACATTGCTTCGCAAAGGGGTCGGATGCGGCGTCCGCGCGCAGCTGAACCGGCGCTAGCGCTGCATCGACGCCACCCAGGCCGCCAGGGCGGCGCACAGCCCGAACAGCGCGGCTGCGCCGAGCCGCGACACCGTATCGTCCCGGCTGGGCGGCAGCGCGGGGCCGCCCTCGGCGAGGCGCCGGTCGCCCACCACCATGGCGCGCACCAGATCCTGCCGCTTGAACAACGTGTAGAACAGCACCGCGGCGACGTGCAGCAGCGCCAGGCCGATCACCAGCCACTGGCCCAGCGCCTTGTGCCAGTGGGTGCCGGCATCGGACCAGGCGCCCGGCACTTTGTCGGCCAACGGGCCGGTGAAGCTGATCGCGTCGTCGGAGACCAGCCCCGTGGCGACCTGCAGCAGCAGCACGGCCAGCAGCGCGAACACCGACAGTGCGCCCAGCGGGCTGTGCCCCACCCGGTGGGCCAGCGGCGCCTGCCCGCGCAGGTGGGCCAGGACGGCGCTCGGCCGGTAGACGAAGGCCGCGAAGCGCGACCAGCGCCCCCCGGCAAAACCCCACAGCAGCCGGAACAGCAGCAGCGCCATCGCCACATAGCCGAGCCGGAAGTGCCATTCCATCACCCCGGCTTTGGCCGTCGCCACCAGGGCGGCCACCACGGCGGCCAGAACCCAGTGGAACAGGCGTGTCGGCAGATCCCACACGCGCAGCGCAGGCAGGGGGGAAGCGGCGGGCTCGGAGACGGTCGGCATTCGGGTGCAGGGCGACTTGCGGGAACTCGGCGGCCCCCAGATTAACAAAACTGCGTCAGGGGAGCACCCTGCCCGACGGCGGCGCGGGGCTTCCCGCCCCCTACACTGGTGCCGCTGCCGCAGCGGCATCCTCACGTTACGCCACGAAGGAATCCACGATGTCCCGTCTTGCCCTGTTCGCCGCCTGCCTGGCCGCCCTGGCCTGCGCTCCGGTGCTGGCCCAGCCCACCACCTTCGCCACGCCGAAGGAGGCCATCAAATTCCGCCAGTCCACGCTCAAGGAAATGCAGCAGAACTTCAAGCGCGTGTCCGACATGGCCAGCGGCAAGGTCGATTTCGACGCCAAGGCGGCGCAGGAAAGCGCCGCGCGGGCGGCGGAGCTGATCAGGCTGCCCTGGGCGGGCTTCGGCCCCGGCACGGAGGGCGGCAAGGCCCGCGCGGCCATCTGGTCCGAGCCGCAGGAGTTCAAGGCCGCCCAGGTGCGCGCGCAGGAGGCGGTCGACAAGCTTGCCGACGCTGCCAGGACGGGCGATCTGGGCGCCATCAAGGCAGCGATCGGCGCCGCCGGCGCCACGTGCAAGAGCTGCCACGACAGTTTCAGGGAGTGACCTTGAAGGCCTGGCACTGCAGTCCCGTACCATGCGCGGCCTGCTGCCCATAGCGGAGAAACATCGCGTGCCGACTCGGCATCGCCTCGCATGCATCGTCCTTCCTGCTCGAACATGCCCGAGCCTCGCCCGAATCCCTTCGATTACGTCCCCATACGGCCCACCGACCGCAACCGGCCGATCGACACCCTGCCCTTTCCGTTCGGGCATGGCCCGGCCGTGGACGGGCCGCAGCGGCTGCAGGGCTACAACAGCGAGTGGGCCTGCTACCGGGCCATTCTGTTCGGCCTGAAGCCGGGGCTGGGCCGCCAGCGACGCGACGCCTTCCATCAGCAGGTCTTCGAGGCGCTGCGCGAATGCGCGGCCAGGCACGCGCCGGTGGAATCGGGCCGCGACGGCTCGCCCGCCGCGATGGTGCCGCTGGCACAGATCCGCCGCGACCTGTTCGAGCACCCCGAGCAGACCCTGTTCGTGTTCCGCTCGCGCGATGCACGCTGGGCGGGCTTCCGCTTTGGCGAGCAGAGCCTGCGCTTTCCACTGGAGGAACTGATCGGCCTGAACGTGCAGATCGCGCTGCCCGCGCGCGGCGGCGGCTACGCGGAAATCGGCATGGTGTTCCGGCGGGGGATCCCCTATGGCGATCGGCAACAGCACCAGAGCAGCTTCGTGCTGCCGGCCAACTTCGACACCGATGGCAGGCTCGATCTGTTGCACGAGTTCATTCAGGCCGCGGCCCTGCTCGATGTACGCATCCATTCAGAGCTCTACAACGACATCTGAGCTGGCCTCGGCCGGCACGCTGGTTCGCCCGGGATCTCCTGCACGCCCTGCGAAAAGGGCTGGCCCACGGTGCCGCTGTCGCACAGCAGGCTTTGCGCACGGCCGAGGCGGGGCCCGCAACGGCACAATGCCAGCAAGGCCCCCTGGCGGTCCGTCACCTCGGCCGTGGTCACCGCCACCGCAGGCGGCAACCCCCGGGTGTCCACCGCGACATGGTGCAACTGTTGCGCCCCAGACAGATTCTCAGGCGGCGTCCAGCAGCTTCTCGATCAGTTGGTGCAGCTCGGCGAAGTCGGGCTCGCCCACGTAGCGCTTGACGATCTGCCCGCGCTTGTCGACCACGTAGGTGGTGGGCGTGAGCTGCACGTCGCCCCAGGCCCGGGCCACCGCGCCGGTGTTGTCGATGGCCACCTTGAAGGGCAGCTTGCGCGTCTGCGCGAAATTGATGACGTAGCTGGGCGGGTCGTAGCTCATCGCCACGGCCAGCGTGTCGTAGCCCCTGTCCTTGTACTTGTCGTAGGTGGCGATCACCTTCGGCATCTCGGCCACGCAGGTCACGCAGCTGGTGGCCCAGAAGTTCACCAGCGTCACCCTGCCCTTGAGGTCTGCGGTGGTCTGGCGGCTGCCGTCCAGCAGCACGAAGGTGGCGGCCGGCGCGGGCGAGGCGCCCATCGTGGCGTACACCCCCGCGCCCGCTGCCAGCGCGGCGGCGAATGCGGCAACATAGAGGGCCTTGGCTTTCATGGCGTGCGGTCGTGGGGTGGCGGGGATTCTAGGTCCGCCGCCGCCCGGGCGCCGGTGCGCCGCCCCTACCCGAGTGACTTCCCGTGTGCTTCCCGTCGTCCTTCTCGCCTGTGCGCTGCTGGCCGCCGGCTGCGACCCGGCCTTCAACTGGCGCGAGGTGCCGCTGGATGACGTGCTGACCGCCTTGCTGCCCTGCAAGCCCGACCGGGCATCGCGGACCCTGCCGCTGGGCGAGGCGCAGGTGACGCTGGCAATGGTGGGCTGCGAGGCGGGCGGCGCCACCTTCGCCGTCGCACGCCTGCCGGCGGACGATGCGGCCCAGGCGCGCCTGCGCGCCGACGCCTGGCGGGCTGCCGCGCGCCGCCAATGGGCAGGCTCGGACGGCGCGGT
>JASGDG010000324.1:0-4099 GCA_047607325.1 Xenophilus sp. | reverse complement strand
GCCCGGCCGCGGGCCCGAGCGACAGGCGCGCCACGCCGCCCGGCACCTGCAGGGCATGGGGCCAGACCTCGGCGGCGGACGGCGGGGCGGCGCGAACGGTGGGGCCGGCGAGCAGGACGGCCGCCCCGAGGAGGGCGCGGCGCCGGCCTGGAAGCAGGGGACGGTCGTGGTGCGGGGGGAAGGACATGGCGGACGGTCGGGCAAAAGGCGGGGAAGGGCGGCGCGGCGCGTCAGCCCGCGCCCAGGCGGCGCGCATAGACGGCCAGCACGATGCGCTCCGAGTGCACCAGGTAGTCGTTCAGCGCCGCCGCCGCCCTGGCGAACTCGCCGGCTTCGGCCAGCTCGAGGATGCCGCGGTTCATGTCCACGTAGGGCGCATGCAGGAATTCCGGGTCTCGCAGCAGGCCGAAGGCCAGCCGCAGCTCGGCCAGCACCTGGGCGAACAGCAGGTTCAGCCGCTCGCTGTCGGCTAGCTCGACGATGCCCATGTGGAAAGACATGTTGGCCGTGCCCACGCCCAGCCAGTCGCCGGCGTCGCGGGCGCGCAGAGCCTGCTCCACCGCCTCGCGCATGTGCTTCTTGGCCGGGTGGCGCGGGTAGGCCTGCGCCAGCGCCTGGCACTCGATCAGCCGGCGCACGCGGTAGATGTCGATGATGGCCGCGATGCTTGGCACCGAGACGAAGACGCCGCGGTTGGGCTCGTGGCGCAGCAGGCCGTCCTTGGTGAGCACGCGGAAGACCTCGCGCAGCGTGTTGCGCGAGATGCCCAGGCTGCCGCTGAGCGCTTGCTCCGACAGGCGCTGACCCGGCTGGAACTCGCCGGCCGTGATCTTCTGGCGCAGCTGTTCGGCCACGCGTTCGCTCAGCGTCGGGGGAGGCAGGGGGGGCGGGGTATCGGTCATGGGGTTGTCCGGGGCAGGCCGCTGCTTTGTAGCAGATGGCGCGCACGCTCGTGGAGCACGAGGGCACGGGTTTGCACCGATGTGGTGATCTTTTGCCTGTTGAACAATCAAAAATTGTTCAACAAAATTTGATTGATAGAGGGTTCATATACATTTATTGTTGATTCATATGGCATGACTCTTGCATTGCAGGGCGAGGCGCCTTTCTTTCAACCCGGTATTCACACATTCACATCGAAGGAGCGAACCTCATGGCGAGCACCATTTCCCTGTGGCCCCTCATCGGGGTCGCGGTCATCATTGCCGGCTTCGTGCTGCGCTTCAACCCGATGCTGGTCGTCATCGCCACGGCCCTCGTCACGGCCCTGGCGGCCGGCTTCCCGGTGCAGAAGATCCTGGCCACCGTCGGCAGTGGCTTCGTCAAGACGCGCAACCTGCCGCTGATCATCCTGTTGCCGCTGTCCGTCATCGGCCTGCTGGAGCGGCACGGCCTGCGGCAGCAGGCGCAGGCGTGGATCGGCCGCGTCAAGTCGGCCACCGCTGGCCGCCTGTTCATCGTGTACCTGGTGGCCCGCCAGCTCACGGCGGCGGTGGGCCTGACCAGCCTGGGCGGCCACCCGCAGATGGTGCGGCCTCTGCTGGCGCCGATGGCCGAGGGTGCGGCCGAAGCGCGCTACGGCCCGCTGCCCGATCGTATCCGCCACAGGCTGCGCGCCTATGCGGCCTCGGCCGACAACGTGGGCCTGTTTTTTGGCGAGGACATCTTCGTGGCCTTCGGCGCCATCGTGCTGATGACCACACTCCTGCATGAGGCGGGCATCGACGTGGAGCCGATCCACGTCGCGCTGTGGGGCATCCCGACGGCGGTTTCCGCCTTCGTCATCCACGCCTGGCGCCTGCGCCGGCTGGACAAGGCGCTGGAGCGCGAGTTGGCCGCCGGCGGCGACGCCGCGCCGGCAGCCGCCGTTTCCCTGGCCGGCAAGGAAGCCTGACATGACCCTCACCATCGACCTGCTCTACGACCTCGTCGGCATCATCCTCGCCATCACGGCGGTGATGACGCTGGCCGACCGCACCCATCCGCGCCGCTACGCCAGCGCCTTCTTCTGGGGCCTGTACGCCCTGGTGTTCCTGGTCGGCCAGCTGCTGCCGCCCGAGTGGGTGGGCGTGGCCGTGATCGTGATGGCGCTGATCGCCGGCTTCGGCGGCGTCGGCGCGGGCCGGCACAGGCTGCCCTCGGCCGAGCAGTACCTCGCCAGCGCCAAGCGTCTGGGCCACAGGCTCTTCGTGCCGGCGCTGGCCATCCCGCTGCTGACCATGGCCGGCACGCTTTCGGCCAAGTACCTGGTGGTGGGCGGCGTGCCGCTGCTGGACCCGAAGAACACCACGCTGGTGAGCCTGGGCGTCGGCTGTATCGTGGCCCTGGCGCTGGCCTGCTGGCTGACCCGCGAGACGCCGATGCAGGGCATGCGCGAGTCGCGCCGCCTGACCGACGCGCTCGGCTGGGCGCTGGTGCTGCCGCAGATGCTCGGCATGCTGGGCCTGGTGTTCTCCGACGCCGGCGTGGGCAAGGCGGTGGCGCACATCACCACCAGCTACATCAACATGGACCTGCGCTTCCTGGCCGTGGCCGTGTACGTGGTGGGGATGGCGCTGTTCACGGTCATCATGGGCAACGGCTTCGCGGCCTTCCCGGTGATGACCGGCGGCGTGGGCGTGCCGATCCTCGTCGGCGTCTACCACGGCGATCCGGCGGTGATGGCGGCCGTGGGCATGCTCTCGGGCTACTGCGGCACGCTGATGACCCCGATGGCGGCCAACTTCAACATCGTGCCGGCGGCGCTGCTGGAGCTGCCGGACAAGAATGCGGTGATCCGCGTGCAGATCCCCACCGCGCTGGTGCTGCTCACGGTGAACGTGTTCCTGCTGGACTTCCTCATGTTCCGCTGAAGGAGTGCCCGCCATGCCCCGCATCCTGCTCACCGGCTTCGAGCCCTTCGACCGCGACACGGTCAACCCCTCGTGGGAAGTGGCGCGTGCGCTGGACGGCTGGGCCTGCGGGGGCGCCGCCGTGCAGGCGCTGCAGCTGCCCTGCGTGTTCGGGGCCGCGCTGGCGCGGCTGGACGAGGCGCTGGCCCTGCCGCCGGACCCGCCGGCGCTGGTGGTGGCGCTGGGCCTGGCGGGCGGCCGCACCGAGGTCACGCCCGAGCGCGTCGCCATCAACGTGGACGATGCCCGCATCCCCGACAACGCCGGCCGGCAGCCGGTGGACGCGCCGGTCGAGCCGCGCGGCCCGGCCGCCTACTTCTCGACCCTGCCGGTCAAGGCCATCGTGCACGCCCTGCGGCAGGCGGGCCTGCCGGCCGCGGTGTCGAACAGCGCCGGCACCTTCGTCTGCAACCACGTTTTCTACGGGCTGATGCACCGGCTGGCCACGCGGCCCGCGCTGGCTGGCACGCGCGGCGGCTTCGTGCACCTGCCGGCGCTGCCGGAACAGGCGGCGCGCCTGCCCGGCACACCCAGCCTGGCACTGGCCACGCAGGTGGAGGCGCTGCGGGTGCTGCTGCGCACCGCGCTGTCGACCACGGCGGACCTGCGCGAGCAGGGCGGCAGCCTGCACTGAGCGCACGCCCTTCTTCCTTTTTCCCGCGCAACTCCGCTGCGGCTCCTCACTCCTGAACCATCATGAACATCGACCTCAACAGCGACCTCGGGGAAAGCTACGGCGCCTGGCGCATGGGCGACGACGCGGCCATGCTCGCGCTCGTCAGCAGCGCCAACGTGGCCTGCGGCTTCCACGCCGGCGACCCGGCCGGCATCCTCGCCACCCTGCGCGCCGCCGCGGAGCGTGGCGTCGCGGTGGGCGCGCACGTCGCCTACCCCGACCTGGCCGGCTTCGGCCGGCGCCACATGGACATCGCGAGCAGCGACCTGCGCGCCGCCGTCGTCTACCAGATCGGCGCGCTGCAGGGCCTGGCCGCCGCGGCCGGCACGCGCGTGCGCTACGTCAAGCCGCACGGCGCGCTCTACAACTTCATCGCCCACGACGAGCGGCAGGCGCAGGACGTGATCGCCGCCGTCCGCGCCATCGATCCCGCGTTGGCGCTGGTGGTGCTGGCCGGCTCGCCGCTGGCGGGCTGGGCGCGCGCGGCCGGCCTGCGCACCGTGGCCGAGGCCTTCGCCGACCGCGGCTACCG
>JASGDG010000323.1:0-17169 GCA_047607325.1 Xenophilus sp. | reverse complement strand
GCCCCGCGCCGTCGCCGCGCCGGCACGCAAGGCCGCGGCGCCGCGCAAGGCCGCCGCCGCGGCGAAGAAGCCGGCCGCAGCCCGCAAGTCTTCGTGACACGGCATTCCCCCTCGGAAAAAACAGGAGACAAGACCATGAACCCGACCCCCGCGCAGGCCGCTGCGCACGCCAGCCACAGCGCGGAAGACGAGGCGCTGTTCTCCAAGGTCAGCTGGCACCTGCTGCCGCTGCTGACCCTGTGCTACGTCGTCGCCTTCATCGACCGCATCAACATCGGCTTCGCGCAGCTGCAGATGAAGCAGACGCTGAGCTTCAGCAACGAGGCCTATGCGCTGGGCGCCGGCATCTTCTTCATCGGCTACTTCCTGTTCGAGGTGCCCAGCAACCTCGTCCTGGAGAAGATCGGCGCGCGCAAGACGCTGCTGCGCATCATGTTCTGCTGGGGCATCGTCGCCTCGGCCATGATGTTCGTGGAGACGACCACGCAGTTCTACGTCCTGCGCTTCCTGCTGGGCGCCTTCGAGGCCGGCTTCTTCCCCGGCATCATCCTGTACCTGACCTACTGGTACCCCTCGGCGCGGCGCGGCAAGGTCATCTCGATCTTCATGACGGCCACCGCCATCGGCTACCTGCTGGCCGGCCCGCTCTCGGGCGCGATCATGAAGTACATGGACGGGCTGGGCGGCCACCACGGCTGGCAATGGCTGTTCGTGGTGCAGGGCCTGCCGGCGTCGATTCTCGGCATCGTCGCCTTCTTCTACTTCAAGGACCGGCCGGAAGACGCGGGCTGGCTCACGGCCGGCGAGAAGGCGCTGCTGCGCGAGCACCTCGACAACGACGCGCACACCGTGGAGACGGCCTCGCACGGCTCCTTCTGGGCGCTGCTGAAGGACCCGAAGGTCTTCACCATGGCCCTGGTGTACTTCCTGTTCCTGGGCGCCAACTACACGCTGGTGTTCTTCTCGCCCACCCTGATCAAGAGCTGGGGCATCGCCGACGTGTTCACCGTCGGCCTGCTGTCGGCCATCCCGGCGGTGGTGGGCGCCATCGGCATGGTGTTCGTGGGGCGCAGCTCCGACAGGCACCTGGAGCGCCGCAAGCACTTCTTCTTCTGCGTGGCGATCGCCGCCGGAGGCCTGCTGATCGCCGTGCTGACCCAGGGCAACATGGTGTTCGGCTTCGCCGGGCTGGCCCTCATGGCGGTCGGCCAGTCGGCCAACACGCCGCTGTTCTTCGCCGCCATCAGCGAGTACCTGCCCAGGAAGTCGGCCGCGGGCGGCATCGCGCTGATCAGCAGCCTGGGCAACCTGGGGCCGTCGGTGGCGCCGCTGCTGACCGCCTGGGTCACCACCCGCACCGGCAACTCCGACAACGCCATGTACCTGGCCATGGCGCTGTGGCTGCTGTCGGGCGTGATCCTGATGCAGGTCATCCGGCCGGCCCCGGCCGTGGCGCCCCGGTTCGCGCCGGCCTGACCCCGCTTCCCGTTTCCATCCGCTCCAAGGAGAAAGAACACCATGGCAACTTCCCGCAAGGCCGCCGACGCCACCCCCCGCAACCCGCTGGACCTGCCCACGATGGACGACCTGAAGGCCCTGGCCGGGCAGTTCAAGCTGCCCGGCGTGGACGTCAACGCCCTGGTCGAATGGCAGCGCAAGGACCTGGAGGCGCTGGCCGAAGCGAACCGCCAGGCCTGCGAGGGCATGACGACGCTCGTCCAGCGGCGGGCGGAGATGCTGCGCGAGGCGCTTGCCCAGTGGCAGGACACGCTCAAGGACGCGGCCGGCAAGGACAGGCTGGCCGGACAGACCGAGGCGGTGCAGCGCGGCATGCAGCAGGCGATCGACCACTTCCGCGAGCTGGCCGAGATGGAGGCGCGCACGCGCAACGACGCCTGGAAGGTGGTGCAGGACCGGCTCAGCGAGAACCTGGCCAACCTGCAGAAACTGCTGCCGGCCACCCGGCGCTGAGCGGCGGGCGTCAGGTCACGGCAGCCGCCTGCTTGGCGGCCTGGATGTGCAGCCGCACGCGTTCGGCCAGTGCCATCTCGCCCGGAGTGCTGGGGGTGAAGGCGTCCACCGGCAGCGGGCGGCCGTGGGAGTCGACGGCCACGAAGACGATCAGGCACTCGGTCGTTTTCGTCATCTGGCCGCCCTTCATGTCGCCGCTGCGCACCTCCACCGCGATGTTCATGCTGGTGCTGCCGGTGCAGGCCAGCCGGGCCTCCACCTCCACCAGGTCGCCGATCATGATCGGGCGGTGGAAGCGGATGCTGCCGATGAACACCGTCACGCAGTAGTTGTGCGACCAGCTGGTGGCGCAGGCGTAGCCGGCCTCGTCGATCCACTTCATGACGGTGCCGCCATGCACCTTGCCGCCAAAGTTGACGGTGCTCGGTTCGGCGAGAAAGCGCAGGGTGATTGACGACATGGGCGGCCTCTGCGAGTGCGCGTGGGGTGGCTGGGGATGATACGGGCATGGCGGCGCCGGCACGCTCCGGTCATCCTCTGCATGCCCGGCGCCGCGCCGGCGCACGGGCGGGATCGCCCTCGCCCTCGCGCCGGCGGGGTGAAGGCCGCAGAATCGCTGTCATTCATGCAAGGAGACCCCCGATGGCTGCCGTGATCGACGTTCCCCCCTCGCCCGTGCACCTGAAGGCCATGGCCGCCCCCGGCCAGCCCGAGCCCACGCCCGCGCTCGAGCAGCTCTACCGCGGCTTCGAGCAGGAACTGCTGGTGCCGCTGTGGACCCAGATCGGCGACCTGATGCCGCCGCACCCGCGCAGCAAGGCGGCGGCCCACCTGTGGCGCTGGGAGCGCCTGAAGCAACTGGCCGGCGAGGCCGGCCGCATCGTGCCCGTGGGCCGCGGCGGCGAGCGCCGCGCCATCGCGCTGGCCAACCCGGCGCTGGGCGGCCGGCCCTTCGCCACGCCCACACTGTGGGCCGCCATCCAGTACCTGATGCCCGGCGAGAACGCGCCCGAGCACCGCCACACGCAGCACGCCTTCCGCTTCGTGGTCGAAGGCGAGGGCGTGTGGACGGTGGTGGGCGGCGATGCGGTGCGCATGTCGCGCGGCGACTTCCTGCCGCAGGCCGGCTGGAACTGGCACGCGCACCACAACGCCGCCGCCGAGCCGATGGCTTGGATCGACGGGCTGGACATCCCTTTCGCGTCCATGACCGAGTCGCAGTTCTTCGAGCACGGGCGCGACGCCATCAGCGAGGCCGAGCAGGGCACGCCCGAGCGCTCGCGCTCCGAGCGGCTGTGGGGCCACCCCGGGCTGCGCCCGCTCTCGCAGCCGGCCGACACGCCCGGCTCGCCGCTCCTGGCCTACCGCTGGGCCGACACCGACCGCGCGCTGGCCGACCAACTCGCGCTGGAGGACGAGGGCCACCCCGGCGTGGTCAGCGCCGGCCACGCGGCCGTGCGCTTCACGCACCCCGGCACCGGCCGCGACGTGCTGCCCACCCTTCGCTGCGAGATGCACCGCGTGCGCCGCGGCGGCTGCACCCGCGCCTGGCGCGAGGTGGGCTCGTCCGTGTACCAGGTGTTCGACGGCGGCGGCAGCGTGCGCGTGGGCGAGCAGGCCTGGCGCGTGCAGCGCGGCGATCTGTTCGTGGTGCCCTCGTGGATGCCTTTCCAGGCGCAGTGCGACGCCGGCGCTCCCGCGCTCGACCTGTTCCGCTTCGGCGATGCGCCGATCTTCGAGGCGCTGCACCAGCACCGCGTCCAGATCGGCGGGGAATGACTCACCACCAGGAACAAGCACCTTGAAACGCCTGCTCGCGGCCCTTGCCGCCGCCGCCCTCGCGCCCGCCGCGCCCGCCCAGGGCGCCGGCGACTTCCCGACCAGGCCGGTGACCATCGTCACCCCCTTCGCCGCCGGCAGCGGCCCCGACGCCGTGCTGCGCCTGGTCGGCGACAAGCTGGGCAAGCGGTGGAGCCAGCGCGTCACCATCGACAACCGGCCCGGCGGCGGCGGCTTCATCGCCATCGACGCGGCCCGCCGCGCCGCGCCCGACGGCTACACGCTGCTGCAGCTGGACAGCGAGCACGTCGCCGCGCTGCCGCATCTGTACAAGTCGCGCCACTTCGTGACGCTGCAGCACTTCGACCCGGTGGCCTCGCTGTTCCGCACGCCCTTCTTCGTGGCGGTGAGCAGCCAGTCGAAGTGGAACAGCATGAAGGACCTGATCGCCGAGGCCCAGGCCAGGCCCGGCGAGATCACCTACGGCTCCTGGGGCGTGGGCAGCCCCGGCCACCTGGGCGGGCAGCAGCTCGATGCGCTGGCCGGGCTGCAGATGAACCACGCGCCCTACCGCGAGGTCTCGCAGCTGTATGCCAACGTGGGCACGGGCGAGGTGCCCTGGGCCTTCGCCAGCATCCCGTCCAGCCAGGGCATCTACAAGGCCGGCAAGCTCAAGTACATCGCCGTGGCCGCGAAGAAGCGCGTGCCGCAGATGCCCGACGTGCCGACCATGGCCGAGTCCGGCGGCCCGGCGGACCTGGAGGTGAACTCCTTCGTCTCGCTGCTGGCGCCCAAGGGCGTGCCGGAGGCGGTCAAGAAGAAGATCAACGCCGACGTCGCCAAGGCCATTGCCGACCCGGAGATCCGCGCCCGCTTCGACACCTTCGCCTTCGAGCCGCTGGCCTGGTCGCCGGAAGAGATCGCGCGGCAGGCCGAGATCAAGTCGAAGGTCTACGGCGAGCTGGTGCGGCGCGGCAACATCAGCCTGGACTGAACCCGGTCCGGGGGGCGGAGCGGGCTGGCCGAGCTTTTTCATTTGGCTGTCCTTGTCCAGCGCCCGGCGCAGCCCCGGGCGCATTGCCACGTGCCAGGTGACATCGGCCGGGCCCGACAGGTTGAACCATTGCATGAAGCGGATGCGCAGCAGCACTTCGACGCCAAAGGGTTGCTGGCCGCGCCGGCCGGATTCAGAACGGCGGCTGCTTGATGTGCAGGCGCGCAGCGACGCGGGCGAAGTGCAGTGCTTCGTCCACCGTGAGAAAGCAGCGCAGGTGGCGAAGCTCCATCGAAATCATCCCATGGGTCGAACTGCTCCGCCCGGTCGATCGGCTTGCCTGAGTGTCGGGAAGAGCTTCATCCATGCCCCGGCGACCAGGAGCGTCGCGACGCCGCCGAATACCACCGCCGGCACCGTTCCCAACAAGGATGCAGCAGCACCTGATTCGAAAGCGCCAAGCTCACTCGATGCTCCAATGAACAACATGTTGACGGCTGAAACCCGGCCTCGCATGGCATCCGGCGTCGCATGCTGGATGAGAGACGAGCGGATGTTGACGCTCACCATATCGCTGGCGCCCAAGGCGACGAGTGTCAGCAGCGTCAAGATGAACGAAGTGGAGAATGCAAAGACCAGTGTGGCCATGCCGAACGCGGCGACGGCGGCGAAAAGTTTCAATCCGATGTGTCGAACCGGCGGACGGTGGGCTTGAACGAGTGCAATAAGCACGGCACCCAGTGCAGGAGCGCTGCGCAACAGCCCCAAGCCTCCCGGCCCCACATGAAGGATGTCGCGTGCATAGATGGGCAGCAAGGCGGTCGCGCCACCGAACAGCACTGAGAACAAGTCCAACGAGATGGCACCCAGCACGATGGGTTGAGCGCATATGAAGGCAACGCCCTCCGCCACGCTGGCCATGCGCTCTTTCATCGTCGCGCTTGTGTCCTGCATGGCTTGTCGCCCACCGAGCGCAGCCACGCCCAGCGCAGCCAGGAAAAATCCAGAACCACAGAGGCCATAAGCGGCCGCAGGGCTGGCGCCAAAAGCCCATCCTCCCAGGATCGGTCCGGCGATGACGGCGAGTTGCCATGCCGAAGAACCCAGGGCAATCGCGTGAGAGAGTCGTTCCGGCGGCACGAGAAAGGGCAGCAAAGCCTGGCTCGCCGGATCAGCAAACGCCCGTGCAGCGCCAAGCATCAGCAGAACGGTGAAGAACATCCACAGCGGTGGTGATGGCGTGTTCGACAGCAAGAGAAAGGCGACAGCACACAAGCATTGAATGGCAAGGCCAGCCGCCATGACGCGCCGTGCTGAAACGCGATCACAAAGCTCTCCCGCGGGAAGAGCAAGCAGGAACATGGGAACGAACTGCACAAGACCCACGATGCCCAGTGCCAGGGGTGCGTTCGACAGCCGATAGACCATCCAACCGATGGCGACCGATAGCGCCAAGGCTGCTGCTTCCGAGATAAAGCGGGCTCCGAGATAGATCGCAAGATCTCGTTGGTAATGCGTCGGGCTCCTCGAGCTCACAAGCATCCTCGAAAATATGAGTATATTGCTCATTTTCTAGCATGGGGGATGCGCATGGCTACTCGCATTTCGGCACCGATGAGCAGGATGCGGAAGAGTCCGCGTCAGGTACGCGCGCAGGCAACGATGGACGCGATCCTCGATGCTTCAGCTCGCATTCTTGGGAGTAGGGGGTGGGCCGGTTTCACAACCAATGCGGCAGCAGAAGCCGCGGGTGTCAGCATCGGCTCGCTTTATCAGTATTTCCCGAACAAGCTCGCCCTGGCTGAGGCCGTGCGTCTACGTCACCTCAACGAAGTCCTGTCCGTGCTGCGTACTGCGGCCAATGGCAAGATGACGCGGGCGGGGCGCATCGAGGCGCTGGCCGACGGGTTGATTGCCGTGCATAGTCGATATCCGGCAGCTCACCGAGTTCTTCTCGAAGAAAGTCCACGTGGCGAGGATTCCCGTGGCGCTCACGATTTCTTCGAAACGGAGTTCCGGAAGGGGTACGAAGAGATCATCGCGATGAATTCCCGTCGCACAACCCATGCGCACATCAGCGCGCAGGTACTTGCTGGTGCTGCTGCCGGCGCCGTTCACCATGCTGCGCGCCAAGGCACATTGGCGTTGCCTGAATTCCGGCAGGAATTGATCGTATTGATCCAGTCTTACCTGTCAAAGCGGTAAGACGGTCGAACGCTCATCGAAGGTCGCGACGCGGTATGCATACATCGACGCTGATATGTATCCATGTGACCCCTGGCGTCTGAAGGGTCCAAGCGTATGCAGTCGTGAGACCATCTCTAATCTGGCGCTCTATATGGCTTTTCCCTCCATGACTCTTGTGCGTGGATGGCTTGACAGCAGGCATTTTCATGCCGGTGGGCGCGCTACCGCGCCGTGCGCGCCAGGTAGCGCTTGCGCCAGAAGACGGCGGTGAGGATCGCGGCGATCAGCAGCATGGCGCCCATCGCGATCCAGAAGCCGTCGGTCTTGTGCACGAGGGGGATGAACTCGAAGTTCATCCCGAAAATGCCGGCGATCAGGTTCAGCGGCAGGAACACGGCGGTGAGCACCGTCAGCACCCGCATGATGTCGTTGGTGCGGTGGCTCTGCACGCTGAAGTGCAGCTGCACCGCCGTCTCGGCGCTCTGCTCCAGCCGGCGCACGTGGTGCGCCACGCGCTCGATGTGCTCCAGCACGTCGCGGCTGCGCACCAGCAGCAGTTCGCGCTCGCGGCGGGCTTCCGGCGCCTCCGGCGCGGGCAGCGCCTCGACGGCGTCCAGCCAGTCCTGCATGGCGCCGCGCTGGTCTTCGCAGAGCTCGTCCAGGTGATGCAGCGCCTGGCGCGACTGCAGCAGCGCGCCCCAGTTCGTGAAGCGCGTCTTCGGGTCGATCAGCTCGGCCTGCCAATGGTCGAGCTGCCGGGTCAGGTCGCGCCGCAGCGCCAGGTAGCCGTCGACGATCTGGTTGACCACGCGCAGCATCAGGTCGGCCGGGCTGGTCGGCAGTCGCGCCGAGGTGGCGCGCACGTCGAGGGCGGGCCCCTGGGCGGCGGATGCGCTCAGCCGCACCGCCGCGGCGTCGCGCACCGCGCAGTCCTCGGGGTGGACCGAAAGCAGCACGCGGTCGAACACGGCGAAGCCGACGGGGCGCGTGTCGATGCGCTTGAGCGCCGGCGGGCCGGCGCCGCGCAGCACCGGCTCCGCGGGTGCGGCGGTGGTGCCCGTGGCCAGGCGGCGGATCACCAGCAGGTCGTATTGCGAGGTCGCGTCGAAGTGCGAGGGGAGCTGCTCGTTGAGCAAATCGCTCACGTGCAGGTCGACCAGCTGCAGGCCGGCCAGCCGCTGCAGTGCCTGCTGCACTTCGGCCGTCGCGTCCTGCAGCTCGCCGCGGGTCAGCGACAGCCACAGGTAGCCGGCGGCCGGCGCGCCCGCTGCCGGCAGGGGCCCGGGCGAAGGGTGCTCGCGGGCCTCGCCGGCGCGGATCTCGAAGATGCGCATGGCGCGCGGTCAGCGGGTTTGCTGCAGCAGGCGCGCGGCGTCCAGGGCGAAGTAGGTGAGCACCCCGTCGGCGCCGGCGCGCTTGAAGGCCAGCAGGCTTTCGAGCATGACCGCGTCGTGGTCGAGCCAGCCGTTGGCCGCGGCGGCTTTCAGCATCGCGTATTCGCCGCTGACCTGGTAGACGAAGGTCGGCGCCTTGAATGCGTCCTTCACGCGGCGGACGATGTCCAGGTAGGGCATGCCTGGCTTGATCATCACCATGTCGGCGCCCTCGGCGAGGTCCAGCGCCACCTCGCGCAGCGCCTCGTCGCTGTTGCCCGGGTCCATCTGGTAGGTGTGCTTGTTGCTCTTGCCCAGGTTGGCCGCGCTGCCCACCGCGCTGCGGAACGGGCCGTAGAAGGCGCTGGCGTACTTCGCGCTGTAGGCCAGGATGCGGGTGTGGATGAAGCCGTTCTGCTCCAGCGCGCCGCGGATCGCGCCGATGCGGCCGTCCATCATGTCGCTGGGCGAGATCACGTCGGCGCCGGCCTGTGCGTGCGACAGAGACTGCTTGATCAGCGCCTCGACCGTGATGTCGTTGATGATGTAGCCGCTTTCGTCGATCAGGCCGTCCTGCCCGTGCGTGGTGTACGGGTCGAGCGCCACGTCGGTCATCACGCCCAGCCCGGGCAGGCGCGACTTCAGCGCGCGGATGGCACGCTGGACGATGCCGTCCTCGCGCCATGCCACGGCGCCGTCGGCGGTCTTGGCGGCCGGATCGGGCACGCCGAAGAGGTCGATGAACGGAACGCCCAGTTCGAGCGCCTGTTCGCCCACCTTCAGCAGTTCGTCGATTGACAGCCGTTCGACGCCGGGCATCGATGGCACGGGCTCCCGGCCGGGCCTGTCGTGCACGAAGACCGGGTAGATCAGGTCATGGGCGGTCAGGGCGTGCTCGCGAACGAGGTTGCGCGTGAAGTCGTCGCGGCGCAGGCGGCGGGGCCGGCCGGCCGGAAAGGAGGCGAGCGGAGTCATGCCGAAAATTGTGCCCCAAGCACTGCCGGCCGGCGGCGGGCTGGACGATGCCGGGCCGTCTTCTCGTGGCGGGAAACCTGTCAAAAAAGGCCCCTCGGTCAATCGCTTCGCGCTTGCCCGATCCCCCGAGGGGATGCCTTTTTGTCTTGGGGCGGTCCGGCGACAAAAAAAGCCACCCGGCGCTTGATGGCCCCTGCCGCCTTTGTTAAATTCTGTCTCGGATGGCTTGCCATCCCCCGCTTTTCCTCCCTGAGCGGGTGCCTTGATGTGTGACAGCAAAAGGGCTTCGCAGCCCGGCGTCTCAACGACGCCGGGCTCTTTTTTTTCCGGGCCATCTTCCCGGGCCGCTTTCTTACACTGCCGCCGATGCTCTGGGTCAAGTCCTTCCACATCGTCTTCGTCGTCAGTTGGTTCGCCGGCCTGTTCTACCTGCCGCGCATCTTCGTGAACCTGGCCATGGTTCCGCCCGGGTCGGTGGCGGAACGTGAGCGCCTGCTGCTGATGGCGCGCAAGCTGATGCGCTTCTCCACCCTGCTGGCGGCGCCGGCCGTCGCTTTGGGCCTGTGGCTGTGGCTGGGCTACGGCATCGGCCGCGGCCCGGGCAGCGGCTGGATGCATGCCAAGCTGGCGCTGGTGCTGCTGGTACTCGGCTACCACCACGGCTGCGGCGTGCTGCTGCGGCGCTTCGAGCGCGGCGCCAACCGGCGCGGCCACCGCTGGTTCCGCTGGTTCAACGAACTGCCGGTGCTGCTGCTGCTGGGCATCGTGGTGCTGGTGGTGGTCAAGCCCTTCTGAGTCACCGGTGATCCCGCCTTCGCACAAGACCACCGCGCTGCCGCTGGCGCTGGCCTACACGGCGCTGGTCATCTATGCGAGCCTCTACCCCTTCGCCGACTGGCGCGACCAGGGCATCGCGCCCTGGTCCTACCTGGCGGCGCCCTGGCCCCGGTACTGGACCGGCTTCGACTTCGGCATCAATGTGGCGGGCTACGCGCCGCTGGGCTTCCTGTGCGCGCTGGCGGTGCTGCGCACGCGGCCGCAGGCCGGCGCATGGCGGGCGGTGCTGCTGGCCGCGGTGGCGGGCGTGGCGCTTTCCTTCGCGATGGAGACGCTGCAGAGCTATCTGCCGGCGCGCATTCCCTCGAACGTGGATCTGGGTCTGAACAGCCTGGGCGCGCTGGCCGGCGCCGTGCTGGCGGCGGTGCTGGAGCGGCTGGGTGCGCTGGCGCGCTGGAGCCGCATGCGCTCGGGCTGGTTCGTGGAGGACGCGCGCGGCGCACTGCTGCTGCTGGCGCTGTGGCCGGTCGCGCTGCTCTTTCCGCCGGCGGTCCCGTTCGGGCTGGGGCAGGTCTTCGAGCGCCTGGAGGCGGCCATCGCCGACTGGCTGGCCGACACGCCCTTCCTGGACTGGCTGCCGGTGCGGCAGTTCGAGCTGCAGCCGCTGGTGCCGGCCGTCGAGATGCTGTGCGTGATGCTGGGTGCCCTGGTGCCCTGCCTGTTGGCCTGCGGCGTCGCGCGCGCCTGGCCGCGGCGGGTGGCGCTGGCGGCGCTGATGCTGGGCCTGGGGCTGGCGGCCAGCGCTTTGTCGGCGGCACTGAGCTACGGGCCCGCGCATGCCTGGAGTTGGATGGAGCCGCCGGTGCAGGTGGGCATCGCGGCGGCGGCCGTGCTGGTGCTGCTGCTGTCGGCGCTGCCGCGCCGGCTGTGCACGGGATTGCTGCTGCTGGCGCAGTGCGTGCACCTGGGGCTGCTCAACCAGGCGCCCGAGAGCGCCTATTTCGCCCAGACCCTGGCCACCTGGGAGCAGGGGCGCTTCATCCGCTTCCATGGCCTGGCGCAGTGGCTGGGCTGGCTGTGGCCCTTCGCCGTGATCGTCTTCGCGCTGGCGCGCCGGCCGGGCCGCGCGGCCTCCTAGAATCCGCCGGATGTCCCAGTCGCCCGCGCGTGACGGCGGTTACTATGCCCGCCACATCTTCTTCTGCCTGAACGAGCGCAAGCCGGGCGAGGACTGCTGCGCCCGGCACAACGCGCAGGCGGGCTTCGAGCGCTGCAAGTCGCGGGTCAAGCAGGAGGGCCTGGCCGGCCCCGGCCGGGTGCGCGTGAACAAGGCCGGCTGCCTGGACCGCTGTGCCGGCGGGCCGGTGGCCGTGGTCTATCCCGGGGCCGTCTGGTACAGCTTCGTCGACGAGGCCGACATCGACGAGATCGTCGATTCGCACCTGAAGAACGGCGTGGTGGTCGAACGGCTGCTGCTGCCGCCCGACGTGGGCCGCTGAGTGCCGGAGCAGGAACTTTCGGCGCAGATGGCGGCTCCAGTGCCCGTCCCCGCAAGGCGGCTGCGAGTCGCCTGGGAATCTCCAGCAGGCAGAACATGAACATCCACACGGAGAAGCTGCGTCTGGTGGGCGCGGCCGGCGTCGTCGAGGCGCTGCGCGACGCGCCCGCCCCGGGCGTGCCGGCCGCGGGCGTGGCGGTCATCGCCCACCCCCATCCGCTGTTCGGCGGCACCATGGACAACAAGGTGGTGCAGACGCTGGCGCGCGCCTTCGTGGCCGGCGGCTGGACGGCACTGCGCTTCAATTTCCGCGGCGTGGGCGCCAGCGAAGGCGTGCACGACGAGGGCCGCGGCGAGACGCAGGATTTTCTCGCCGTCGTGCGGCAGGCGGCGCCCGAGGGGCCGCTGGCCATCGCCGGCTTCTCCTTCGGCGCCTTCGTCGCCAGCCGCGCCGTCGAGGCGCTGTGGTCCGAGCGCGAACTGCGGCAGATCGTGCTGGTGGGCACGGCGGCGGCCCGTTTCGCGGTCGCGCCCCTGCCGCCTGAGGCGCACGGGCGGGCGCTGATCGTGCATGGCGAGCAGGACGACACCGTGCCGCTGGCCGCGGTGATGGACTGGGCCCGGCCGCAGTCACTTCCTGTCACGGTCGTCCCCGGGGGCGGGCATTTCTTCCACGGACAATTGCCCCTCCTCAAGGGGCTGGTGTCCCGCCACCTGCGCGCCGGCATGTCCGGATGAGCCCGTGGCGCCGCGGTCCCTGATTTCCCCCCTTCCCGTGTCTTCCCGCTTCGCTCCCATGACCCGTCTGCCCGAGGTGCTGCGCACCTTCATCCTCTTCGCGCTGGCCTGCCTGGCTGCCTCCATCGCCGCCGCCCAGGTGCCTGCCCCTCCGGAGGTGGCCGCGCGCAGCTACCTGCTGATCGACGTCACCTCCAACCAACTGCTGGCGAGCAAGGACATCGACTCGCCCGTCGAGCCCGCCTCGCTGACCAAGCTCATGACGCAGTACCTGGTCTTCGACGCCCTGCGCGCCAGGAAGATCAGCCTGACGCAGACCCTGCCCGTCAGCACGCGCGCCTGGAAGATGCCCGGCTCGCGCATGTTCATCGACCCCAAGATGCAGGTGCCGGTGGACGACCTCATCAAGGGCATGATCGTCCAGTCGGGCAACGACGCCACCATGGCGCTGGCCGAGGGCGTGGGCGGCACCGCCGAGCACTTCGTCGAGCTCATGAACGAGCAGGCCAAGGTGCTGGGCATGAAGAACACCACCTACAAGAACCCCGAGGGGCTCACCGCGCCGGGCCACACCACCACGGCGCGCGACCTGAGCATCCTGGCCACCCGGCTGATGCGCGAGTTTCCCGAGTACCTGCACTACTACGCCATCAAGAAGTACCGCTACCCGGGCACGCCGGCCTCCAACGACACCAACCGCAACCTGCTGCTGTTCCGCGATCCGACGGTCGATGGCCTGAAGACCGGCCACACCGACGCCGCCGGCTTCTGCCTGATCGCCACTGCCAGGCGCGATTTCCCCAACCTGCCGGGCGGCCGGCGCCTGCTGAGCATCGTGCTCGGCGCCGCCAGCGAGAACGCGCGTGCCAACGAGTCGCAGAAGCTGCTGAACTGGGGCTATACCGCCTTCGACGCCGTGCGCCTGTTCGACGCCAACCAGCCGGTGGCGACGCCGCGGGTATGGAAGGGCAGGGAGAACGCCGTCAAGCTCGGCCGCACGGAGCCGATCGTCGTCGCCGTGCCCACGGGCCAGGCCGCGAAGATCCAGACCCAGGTGGAGCGGCCCGACCCGCTGGTCGCGCCCTTCGCCAGGAACCAGCCGCTGGGCAGCCTGAAAGTCACGCTGGCCGACCAGCCGCTGGCCGAGGTGCCCCTGGTCGCGCTGGAGCCGGTCGAGCAGGCGGGCGTCCTGGGCCGGGCCTGGGACGCGGTGCGCCTGTGGATCCAATGAGCCCGCGCCGCCCGTCCGCCGGGGCCTGAACCCGGGGGCTCCCTCCCCCGATTTGCCGCCGGCCGCGCACCGCGCTAGAATCGCGGGCTTTTCGGAATTTTCCGAAGGGTTTCACGTTTTCGTCATTTCCCCGGGTTTCACCGCCGTCTGTTCGGGTTCGGCCGGTCCGGGTGCTTTCCGGAACTTATTCATCCATGCCAACGATCAACCAACTGGTGCGCCAGGGTCGCGAGGTCGAAACGACCAAGTCGAAGAGCCCTGCCATGCAGAACTCGCCGCAACGCCGCGGCGTCTGCACCCGGGTCTACACCACGACCCCCAAGAAGCCGAACTCGGCGCTGCGCAAGGTCGCCAAGGTCCGCCTGACCAACGGCTTCGAAGTCATCTCCTACATCGGCGGCGAAGGCCACAACCTGCAGGAGCACAGCGTCGTGCTGGTGCGCGGCGGCCGTGTGAAGGATCTGCCCGGCGTGCGCTACCACATCGTGCGCGGTTCGCTGGACCTGCAAGGGGTGAAGGACCGCAAGCAGTCCCGCTCCAAGTACGGCGCCAAGCGTCCCAAGAAGGCCTGATTCCGGTCTTCCCGTCTTTCGAAAAATGGTGTTCGGCCGCCCTGGCAGGCGCGTCGAGCGAGGTGGCCCGGAGCGCGGATGTCCCGCGTGGGTCGAGTAAGTGAGGGCCCCGATGGCTCTCGCGGCGCCGCCGGAAGGCAGCGCCAACTGAAGCAAAGAGGTTCAGAAAAATGCCACGTCGTCGCGAAGTTCCCAAACGTGAAATCCTGCCGGACCCGAAGTACGGCAATGTCGAGCTGTCCAAGTTCATGAACGTGATCATGGAGGGCGGCAAGAAGGCGGTCGCCGAGCGCATCATCTACGGCGCGCTCGACTTCATCGAGAAGAAGAACCCGGGCAAGGACCCGCTGGAAGCCTTCACCATCGCCATCAACAACGTCAAGCCGATGGTGGAAGTGAAGTCCCGCCGCGTCGGCGGCGCCAACTACCAGGTGCCGGTCGAAGTGCGCCCGGTGCGCCGCCTGGCGCTGTCGATGCGCTGGATCAAGGAAGCCGCCCGCAAGCGCGGCGAGAAGTCGATGGCCCTGCGCCTGGCCAACGAACTGATGGAAGCCACGGAAGGCCGTGGCGGCGCGATGAAGAAGCGCGACGAAGTGCACCGCATGGCCGAGGCCAACAAGGCCTTCAGCCACTTCCGCTTCTAAGCCGCTTTCCCCAGCAAACCTTCGGCTGGAAGCCCGTCCCACCCCGTGGTGGCCGGGCTTTCATCCATCTTCAAGACCCGAAAGCCCACCATGGCCCGCAAGACCCCCATCGAGCGCTACCGCAACATCGGTATCTCTGCGCACATCGACGCCGGCAAGACCACGACGACCGAGCGCATCCTGTTCTACACCGGCGTGAACCACAAGATCGGTGAAGTGCACGACGGCGCCGCCACGATGGACTGGATGGAGCAGGAGCAGGAACGCGGCATCACGATCACTTCGGCAGCCACCACCTGCTTCTGGAAGGGCATGGACATGTCCTTCCCCGAGCACCGCATCAACATCATCGACACCCCCGGCCACGTGGACTTCACCATCGAGGTGGAGCGCTCCATGCGCGTGCTCGACGGCGCCGTGATGGTGTATGACTCGGTGGGCGGCGTGCAGCCCCAGTCCGAAACCGTCTGGCGCCAGGCCAACAAGTACAAGGTGCCCCGCCTCGCGTTCGTCAACAAGATGGACCGCGTCGGCGCCAACTTCTTCCGCGTGCGCCAGATGATGGTGGACCGCCTGAAGGCCAACCCCGTGCCGATCGTGATCCCGATCGGCGCCGAAGACCAGTTCAAGGGCGTGGTCGACCTGCGCAAGATGAAGGCCATCCTCTGGGACGAAGCCTCCCAGGGCATGAAGTTCACCTTCGAGGACATCCCGGCCGATCTCGTCGAAACCGCCAAGGAATGGCGCGAGAAGATGGTCGAAAGCGCCGCCGAGGCGACCGAAGAGCTGATGAACAAGTACCTCGAAGAGGGCGACCTCAGCGAGGAAGAGATCACCAGCGGCCTGCGCCTGCGCACCATCGCCGGTGAAATCCAGCCCATGCTGTGCGGTTCCGCGTTCAAGAACAAGGGCGTGCAGCGCATGCTCGACGCCGTCATCGAACTCATGCCCTCGCCGCTGGACATTCCGCCGGTGCAAGGCACGGACGAGGACGAGAAGGAAGCCAGCCGCAAGGCCGACGACGGCGAGAAGTTCTCCGCCCTGGCCTTCAAGTTGATGACCGACCCCTACGTCGGCCAGCTCACCTTCGTGCGCGTGTACTCGGGTGTGCTGTCCAAGGGTGACAGCGTCTACAACCCCGTCAAGGGCAAGAAGGAACGCATCGGCCGGATCGTGCAGATGCACGCCAACGAGCGCCTGGAAGTGGACGAAATCCGCGCTGGCGACATCGCCGCCTGCGTGGGCCTGAAGGACGTGACCACGGGCGAAACCCTGTGCGACCCCGACGCCGTCATCACGCTGGAGCGCATGGAGTTCCCCGAGCCCGTGATCGCGCAGGCCGTCGAACCCAAGACCAAGGCCGACCAGGAAAAGATGGGCATCGCCCTGCAGCGCCTGGCCCAGGAAGACCCGTCGTTCCGCGTGCGCACCGACGAAGAGTCCGGCCAGACCATCATCTCCGGCATGGGCGAACTGCACCTGGAGATCATCGTCGACCGCATGAAGCGCGAATTCGGCGTGGAGGCCAACGTGGGCAAGCCCCAGGTGGCCTACCGCGAGACGATCCGCAAGCAGGTCTCCGACGTCGAGGGCAAGTTCGTGCGCCAGTCCGGCGGCAAGGGCCAGTACGGCCACGTGGTGTTCACCATCGAGCCGCAGGAAGCCGGCAAGGGCTTCGAGTTCGTCGACGCCATCAAGGGCGGCGTGGTGCCGCGCGAGTACATCCCGGCGGTGGAAAAGGGCGTGATCGAGGCCCTGAACACCGGCGTGCTGGCCGGCTACCCGGTGGTCGACGTGAAGGTCACGCTGACCTTCGGTTCGTACCACGACGTGGACTCGTCCGAGCAGGCGTTCAAGATGGCCGCCATCTTCGGCTTCAAGGAAGGCTGCAAGAAGGCCAGCCCGGTCATCCTCGAGCCGATGATGGCCGTCGAAGTCGAGACGCCCGAGGACTACGCCGGCAACGTGATGGGCGACCTGTCGTCCCGCCGCGGCATGGTGCAGGGCATGGACGACATGGTTGGCGGCGGCAAGGTCATCAAGGCCGAGGTGCCGCTGTCCGAGATGTTCGGCTACTCGACCACGCTGCGTTCGATGTCGCAGGGCCGCGCCACCTACACGATGGAATTCAAGCACTACGCGGAAGCGCCGCGCAACGTGGCGGAAGCCATCGTGGCCGCCCGCGCCAAGTAAATCCGATTCGTCTGCGATCGCGTGCCCCTCGCTGCCCGTGGCGAGGGAGTCCGCAACGCGGTGCAGACGTAAAACCAGTCACACGGGCGTGTTCTTTTTCAAGGATTGAGAAATGGCAAAAGGTAAGTTCGAGCGCACCAAGCCGCACGTGAACGTGGGCACGATCGGTCACGTGGACCATGGCAAGACGACGCTGACGGCGGCGATTGCCACGGTGCTGTCGGCCAAGTTCGGCGG
>JASGDG010000322.1:0-3536 GCA_047607325.1 Xenophilus sp. | reverse complement strand
GTGCGCGCCGGCGAAGACCCGCGCCGCCTGCGACATCGCCGCGGCGCGCTGCGAGTCGGCCACCAGCGCCAGCGCCTGGGTGACCGCCTCGGCCATGTCGTCCACGCGCAGGGCGCCGCCCCCGGCGATGGCCAGTTCCGAGGCCTCGGCGAAGTTGAAGGTGGAGGGGCCCATGATCACCGGGCAGCCGCAGGCGGCGGCCTCGATCAGGTTCTGGCCGCCCAGCGGCTCGAAGCTGCCGCCCAGCAGCGCCGTGTCGGCCAGGCCGTAGTACAGCGCCATCTCGCCGAGCGAGTCGCCCAGCCAGATCTCGTTGTCCTGCGGCAGCGCATCGGCCGTGCTGCGGCGCGCGCAGGCGAAGCCGGCCGACTCGATCAGCTGCGCCACCTCGTCGAAGCGCTGCGGATGGCGCGGCACGATCAGCCACTGCACGTCGCAGGCGCGCAGGCGGGTCGAGCCCCTGGTGATGCGCGCGGGCAGCGACGGCGCGGTGGTCCAGAAGCGGCGCAGCGCCTCCAGCAGCTGGCGCTCCTCGCCGTCGCGCGAGCTGGCGAAGACCACCAGCGGCTTGGGCAGGCTGGCGCGCAGCGCCTGCGCGTGCGCCAGCTGGCGCGCATCGGGCGCGGCGTCGAACTTGAGGTTGCCGTACACGCCGGCCACCTTGGCGCCCAGCGAGACCAGGCGGTGCGCGTCGGCCTCGCTCTGCGCCCACACGGCCGCCAGCGACGAGTACGCGGGGCGCGAGAGCCAGCCCAGCCGCTCGGCCGAGGCCAGCGACTTCGCATTGAGCCGCGCGTTGGCCAGCACCAGCGGGATGCCGCGCTCGGCGCAGGCGGCGGTCAGCTCGGGCCAGACCTCGGTCTCCATCAGCACGCCGATGCGCGGGCGGAAGCGGTCGAGGAAGCGGGCCACGGCCTCGGGCGTGTCCCAGGGCTGCCAGACCTGGATGTCGTCCTCGGTCAGCAGCCTGGCGCCCTCCTCGCGGCCGGTGGCGGTGCCGTGGGTGAGCAGGATCGGCACGCCCGGCAGCTGGCGGCGCAGCTCGGCGATCAGGAGGCCGGCGGCGCGCGTCTCGCCCAGCGAGACGGCGTGCACCCAGCACCAGTCGGTGCCGGCCAGCGCGGCGTCGTAGACGCCGAAGCGCTGCTCGACGGCTTCGGCATAGCCCGGCTCGGACACGGCCCGCCGCCGCAGCTTGCGCCGCAGCAGCGGCTGCGCCAGCTTCGTGAACAGGCCGTACAAGCGCAGCGGAAGGGAACGGCGCGCCGCCACGGTCAGTGGGCCGCTTCTCCGAACACCGCGTCGGGCTTCACCGATTTCAGCAGCGCCGTCATGGTGGCCTCGACGCGCTCCAGTGCAGCCTGGGTGTGGCCTTCGAAGCGCAGCACCAGCACCGGCGTGGTGTTGGAGGCGCGGATCAGGCCGAAGCCGTCGGGCCAGTCGACGCGGATGCCGTCGATGGTCGAAACCTGCGCCGGGGCGTCGAACTTCGCCGTCTTCTGCATCTGCTCGACCAGCCGGTGCGGCTCGCCCTCGGCGCACTTCACGTTGATCTCGGGTGTGGAGAAGCTGGTGGGCAGCGCGTTGAGCACGGCGCTCGCGTTGGCGCGGCCCGAGAGGATCTCCAGCAGGCGGCAGCCGGCGTAGGTGCCGTCGTCGAAGCCGAACCAGCGCTCCTTGAAGAAGATGTGGCCGCTCATCTCGCCGCCCAGGGGGGAGTCCAGTTCCTTCATCTTGGCCTTGATGAGCGAGTGGCCGGTCTTGTAGATCAGCGGCTTGCCGCCCGCGGCCTCGATGGCCGGCGCCAGGCGCTGCGAGCACTTGACGTCGTAGACGATGGTGCCGCCCGGCACGCGCGAGAGCACGTCCTGCGCGAACAGCATCATCTGCCGGTCGGGGAAGATGTTCTGGCCGTCCTTGGTCACGATGCCCAAGCGGTCGCCGTCGCCGTCGAAGGCCAGGCCCAGCTCGGCGTCGCCGCTCTGCAGGGCGGCGATCAGGTCCTTGAGGTTCTCGGGCTTGCTCGGGTCGGGGTGGTGGTTGGGGAAGTCGCCGTCCACCTCGCTGAACAGCTCGGCCACCTCGCAGCCGATGGCGCGGAAGATGGCCGGGGCCGAGGCGCCGGCGATGCCGTTGCCGGAATCGACCACGATCTTCAGCGGGCGCCGCAGCTTGATGTCGCCGACGATGCGCTCGGTGTAGGCCGGCAGCACGTCGACCTTGCGCACGCTGCCGCCCTCTGCCAGCACGGCGCTGCCCTCTTCCATCACCTGGCGCAGGCCCTGGATCTCGTCGCCATAGATGGCGCGGCCGGCCAGCACCATCTTGAAACCGTTGTAGTCCTTGGGGTTGTGGCTGCCGGTGACCTGGATGCCGCTGGTGGCCAGCGTGCTGGCGGCGAAATACAGCATCGGCGTGGTGACGGCACCGACATCGATCACCTCCACGCCGGTGGCCACCAGGCCGCGGATCAGCGCATCGGCCAGCGCCGGGCCCGACAGGCGTCCGTCCCGGCCCACCGCCACGGCCCGCTCGCCGGCAGCGCGCGCGGCGCTGCCGAAGGCACGGCCCAGGGCCTCGGCCACGTCGGCATCGAGGGTCGTGGGCACCACGCCGCGGATATCGTAGGCCTTGAAGATGGACGCGCTCAGCTGCATGCAAACCCCCTGTTGTTCGTGACTGCGCGGCATTGTAGGCACCGGCTTCCGGCGGACTGCGCCAGGGGCATGTCCGGAAACGGCGCATCCGCGCGCGCGTTCCCTCCTAAGATGCCGGCCATGCGTGACGCGCCCGCCCCCATCGACGCCACCGAAAGTGACGCCTGTTACCTGGCCATGAAGGCGCACGACGCCCGTTTCGACGGGCGCTTCTTCACCGCCGTGACCTCCACCGGCATCTACTGCCGCCCGGTGTGCCGGGTCAGGCTGCCGCGCCGCGAGAACTGCCGCTTCTTCCGCCATGCCGCGCAGGCCGAGGCGGCGGGCTTCCGCCCCTGCCTGCGCTGCCGGCCGGAGCTGGCGCCGCGGGCGGCGTCCTGGAGCATCGAGGACGCCTCGCGCATCCTGGCGCAGCAGGCCGCACGCCTGATGGACGAACCGGATGCCTGGCCCGCCGAAGGCGTGCCCGGCGCGGCGGCGGTGGCGGCGCGCATCGGCGTGAGCGACCGCCACCTGCGCCGCATCTTCGAGGCGCATTTCGGCGTCTCGCCGCTGCAGTACCTCCAGACGCGCCGCCTGCTGGCGGCCAAGCAGCTGCTGGCCGACACGCGCCTGCCGGTGGCGCAGGTGGCCTACGCCAGCGGCTTCGCCAGCGTGCGGCGCTTCAACGCGGCCTTCGCGGCGCACTACGGGCTGTCGCCCACGGCACTGCGCCGCAGCGGGCCGGCGGACGAAACGGCCGGCGCGCAGGTGCGGCTGGGCTGGCGCCCGCCCTACGACGTGGCGGCGATGCGGGACTTCCTCGCGCGGCGGGCGCTGGGCGGCGTCGAAATCGCGGCCGGCGGCGACGGCCTGGCGCGCACGCTGCGCGTCGGCCAT
>JASGDG010000321.1:0-3775 GCA_047607325.1 Xenophilus sp. | reverse complement strand
CCGGCCATCGCGACCAGGGCGACCGGCTCCAGCGCGGCGGGTTGCGGCGCATGAGGCTGCGAGGCGGCGGCCGGCGCCTCGTTCGCGGCCAGCGCGGCCGCGACGGCTTGCGGCGTCGGGTTCTGGAACAGCAGCGTGCTGGTCAGCCGCCGCGCGCTGTGCGGCTGCAGCAGCGCCAGCACCCGCAGCACGCGCAGCGAGTCGCCGCCCAGGTCGAAGAAGTTGTCGCTGCGGCCGACGGCGTCCAGCTCCAGCACCTGCGCGAAGGCGGCGCAGACCTGCTGCTCGGCGGGCGTGCGCGCGTCCTCGCAGGGCTGGGCCAGGTCGGGGCGGCGGCGCGAGGGCTCGGGCAGGGCGCGCCGGTCCAGCTTGCCGTTGGGCGTGACGGGCAGCTCCGCCAGCCACACCTGCGCGGCCGGGATCATCGGCCCGGGCAGCGTTGCGGCCAGGTGGGCGCGCAGCACCGGCCAGGCCACCGGCTCGCCCTGCGCCACCAGGTAGGCCACCAGGCGGATCTGGCCCTGCGCGTCGGGACGCGGCACCACGGCGCAGGAGCGCACGGCCGGGTGCGCCAGCAGCGCGGCCTCGATCTCGCCCGGCTCGATGCGGTGGCCGCGGATCTTGACCTGGCCGTCGATGCGGCCGATGAACTCCACCGTGCCGTCGGGCAGCCAGCGCGCGTGGTCGCCGGTGCGGTAGAGGCGCTCGCCGGGCGCGCCGTGGGGGTCGGCGACGAAGCGCCCGGCCGTCAGTCCGGGCCGGCCGAGGTAGCCGCGCGCCAGGCCGCGGCCGCCGATGCACAGCTCGCCCACGCAGCCGGGCGGCAGCAGTTCCAGCGAGGGGCCGAGGATGCGCAGCACGGTGTGGCCGATCGGCCGGCCGATCGGCACCGAGCGCGCCCCGGCCGGCAGGTCGCGCGGGATGCGGTGGGTGGCCGCGAAGGTGGTGCACTCGGTCGGGCCGTAGCCGTTGAAGAGCGCGGTGTCGGGCAGGACGGCCAGCGCGCGGCGCACGTGCGGCACCGACAGCGCCTCGCCGCCGGTCAGCAGCTGGCGCAGGCCGGCCAGGTGGGCCGGGTCGTCGTCCACCACCGCGTTGAACAGGCCGGCGGTGAGCCAGGCGGTCTGCACGCCGTGGGTCTCGACGGTGCGGCGCAGGCCGGGGCCGGTGGGCACCGCCTCGTCATGGACCACGCAGGTGCCGCCGTTGAGCAGCGGCCCCCAGATCTCCAGCGTCGAGGCGTCGAAGCCCAGCGGCGCGGCATGCAGCACGGTGCCGAAGCGCCGCAGGTCGACGTACTGCGCATCGACCACCAGCCGCAGGATGGCGCAGTGGCCGATCTCGATGCCCTTGGGCGTGCCGGTGGAGCCCGAGGTGTACATGACGTAGGCGATCGACTCGCCCGTGACACCGGCCGTCGCCGGCGTTGCGGGGCCGGCGCACAGGGCGTCGAAGCCGAGCGCCGCCACCTGCGGCGGCAGGGCGGGGCCCTCGCCGTCGCGGGCGATCACGTGGCGCACCCGGCCGTCCTGCAGCATGAAGGCCACCCGCTCGGCGGGCAGGCCGGCTTCCAGCGGGAAGTAGGCGGCGCCTGCCTTCAGCACGCCCAGCACGGCGATCACCGCGTCCGCCGAGCGGCCCAGGGCCACGCCGACGTTGTCGCCGGGCTGCACGCCGGCCGCCTGCAGGCCGGCGGCCAGCCGGTCAGCCAGCCGGTTTAGCTCCGCGTAGCCGAGCTGGCGGCCGTCGCGGGCGTCGGCCAGGGCGATGGCGTCGGGCCGCTGCCGCGCCAGCGCGGCGAACAGGCCGTGCACCGTGGCGGCCGGGTCGCCGGGCGTGGCCGGGGTGTTCCATTGGCGCAGCAGGCGCTCGGCCTGCGCGGGCGGGAGCAGCGGCAGATCGCGGATCGGCGTGCCGGCCGGCGCCTCGGCAAGGGCCTGGGCGCACCGGGCCACCGCCTCCAGCACCGCCAGCGCGGTGGCGGGGGGCAGCGGTTCGGCGTCCCGTTCGAGGGCCAGCGCCGGTTGCGCGCCGGTCTGGCAACTCAGGCGCAGCGCTTCGGCCGGCGGGTCCGGCGCCGCGCGGCGCAGGCGATCGACCTGGGCGAGCCAGCCGTCGGCCTCGGGGCCTTCGCTGCCCGCGACCAGGCCCGTCCAGCAGGCGGCCAGCCAGGACCAGGCCGCGATGAAGACGGCATCGTCAGGCAGGCCCAGCGTGCGTGCGCGTTGCGTGGCGGCCCGGGCGAGGCCGGCGTCCAGCGGCAGTACGACGCGATGGAGGGCCGCGGCGGCTGCCGCGGGGCCCAGCAGGTCTGTCAGCGCGGCCTGGAGCGTCGTCGCTGCGCCGTCCGGCAGTGCAGAAACTAAAGAGTGCATGGCCCTGATCCCGATCCGGTCCGTGCCCGCCTCCCGGATCCGGTGTGCCGCAACGCCGCCCGTCAGGGCGTGGAGCGCGGCACGAAGGTGAATCGCGAGGCGAGAGTGTTACTGAAATGATTACATTGCAACGCAGTATCACTCAGTTCGCGTTAAAAATGAATACCAAAATATGACATTCAATCCTACGGCTGTGCCCATCTGCCACAAAGGAGCGGCAAAGGTTGCGCGTTGCGCGCCGGTCGGCGGCAGGGGGAAGAAACGGCGGAGCGCCGGAACCGGCCGTCAGCCGGTGGTCGTGTCGTCCAGCGAGGCCTGCAGATGCGCGGCATCGCCCCAGCCCACCAGCGACAGCCCCTGCGGCGTCCACAGCAGCCGGTTGAGGGCCGCGTTGCCGAGCTGCCAGGTGCGCGGCGCCTGCAGCGCCTGCCGGGTGGCGACGCGGTAGAGCACGTCCATCACCCCGCCGTGGGCCACCAGCACCACCAGCTGGCCGACATGCCGGGCCGCCAGGTCGTGGACGGCGGTGGCGATGCGGTGCCGGAAGTCGATCAGGTTCTCGCCGCCGCCGGGCGGGGCGAAGCCGGGGTCGCGCTGGCGCCAGCGCAGCGCCATCTCGGGCGTGGCGGCCTCGATCTCGGCGAAGCTGCGGCCCTCGAACAGGCCGAAGGCGCGCTCGCGCAGGCGCCTGTCGGCCACCGGTTCCACCGGGTCGGGCTGGGCCCGGCCGATGGCCTGCGCGGTCTCCCAGGCGCGCAGCAGGTCGCTCGAATAGATGGCCGCCACCGGTTCGCCGGCCAGCGCCTCGCCGGCCCGGGCCGCCTGCCAGCGGCCGGTGTCGTTGAGCGGGATGTCCAGGTGGCCCTGGATCCGGGCGTCGACGTTCCAGGCCGTTTCGCCATGGCGCACGGCGATCAGTCGGGTGGCTTCCATGGGCGGGGATTCTAGGAAGCGGGGCCCGGCGGCGGTGTTCAGCGCGCCGGCGCCGGGTCGCCGACCCGCACGTCCACCCGCCGCTCGCCCTGCGGCGGGCGGGGAAAGCCCTGCAGGGCCGCGCTGAACATGGCCGGCAGCACGGCGCCGGTGTCGGCGTAGGGCCCCTCGTGGCGCGCCCGGGTCTCGTACACCACCCGGCTGCCGGGCAACTCGCGCAGCACCACGCTGACCTCGCGGTCGTACCAGGTGTCGGCAGGCGGCAGGAAGCGGGGCCAGGGCCAGCCGCCGTACCCGCCGTGGTAGGGGCCCGGGCCCCGGTACCAGGGATCGGCCCAGGGCGAGAGTTCGGTGCGCGTCTGGGCGTCCACCTGCACGCTGTAGCGCGGCGCGGCGTCGTCGCGGCGCAGCCCGGCGGCGGCCAGCGCCGGCTCGGCCAGCGCCTCCAGCCGGGCCTGCGCCTCGGG
>JASGDG010000320.1:0-3830 GCA_047607325.1 Xenophilus sp. | reverse complement strand
TGGGGCTTGCTGCTCAAATCGCTCAACGACTTCCTGCCAGATTTTTGGCTCCCGTTTCGCATGGAAGCTCCCATGCGAGCAGTAGCTTAGAGGAGCACGCTCGGCAAACCTTGAAAGGGATGGGTCTCAAGACGCGTCCGCCTGATGGAACGGCCGCGCTGGGATTCCCCTGATGGGACGGCAGGCACCGGTGCGCTAGGCTCGTCCACCCGTCCCAAGGGACGCCCGGCGGGGCGGCGGACAAGGAGATGCACTTGAAAAGAAGACACTGGCTGACGACCGCTGCCGCCGTGCTGGCGACGGCCTGCGCCTCCCAGGCGCCCGTGCGGCCCGGCCCTGCACCGGCTTCGCCGGAAGCGAGGGCGGTGCTGGCGCCCAAGGGCCGGCTGCGCGTCGGCGTCTATCCGGGCAGCCCCACCTCGCTGGTGACCGATGCCCAGGGCCGGCGCGCCGGCGTTGCCTACGAAGTGGGCGCGGCGGTCGGCAAATGGCTGGCCGTGCCGGTGGACGTGGTCGAGTACCCGCGCGTCGCGGAAGTAGTGGAGGCGCTGCGGCGCGAGGAGGTGGACTTCACGTTCACCAACGCATTGCCCGCCCGCGCCCGGCTGGTCAGTTTCGGCCAGCCGCTGGTCAGCGTGGAACTGGGCTATCTGGCGCCGCCCGCCGGCAAGGTCCGCGCCGTGGCGGACATCGACCGCCCCGGCGTGCGTGTGGGCGTCACCCAGGGCAGCTCTTCGCAGGTTACCCTGGGACGCCAGTTCCAGCATGCGGCCATCGTGCCGGCCGCCTCCCTGGAGGCGGCCGCGGAGATGCTCGGCCAAGGGACAATCGACGTGTTCGCCACGAACAAGGCGATCCTGAACGAACTGGCCGACAACGTGCCGGGCGCGCGGATCCTCGACGGCCGCTGGGGGTTGGAGCACATGGCCGTGGCCGTGCCCAAGGGGCGCGAGGCCGGCCTGCGGCAGCTCGATGCGTTCACCCAGGGGCTGCGCCATGACGGCACGCTCGCCGCGATCATCCAGCGCGCGGGCCTGCGCGGCACCGCACCTTGAGATGAACCCGAACCACCTGGAGATTCCGATGATCAAGCTGTCCCCTCGAACTCGCCTCGCCGCGTTCGCCGCCGGCCTGGCGATGCTGGCCCTGCCCGCGGCATGGGCGCAGGACTATCCGAGCCGGCCGATCCGGATCGTGGTGGGCTACTCCGCCGGCGGCGCGGTGGACACCGTGGCCCGCACCCTGGCCCAGAGCCTGTCCGCCAGCCTGGGCCAGGCCATCGTCGTGGACAACAAGCCGGGCGCGGGCACCAACATCGCCGTGAAGAACGTGATCGACGCCGCGCCGGACGGCTACACGCTGATGCTGGCGGCCAATGCGCTGGCCGCCAACATGGCGCTGTACCAGCCGCCGCCCTTCGACGCCGAGCGTGATCTGGCGCCGATCGCGCTGGTCGGGCGGGTGCCGGTGGTGATCGCCGCCAACGCCTCGACGCCGTATCGCAGCATCGGTGACCTGGTCGCGGCCGCCAAGGCCCGGCCCGGGGCCATCGCCTTCGCCAGCCCCGGCAACGGCGCCACGCCCCACATGGCGGTCGAACTGTTCGCCAAGGCCGCCGGCATCAAGCTCCAGCACATCCCGTACCGCGGCGGGGCGCAGGCCATCACGGACGCCATCGGCGGCCAGGTGCCGCTGGTCGCCGTCAATGCGCTGGAGGCGCTGCCGCACGTGAAGAGCGGCAAGCTCAAGGTGCTGGCCGCGCTGAGCGCGTCGCGAACCGCCATCTTCCCGGACACGCCCACCATCGCGGAGTCCGGCTACCCCGGCTTCGAGGCCTCCGTCTGGTATGGCCTGGTCGCGCCGGCGGGCACGCCCAAGCCGATCATCGAGAAGCTGCATGCCGAAGTGCAGAAGGCGCTCGCGGCACAGGAGGTTCGCCAGCGCATGGTCTCGGTGGGCGGCGACGTGTCGCCCGGCCCCACCGTCCAGTTCGCCGACCTCATCCGGTCGGAGCGCGAACGCTATGCCAAGCTGGTGCGCGAGGTCGGCATCAAGCCGGACTGACCGCCAGGGCCGGGAGCAGCGGGGCCGCAGCGTTTGAAACGCCTCTCGCAGAGGATGGGCGGGCCGGCATCGCCGATGCCGCCGATCGATCGCTCGTCCGGGACGGCCTGCGCGAAGAATGTAAACTTTTTTCTTGTATTCTTCGCCATCCGGAACCTCCGCAATGGAAAAGCGACACGTCGTCCTGAATGGCAAATTTCTTCTGGCCAAGCTGGAAGGCATGCCGCGCGTGGGCCGCGAGCTGACGCGCGCTTTCGATGAACTGCTGGATCTGCAGGCCTACCGGCATCTGTCCATCACGATGGCCGTGCCCAGGGGGGCGGAGGAACTGCCGGCCTACAGGAACATCGCCGTGCGCGAAACGGGGCGCTTCCGCGGCCTGCTGTGGGAGCAGATCGACCTGCCCCTGTTCGCCGGCCGGCGCTATTGCGTCAATTTCACCTCGACTGCGCCGGTGCTCAAGCGACACGGCTGCGTGGTCGTGCACGACGCCCAGTTCCGGTCCACGCCGGCATCGCACGGCAGGAAATCCCTGCTGCTCTACTCGGCCATCACTCCGCTGGTCTCCCGGACCTACCGCCGCGTGGTCACCGTGTCGGACCATGCCAAGGCCGAGATACGGGCCCATGGCGTCACCCGCCGGAATGACATCTGCGTCATCCACAACGGCGTGGATCACATGCTGGCCTTCGGGAAGGACGACGGCGCCCTCCGGCGGCTGGGGCTGGCGCCCGGCGGCTTCGCCCTGAGCAACAGCTACATCCATGCCCACAAGAACGTCCGGGTGCTCCTGGACGCCTTTGCGGAACTGGGGCCGGACAGGACGCTCGTCCTGTTCGGCACGACGCCGCGCGAAGCCTACGAGGCGCGGGGGATGCGCCTGCCGGACAACGTGGTCTTCGCCGGCCGCGTCTCCAACGAGGAACTGGCGTCCCTGATGACCCATGCGCGCATGTTCCTGTTTCCGTCCATGACCGAGGGGTTCGGCCTGCCGCCGCTCGAGGCGATGTCGCTCGGGTGCCCGACCCTGTCGGCGCGGGCGGGCGCCATGCCGGAAGTCTGTGCGGACGGCGCCCTGTACGCCGATCCCGGCGATGCCGGAGACTGGCGCGACAAGATCGACCGCCTCTGGACCGACGATTCCGCGCGCCGCGCCTTGTCGGCCGCCGGCCGGTCGCGGGCCGCCCGGCTGACATGGTCCGATGCGGCCCGCCGGTACCTCGACCTCATCAGCGCCGATGCGGGCGCAGCGGGGCCCGGATAGCGCCTGCGCACTGCGCCGCATGCCTTGCCGGCCCTTCCTAGAATGACTGCCCTTCCTCACGGGCAAGTCATGACACAGGGCTTCATCCGCATCCGCGGCGCACGCCAGCACAACCTTCGCAACCTCGACCTCGACATCCGCACCGGCGAACTGACGGTGGTCACCGGCCCCAGCGGCTCGGGCAAGTCCAGCCTGGTGTTCGACACCCTCTATGCGGAAGGCCAGCGCCGCTACGTCGAGACCTTCAGCGCCTACGCCCGCCAGTTCCTCGACCGCATGGACAAGCCGGCGGTGGACCGGGTGGAGGGCGTGCCGCCCGCCATCGCCATCGACCAGACCAACCCGGTGCGCAGCTCGCGCTCCACGGTCGGCACGATGACGGAGCTGAACGACCACCTGAAGCTGCTGTTCGCCCGCGCGGCGCAGCTGTTCGACAGGCAGACCGCGCTGCCGGTGCGGCACGACACGCCGGACACGATCTGCGCCGAGATGCAGCGGCGGG
>JASGDG010000319.1:0-2544 GCA_047607325.1 Xenophilus sp. | reverse complement strand
CGCGTCGATGCCGCCGTCGTCGCGCAGGCCCAGCGCGCGCCGCGCTGCAGTCCAGCGGCGGCTGGCGGCCGAAAACGGCCACCACCAGCGCGTCCGGCCGCCAGCGCACCAGCGCGCGCCGGTCCTCGCCGAAGCGGCGGGCCAGCGCGTCCACCAGCTCGGCCACCGAATGACGCAGCATCGGCATCTGCCAGGTGCGCGGCGCGCCGGCCGGCGGGGCCGGCATGCGGGCCAGGTGCAGCAGGTTGTCCACGCAGCGCTCGCGCGACATCCACCAGCAGGTGGCCTCGGCCGAGACCGGGCAGTCGAAGGGCCGCCCCTCGGCCAGCGCGTGGAAGATGTTGCTCATGAAGGCCGAGACGTGGCCGCCGGCCTGGACCGGCCGCGCCACGATGCCGGGCAGGCGCACGGCGCGCCCGTCCAGGGCACCGCGGCGCGACAGGTCGGCCAGCAGGATTTCCGTCATCAGCTTGTGCGCGCCGTAGCTGGTCACCGGGCGCAGCGGCGTGGCCTCGTCCACCCCCTGCGCCGGCAGCGGCGCGCCATAGACCGCCACGGTGCTGGTGAACACCACCCGGGGCGCGGGGCGGCCCTGCTGCCGGGCGCGCTCGGCCAGACCCAGCAGCAGCCGGATGGGCGCATGCAGGTTGGCGGCGGTGCCCAGCGCCGGCTCGCGCTCGGCCAGGCCGCCGGGCACGCTGGCCAGGTGGAACACCAGGTCGAAGTCCTCGGCGACCAGCGCGTCCAGCCAGGCCGCGTCGGCGATGTCGCCCGCCACCTGCCGCACCGGCACCGCGCCGGCCGGCGCCGGCGCGCCGAAACGCAGGTCGGCCAGCACCAGCTCGGAGGGACGGGCGTCCAGCGCCTGCGCATCCACCGCCAGCCGCGCGGCCAGCGCCTCGCCCACGAAGCCGGCCGCGCCGGTGACCAGCACACGGGTCATTGCAGCGCCTTCCTCTCGAAAGGCACGAAGCGCACGTCGATGGCGCCGAAGACCGACTGGCCGGCGCCGTCCAGCACCTCGAAACGCATCCGCTCGCCGAACCGGAGGAACTCGGTCTTCGCATCGCCGTGGGCCAGCGTCTCGATGGCGCGGCGCTCGGCCAGGCAGGCCGAGCCCACCTGCTCGTAGCCCTTGTTCGACACCGTGCCCGAGCCGAGCACGAAGCCCGCGCCCAGGCGCCGGTTGTAGGCGATGTGGGCGATCATGTCGCCGAAGCCGAAGTCCATCTCGCGCCCGTTGGGGTGGCCGAACCACTCGCCGTTGCGCGCCACCCGCATGTCCAGGTGCACCCGGCCGTCCTGCCAGGCCTCGCCCAGCTCGTCGGGCGTGACGGCCACCGGGGCGAAGATGGTGGCCGGCTTGGCCTGCACCAGGCCGAAGCCCATCTGCAGCTCGCGGTACAGATGCAGGCGCATGCTCACGTCGTTGAGGATGGTGACCAGGCGCACGTGGCCCAGCGCCTCGGCCGGCGTGACGCCCATGGGCACGTCGTCGGTGATGACGGCGAACTCGCCCTCGAAGTCGCACTGGTCGGCCTCGGCCGGGAACGCGTAGTCGTCGCGCGGGCCGCGGAAGTCGTCGCCCTGGCGCGGCACCAGCACCGCCACGCCCGGCGTCTTCTTCACCGTCAGCTGGTAGGCGCGCTCCATGATGTCGCCATGGTTCAGGAAGGCCGAGCCGTCGACGAACTGGTGGCTGCGCGGCAGCGGCGCCATGGCCTGGGCCGGGTCGAAGGGGAAGGCGCCCGCCGCCTGGCCGGCGTTGAGGGCGTCGTAGCGCTGCTTCAGGCCGGGCTCGGCGGCGGCCCAGTCTTCGATGGCGGCGCGCATCGTGGCGGCCACGGGCGCGGCGTCGACGGCCCGGGCGAGGTCGCGCGAGACGACGACCAGGCGGCCGTCGCGCTGGCCGTTCTTGAGGGTGGCGAGTTTCATGGGCAGGTCTCCGGTGGAAAAGGGGGTTCAGGCAAGGGGGCGGCCGCCGTCCACGGGAAGCACGGCGCCGGTGGTGAAGGGCAGGTGGGTGGCGCAGGCCAGCACGGCCAGCGCCACCTCCTCGGGACCGGCCAGCCGGCGCAGCGGGGTGCGCCCGGCCTGTTCGTCGCGCCAGGCGGGGTCCATCGACTTGACGAACTCGGTGTCCGCCAGGCCGGGCGAGACCGACAGCACCCGCACCTGCGGCGCCAGGGCGCGCGCCAGCGAGCGCGTCATGTTGTCCAGCGCGGCCTTGGAGGCGCAGTAGGCGACGTTGCTGCCCATGGCGGTGACGGCGGCGATGGAGGAGATGTTGACCACCAGACCCTGGCCGCCGGCGCGCAGCAGCGGCAGCAGCGCGCGCACCACGGCGAAGGGGCCGCGCACGTTGGTGGCCAGCACCTCGTCGAACAGGGCGTCGTCCAGCGCGTCCAGGTCGGCATGCGGCACGTAGCGGGTGGTGCCGGCGCAGTTGACCAGCAGGTCGCAGCGGCCGTACTCGGCGCCGAGCGCGGCGGCGGCGCGCGCCAGCGCGGCGCTGTCGGTCACCGGCGCGGCCAGGGCCAGGTG
>JASGDG010000318.1:0-4980 GCA_047607325.1 Xenophilus sp. | reverse complement strand
GTGCTGCGTGGCGCCTCGTTCGCGGCCCGGGCGCGCGTGCGTTCGCCGCGCTGGCGCGGGTTCGCGCCGCCCGGCCGGGACGACGGTTTCCTCGGCTTTCGCACCTGCGCGCCGTGACACCCGGCCCGGGCCGGCCCGTGATCACGCCGCGACCGAGTAGCCGCCGTCCACCGGGATCGCCGTGCCGGTGACGAAGTCCGAGGCGGTGCTGGCGAGGAACACCGCCGCGCCCGCCAGATCCTGCGGCTGGCCCCAGCGGCCGGCCAGGGTGCGGGCGACGACGCGCTCGTCCAGCCCCGGCACCTGGTTGCGGGCGGCGTCGGTCAGCTCGGTGGCGATCCAGCCGGGCAGGATCGCGTTGACCTGGATGTTGTCCGCCGCCCAGGAGGCGGCCGTGGCCCGGGTCAGTTGCACCACGCCGCCCTTGCTCGCGCCGTAGGCCGGCGCGTAGGGCGCGCCGAAGATCGACATCATCGAGCCGATGTTGATGATCTTGCCGCCGCCGGCGCGCTTCATCAGCGGATGCGCGGCGCGGCTGCACAGGAAGGCGCTGGTCAGGTTGGTGTCCATCACCCGGTGCCATTCCGCCAGTGCGAGCTGGTCCACCGGCTTGCGCACCGTGGTGCCGGCGTTGTTGACCAGGATGTGCAGCGCGCCGCAGCGCTCGGCCAGGGTATCGAAGCCGCGCTGCACCGAGGCCTCGTCGGCCACGTCCATGGTCAGCGCGAAGCTGTCGCTGCCGGCGGCGCGCAGCCGCTCGACGGCGGCCGCCGACTTGGCCTCGTTGCGGGCAGCCACCGCCACGCGGGCGCCCGCCTGCGCCAGGCCCAGCGCCAGCCCCAGGCCGATGCCCCCGTTGCCGCCCGTCACCAGGGCCACCTTGCCGCTCAGATCGAACATCGTCATACGAATCTGCTTGAAAAAATTCCCGGTCAGTGGGCCGCGGAGCAGGCCATGCGGGAACACGCACGGAACCGGCTCTGCCGGGCCGTCGGGGGGGTGGCGGAGCGGAACGAAGTCCGCGAAGACTGGGGGTGGATCACAGTATCCGGTTGAACCAGAACAGCGACAGCCCCGCCGACAGCAGCGCCAGCAGCGCCGCGCCGAGCGCGAAGAGGGCCGAGATCTCGGTCTCCTTCTTCTCCACCGTCAGGCGCGAGCTGAGCGTGTCGTAGACCTTCTTCAGGTCGGTGGCGGTGCCGGCGTAGAAGTACTCGGCCGAGGTTTGCTTGGCCACCGCCTTGAGCGTCTCCTCGTCCAGCCGCACCCGCATCGACCAGCCCTCGAAGCCGATGGTCTCGCCGTCCACCGTGCCGATGCCCACCGTGTAGACGCGCACGCCGCGGTCGGCGGCCGCCTTGGCGGCGTCCATCGGGTCCACGCCGGTGGTGCGCTGGCCGTCGGTCAGCATGATGATCGCGGCCGAGGTGTACGAGCCCGGCGCCACCGGCGTGAACTCCTTCTGCTGCCGGCCCGCCTGCTCGATGGCGACGCCCTGGCGGCGGCTTGGCGGGCCGAAGTCGGAGACGTCGATGCCCGCGTCGGGAAACAGCGTGGCCAACGAGACCACGATGGCGTTGCCCGTCGCGGTGGCGCGCTGCAGCTGGAAGGAGTCGATCGCGGCGACCAGGTCGTCGCGGTTGGTGGTCGGCAGCTGCGCCACGTTGGCGCTGCCGGCGAAGGCCACCACGCCCACCTTGACGTGGCGCGGCAGGTCCTTGATGAAGCCCTTGGCCGCCTCCTGCGCGGCGATCAGGCGGTTGGGCTTGACGTCCTCGGCGCGCATGCTGCCCGAGACGTCCATGGCCAGGATGATGGTCTGCTGGCTGGAAGGCAGCGTCACCACCGCCAGCGGCCGCGCCGCCGCGATCATCATCGCCGCGATGGCCAGCAGGAACAGCAGCGGCGGCAGGTGGCGGCGGATCGACTGCCCCGGCCCCATCGCCTCGCGCACGATCGACAGGCTGGCGTAGCGCACGGCCAGCTTCTTCTTGCGCCGCAGCAGCCACAGGTACATCAGCACCAGCACCGGCACCGCGGCCAGCAGCCAGAGGAACTGGGGCCAGAGGAAGCTCATCGGCAGGCCCCGCAGCAGGGAGGAGAGGTCCATGTCAGCGAAAAAACGTCATGCAGCCGCGGCGCTGGCTCGGGCGATCCGCAGGCGGCGCTTGCGCAGGTCGGCGAAGCGCACCACGGCGTCGACCAGGTCGTCGGCCGTGGAGAGTTCGAGCGCGTCCACGCCCGCGCGGGCCAGCGCCCCGCGCAGCGCGGCCTCGCGCTCGGCGGCGATGCGGGCGAAGCGGCGGCGAAAGCCCGCATCGTGCGTGTCCACCCACATCTGCTCGCCGGTCTCGGCATCGGTCAGCGGCACCAGGCCCAGGTCGGGCAGTTCGCGCTCCAGCGGGTCGAACAGGCGCACCGCGATCACCTCGTGGCGCTGCGCCAGCTGGCCCAGCGGCTTCTCCCAGCCGGGTTCGGAGAGGAAGTCCGAGACCACGAACACCGTCGAGCGGCGCGGCATCATGGCTGCCGCCGAATGCAGCAGCTCGGCCAGCCGCGTCATGCCCTTTTGCGCTTTCTGCGCCGGGTGCGGTTTTCCGCCGCCCGCCATGCGATGCAGCAGCTGCAGCACCTGCCGGCGGCCGCTGCGCGGCGGCAGCACCGCTTCCAGCTCGGTGCCGTAGACCAGCGCGCCGACGCGGTTGCCGTGGCGCGTCAGCAGCCGCGCCAGCACGCCGACGAAGCCCTGCGAGATCTCGCGCTTGGCGCGCGTGCCGGAGCCGAAGTCCACCGAGCGGCTCAGGTCCAGCACGAACCAGGCGGCCATCTCGCGGTCCTCGGTGAACACGCGCACGTGCGGCTGCTGCAGCCGCGCCGTCACGTTCCAGTCGATGTGGCGCACGTCGTCGTGCAGCTGGTATTCGCGCAGGTCGGTGAGCTGAAGGCCGGCGCCGCGCATCAGCGTGCGGTAGTCCCCCTGCAGCAGGCCGTCGAGGCGGCGCACCACCGTCCATTCGAGCCGGCGCAGCAGCCGCTCGGCGGCCTGCGCCGTCTCCCGCGGGCGCTCGTCGTTGGCAGCGCCGCCGGGCCTGGACTTGCGCCACCAGGCCATCAGGCGGCCTGCCTTTCGTGTTCGAGCGGGCGCGCCGGCGGCGGCACGGCCTTCATGATCCGCTCGATCAGCACGTCGGGCGTCAGCCCTTCCGCCAGGCCCTCGTAAGAGAGCGTGATGCGGTGCCGCAGCACGTCGGGCACCAGGTCGCTCATGTCTTCCGGCAGCGCGTAGCCGCGGCCGCGCAGCATCGCCAGGGCGCGCGCGCCCTCGGTCAGGTGGATGGTGGCGCGCGGGCTGGCGCCGAAGGTGATGAGCTGGCGCGTGTTCTTCAGGCCGAACTTCTCGGGGTGGCGCGTGGCCGACACCAGCCGCACCGCGTACTGGATCAGCGAGGGGTCGACGTAGACCTTGCGCGCCTGGGCCTGCAGCGCCGCCAGCTGGTCGGTGCTGGCCACCGGCACGGCCGAAAGCGCGTCGCCGATCACGCGCTGGACGATGACGAACTCCTCCTCGTCGGTCGGGTAGTCCACCAGCACCTTCATCATGAAGCGGTCGACCTGCGCCTCGGGCAGCGGGTAGGTGCCCTCGGTCTCAATCGGGTTCTGCGTGGCCATCACCAGGAAGGGGCGCGGCACCTTGTGCGTCTCGCCGGCGATGGTGACCTGGCGCTCCTGCATCACCTCCAGCAGCGCGCTCTGCACCTTGGCCGGCGCGCGGTTGATCTCGTCGGCCAGCAGCAGGTTGGCGAACACCGGGCCCAGGGCGGTGCTGAAGTCGCCCGTCTTCTGGTTGTAGATGCGCGTGCCCACCAGGTCGGCCGGCACCAGGTCGGGCGTGAACTGGATGCGCTTGAACTGCCCGCGCACGGTGTCGGCCAGCGTCTTGACGGTGAGTGTCTTGGCCAGGCCCGGCACGCCCTCGACCAGCAGGTGCCCGCCGGCGAGCATGGCGACCATCACCCGCTCCAGGAAGCGGTCCTGCCCGACCACCACGCGCTTGACCTGGTAGAGGATCTGTTCCATCAGCTCGGCAGCGGAGGCGGGCGTGGGGGGGGCGGTGTCGTCGGTCATGGGGGCCTCAAGGTCAGAAGGGCGGCGAGCCCGCGGCCGAGGCGGCGTTCTCGATCGGCACCGCGAAGCCGATGCCGATGAAGGTGCGCTGCTGCGTCGGGTTGAGGATGGCGGTGACGATGCCCAGCACCTCGCCGTCCATGTTGACCAGCGGCCCGCCGGAGTTGCCGGGGTTGGCGGCCGCGTCGAACTGGATCAGGTTGCCCAGCTCCTGCTTGCCCTCGGGCGAGCGGAAGGAGCGCTGCAGGCCCGACACCACACCGGCCGACACCGACGGGCCGATGCCGAAGGGGAAGCCCACTGCCGCCACCTGGTCGCCAGGACGCAGGTCGGCGGTGGAGCGCAGCGTGGCGGCCGCCAGGTCGTCCGGGATCTTCTGCGCCTGCAGCACCGCCAGGTCGTTCTCGGGCTGCGCGCCGGTGAGGGTGGCGGGCGATTCCAGCCCGTCGAAGAAGGTGACCTTGATGTGGTCCGCCCCGGCCACCACGTGCAGGTTGGTGAGGATCACGCCCTTGTCGACGATCACCACGCCGGTGCCCATCCCGCGCTCCATCTCGCCGGGCGGCGGATCCGCCTCCGGCGGCCTGCCCTTGGCGAGGTTGCGTCCGCGCTTCTCCATCCTGGCGGCCGGCGTCTTCTGCTCCTCGCCGTAGCTGACCACGCGCACCACCGAGGGGCGCACCGTTTCGGCCGCGCGTGCGGCGGGGGAGGGCAGCGTCTCCTTCTGCAGCGTGCGCAGCACGGCGGCGTCGATGTCTTTCTGCGTGAGCGGGTGGCTGGCGCCGCGCGGCCACAGGTGGCCGGCGCCGGCGGCCAGCGCGAGGGCGGCGACCAGGGCTGCCGCAGTGTGCCGGC
>JASGDG010000317.1:0-3375 GCA_047607325.1 Xenophilus sp. | reverse complement strand
GGCGGCCAGGGCGTCGGGCGCGAAGGAGCTGAGCAGCGGCGGCGCCGGCGCGCCGGCCCACAGCTGCGCAGCTTCGCGCGCCACGGCCGTGCCGGTTGCGTGCCCGGCGCCCGGCGTGGGTTTGATCTCGATGTTGAGGAAGTGGCCGTTGGCCAGGCAGAAGCGCGCCAGCGCGGCCAGCGTGGGCAGCGGCTCGCCGGCGTAGCGGCGCGAATGCCATCCGCCCGCGTCGCGCTGCGACAGCTCGCCCCACGTCTGTTCGCCGCCGATGCCGCTGCCGTCGGTGGTGCGGTCCAGCGCCGCGTCGTGCATGAGGAAGACCACGCCGTCGCGGCTGAGCTTGGCGTCGCACTCGAACATGCGGTAGCCATGCTGCGCGCCCAGGCGGAAGGCGGCCAGTGTGTTCTCCGGCGCGAGCCTGCCGGCACCGCGGTGGGCGATCCAGCGGGGGTATGGCCAGGGTGCGGGTGCGTGGCTCACTCCGCGCGCTTTCCCGATCCCGCGTCGAACCAGTGCAGCTTGTCCTTGCGTGCCGACATGCGCACTGTGTCGCCGACCTTGGGCGCCGCATGCCCTTCGTCCACCCGCACGATGATCCGCTCGTCGCCCAGGCGGCCGTGGACCAGCCGTTCCGCGCCCAGCAGTTCGACCTGCTCCACATTCACGCTCCAGCTGTCCGCCTCGCCCAGGGTGATGTGCTCCGGCCGGATGCCCAGAATGTGGCCGGGGCGCACGCCGGGCGCGGCCTTGAGCAGGTTCATGGGCGGCGAACCGATGAAGCCGGCGACGAAGGTGGTGGCGGGGCGGTTGTAGACCTCCTCGGGCGTGGCGAACTGGTCCATCACGCCGGCGTTCATCACGATGATGCGCTGCGCCAGCGTCATCGCCTCCACCTGGTCGTGCGTGACGAACAGCGAGGTGATGCCCAGCTCGCGGTGCAGCTTCTGGATCTCCAGCCGGGTCTGGGCGCGCAGCTTGGCGTCCAGGTTCGAGAGCGGCTCGTCGAACAGGAAGACCTGCGGCTGGCGCACGATGGCGCGGCCCATCGCCACACGCTGGCGCTGGCCGCCGGAGAGTTCGCGCGGCTTGCGCTCCAGCAGATGGCCCAGTTCCAGGATCCTGGCCGCCTTGTCCACCCGCGCCTTGATCTCTTCCTTCGGCACGCCCTGGATGCGCAGGCCGTAGGCCATGTTGTCGAAGTTGCTCATGTGCGGGTAGAGCGCGTAGTTCTGGAACACCATGGCGATGTCGCGCTGCGCCGGCTCCAGGTCGTTGACCACGCGCGGGCCGATGGCGATCTCGCCCGCCGAGACTTCCTCCAGCCCGGCCACCATGCGCAGCAGCGTGGACTTGCCGCAGCCCGAGGGGCCGACGATGACCACGAACTCGCCGTCGCGGACTTCGGCGGAGACGCCGTGGATGACCTGGTTGGCCTTGGCGCCCTTGCCGTAGCGCTTGATGACGTTCTTGAGAGAAATGGCTGCCATGCGGTCGTGTCCGTCCGGTTTACTTTTCCGTATCCACCAGGCCCTTGACGAACCAGCGCTGCATCAGCAGCACCACCACCGCAGGCGGCAGCAGGGCCAGCACGGAGGTCGCCATCACGACGTTCCAGACCACGGTGGTTTCGCCGTTGCCCTTCATCGTCAGGATGCCGACCACGATCGGATACATGTCCTCGCTCGTGGCCATGATGAGTGGCCACAGGTACTGGTTCCAGCCGTAGATGAACTGGATCACGAACAGGGCCGCGATGCTGGTCACCGACATCGGCAGCAGGATGTCGAAGAAGAAGCGCATCGGGCCGGCGCCGTCCACCCGCGCGGCCTCCACCAGCTCGTCCGGCACCGTCAGGAAGAACTGGCGGAACAGGAAGGTAGCGGTGGCCGATGCGATCAGCGGGATCGACAGGCCGGCGAAGGTGTTGATCATGCCCAGCGAGGCCACCACCTGGTAGGTGGGTCCGATGCGCACCTCCACCGGCAGCATCAGGGTCACGAAGATCAGCCAGAAGCACAGGCTGCGCAGCGGGAAGCGGAAGTAGACGATGGCGAAGGCCGACAGCAGCGAGATGAAGATCTTGCCGAAGGTGATGATGAAGGTCGTCACGAAGCTGACGTAGATCATCCGCGCCACCGATACCGTGCCGCTGGTGCGGCCGCTGCCGGTGAGGGCGGCCACGTAGCTGTCCCAGAAGTTGTGGCCCAGCGTCAGCGGCATGGGCACCTGCATGATCTCGTCCGTCGTGTGCGTGGAGGCGGCGAAGGCCAGGTAGATCGGGAAGACCACGATCAGCACGCCCAGGATCATGACGGCGTGCGACAGCGCGGTGAGCCAGGGGCGGCGCTCAACCATGGCGCCCTCCGTGCGCGGCAGCCGCGGCCAGGAAAGAACGGGTGGTGCGCATCAGTAGTGCACCTTCTTCTCGACGAAACGGAACTGGATCACCGTGAGCGCGATGACGATGGCCATCAGCACCACCGACTGGGCGGCGGCGCTGCCCGCGTCCATGCCGCGGAAGCCATCGAAGTACACGCGGTAGACCAGGGTGGCCGTGTCCCTGCCCGGCCCCCCCTGGGTGATGGCGTCGATGATCGCGAAGGTGTCGAAGAAGGCGTACACCATGTTGATCACCAGCAGGAAGAAGGCGGTGGGAGACAGGAGCGGCAGCTGGATGCTGAAAAAGCGCTTGAGCGGACCGGCGCCGTCGATGGCGGCCGCCTCGACCAGCGACTTGGGGATCGACTGCAGGCCGGCCAGGAAGAACAGGAAGTTGTAGGAGATCTGCTTCCACGCCGCCGCCATCACCACCAAGGCCATGGCCTGGCTGGAGTTGAGCAGGTAGTTCCAGTCCACGCCCATCTTCTTGAGCCAGTAGGCCGCCACCCCCAGCGAGGACGAGAACATGAAGCTGAACAGCACCCCCGTGACCACCGGCGCCACCGCGTAGGGCAGGATCATGAAGGTGCGGTAGAACGCCGAGCCGCGGACGATGCGGTCGGCAAAGGCGGCCAGCATCAGCGCGATGGACAGGCCCAGCGCCGTGACGCTGAGCGAGAACACCAGCGTGACCTGGACGGAGTGCAGGTAGGTCTCGTCGTTCCAGAGCGCCTGGAAGTTGTCCAGTCCGACCCAGGTGATGGAGCTGCCGAAGGCGTCCTGCTGCTGCAGCGACTGAATGAGCGCCTGGAAGGCCGGCCAGAAGAAGAAGACGCCGACGACGACGAGCTGCGGCGCGACGAGCGCCCATGGCAGCCAGGCCGAGCGGAACAGGACGCGTTTTTCCATGGGCAGGCAGGGATTGAAACGGGGCGGGGGGGGGGGGGGGGGGGGCCCCCCCCCCCCGGGGGGGCCGCCGAGCCCCCCGGGATTTTT
>JASGDG010000316.1:0-10162 GCA_047607325.1 Xenophilus sp. | reverse complement strand
GGTCCTCGGCGACGACGCCGGCCACCACGGGCACGCCGCCGGCCGCACCGGCCGCCAGGGCGACGACGCGGGCGCGCTCGCCGCGATCGAGCGACGTGGCCTCGCCCGCATGGCCGTTGACGACCACGGCCCGCACGCCCGGCGTGCCGGCCACCTGGGCGACGTGGGCCTGCAGCGCCGCTTCGTCGAGCGCGCCATCGGGAGCGAAGGGGGTGAGGGTGGCGGGCCATACCCCGCCGCCGTGGATGCGCAATGCCATGTCGGGCTCGAAATCAGTCGGGCATGCAGTATGAAACTGTCTTGCAAACGATTGCAATCAAATTCGCTGCATCTCCGACAGATTCACATGGATTTTCCAAATTACTTTCGAGAAACGCTAGGATGGAAATATGCAATCGTTTGCAAAAAACTCGCCGCACCAAAGCAGATCAGGGGGCGCACCATGGCGGTGACCCTGCGCGACGTCGCCCGCGCCGCCGACGTGTCCGTGGCCACCGCCTCGCGGGCGCTGGCCGGCTCCAGCCTGATCAACCAGGCCACCCTGCGGCACGTGGTGCAGGTGGCGGCAGCCATGGGCTACCGCACCAACACCTTCGCCCGCGCCCTCAAGACCAAGAGCTCGCGCCTGATCGGCCTGATGGTCCACAACCTGGAGAACGCCTCCTTCCAGGTGCTCGCCTCGGTGGTGCAGGCGCGCATGCAGGCCCAGGGCTACCAGGTGATCCTCACTATCAGCGGCGACGCCGCCGCCCAGGAGAAAGAGATCCTGCGCACCCTGATGGACCACGGCATCGACGGGCTGATCGCGGTGCCCACGGGCGCCAACGGCGCCCAGCTGCTGGCCATGGAACACGCGGACATCCCCGTCATCTGCGCCGTGCGCCGCGTCGAGAACGCTTCGCTGGAGTCGGTGCTGGCCGGCGACCTGGACGGCGCCTACAACGGCACCCGCCACCTGCTGGAGCGCGGCCACCGCCGCATCGGGCTGATCGTCGGCCCGGGCGAGACCACGTCCGGCCGCGAACGCCTGGCCGGCTACCGCCGCGCCATGCAGGAAGCGGGCCTGCCGGTGGAGCCAGGGCTGGTCCAGACCGGCCGCTACCTGCCCGACACCGGCCTGGCGGCCACCAACGCCCTCCTCTCGCTGCCCGAGCCGCCCACGGCGCTGTTCGTCGCCAACCACGAATCCTCGCTGGGCGTGGTGCGCGCAGTGGCCGAGCGGCGGCTGTCGGTGCCCGACGAGCTGTCACTGCTCTTCTACGAGGACTCGCCCTGGCTCGAATGGCAGCGCCCCGCCATCAGCGTCGTCGACAGCGGCGCCGCGGAGATGGCGAACCTGACGGTGGACCGCCTCGTGCAGCGCCTGGGCGGCGTGGCCAACAGCGGCCGCGAATACCGCGTGGGCGCCCGGCTGATCGAGCGCGCCTCCTGCCGCACCCTTCCCTCTTCCTGAACCACCCCATGCCCTACGTGGAAATCCTGGCGCCCCGCGCCGAAGCCTCCCGCAAGCGCGAGCTGGCGGCCGTCGTCACGCGCGGCATCGTCGACGCCTTCGATGTCTCCGCCGCCACCGTGACCGTGTACTTCCTGCCGCTCGATGCGGCCGACTACGCCCACGAAGGCCGCTTCGGCCTGCCCGAGCGCGGCGCCCGCGTGTTCGTCAAGGTGCATGCCTACCGCCGCAGCGCGGCGCAGCGCCGCGCCGCGGCCGCCGCGCTCACGCCCGCGCTGGCCGCCACCTTCGACACCGACAGCCACAGCGTGGCGGTGTATTTCCTCGACCGCGAGCCCGACGAGGTCGCCCACGACGGCCGCCTGGCCAGCGACTAGGGCCTGTTCCATCCCATCCGCTTCCCGACTGCGCCATGACCCACTTCCTGACAGAAGACCAGATCTCCCTGCGCGACACCGCGCGCCGCTTCGCACAGGACAAGGTGCTGCCCCGCGCGGCAGCCATCGACCGCGAGGACCGCTTCGACCGCGCCCTCTACCTCGGCATGGCCGAACTCGGCCTGTTCGGCGTCAGCCTGCCCGAGGCGGCGGGCGGCTCGGGCTTCGACACCGTCAGCACCTGCCTGGTGATGGAGGAGCTGGCGCGCTGCTCGGGCGCCATCGGCAACGCCTTCGCCATCCCGGTCGAGGCCGCCCTCTTCCTGCACCACCACGGCAACGCGAGCCAGCGGGCGCTGATCCCCGGCATCCTGGACGGCTCCGTCGTCATGGCCACCGCGATGACGGAGCCCGACTACGGCTCCGACACCGCCAGCATCACCACCTCGGCGCGCCGCAGCGGCGACGGCGGCTGGGTCATCCACGGCACCAAGGCGTGGGTGACGCTGGGCGGCGTGGCCGACCGCATCATGGTCTTCGCCCGCACCGGCGACGCGCCGGGGCACCGCGCCATCAGCTGCTTCATGGTCGACGCGCACCAGAAGGGCGTTTCCCGCGGCAAGAACGAGGAGCTGCTGGGCATGCACGGCCTGGAGGACTGCCAGATCATCCTGGAGGACGTGCGGGTGTCGGCCGAGGCGCTGATCGGCGTGGAGAACCAGGCCTTCAAGACGGCCATGGGCAACTTCAACTTCAGCCGGCTGCTGATGTCCTCCATGGCGCTGGGCATGGCGCAGGCGGCGATGGAGGACGCCGTGGCCTACGCGAAGACGCGCAGGCAGTTCGGCGCACCGATCATGAACTTCCAGGCCATCCAGTTCATGGTGGCCGACATGTCCACCGACATCGCCGCCGCGCGCCTGTTGATCCACCACGCCGCCCGCCTGCACGACGCCGGCCTGCCCTACGCCAAGGAGGCCGCGCACGCCAAGCTGTTCACCACCGACATGGCGATGAAGCACGTCTCCAGCGCGCTGCAGATCCACGGCGGCAACGGCTATTCGCGCGACTACCGCGTCGAGCGCCTGTTCCGCGACGTGCGGCTGGCCCAGATCTACGAAGGCACCAACCAGATCCAGCGCGTGATCATCGCGCGCCAGGTCGAGAAGGAACTGGCGTAAGCGAGGGCACGGCCATGATCAGCTGCATCACCGCCGACGAAGCGGCGGCCCTCATCCGCGACGGCGACTTCGTCATGACCGGCGGCAACGGCGGATCGGGCGTGCCCGAGGCGCTGTTCGAGGCCGTCGAGCGGCGCTTCCTCGCCGGCCAGGGGCCGCGCGGGCTCACCCTCTTCCACGTCACCGGCGTGGGCGCGCTTACCGAGAAGGGCCTGTGCCGCTTCGCGCATCCCGGGCTGGTCGGGCGCGTGATCGGCGGCAACTTCGGCATGCAATTGCCCTTCATCCGGATGATCGTGGCGGGCGAGGTCGAGGCCTACAACTTCCCGCAGGGCGTGATGACGCACCTGTGCCGCGCCATGGCGGGCCGCCAGCCCGGCGTGCTGACGCACGTGGGCCTGGGCACCTACATGGACCCGCTGCAGGACGGCGGCCGCATGAACGCGCGCACCACCGAGCCGCTGGTCGAGCGCGTGCACGTGGCCGGCGCCGACTACCTCTTCTACCGCGCGCCGGGCGTGCCGACGGTGGCGCTGATCCGCGGCACCTCGGTGGACGAGGACGGCTACGTGAGCATGGAGCACGAGGCCACCGCGCGCGAGGACCTGTCGATGGCGCAGGCCGTGCACAACGCCGGCGGCCTGGTGATCTGCCAGGTCAAGCGCCGCGTGCGGCGCGGCTCCCTGCACCCGCACATGGTGAAGATCCCCGGCTTCCTCGTCGATCACTTCGTGGTCGAGCCCGGCCAGCTGCAGACCTACGCCACGCCCTACGACCCGGCGCGTTGCGGCGAGACGCGCCTGCCCGCCTCCGGCATCGCCCCCGACCCGCTGGACGCGCGCCGCGTCATCGCGCGCCGCGCCGCCTTCGAACTGCGCCCCGGCGACGTGGTGAACCTGGGCGTCGGCATCTCGGCCATGATCCCCAACGTCGCGGCCGAGGAAGGCATCGACGAGATGATCACGCTCACGGTGGAATCGGGCGTGGTCGGCGGCGTGCCCGGCCACGCGCGCGAGTTCGGCACCGCCGTCAACCCGCGCGTGATCCTCGACCAGGGCTACCAGTTCGACTTCTACGACGGCGGCGGCCTGAGCTGCGCCTTCCTCTCCTTCGCCGAGGTGGACGCCGAGGGCAACGTGAACGTCACGCGCTTCGGCAAGCGCTACGACGGCGCCGGCGGCTTCATCAACATCACCCAGAACACCCGGCGCCTGGTGTTCAGCGGCTCGCTCACCGGCGGCGAGGCCGACGTCCGCGTGGAGGACGGCCGGCTGGTCATCCGGCGCGACGGCCGGTTCCGCAAGTTCGTGCCGAAGGTGGGGCAGATCAGCTTCTCCGGCCGGCTGGCGCGCGAGCGCGGCCAGCAGGTGAGCTTCGTCACCGACCGCGCGGTGTTCGAGTGCGAGCCCGGGGGCATCGTGCTGACCGAGATCGCGCCCGGCGTGCGGCTCAAGGAAGACGTGCTCGACCAGATCGGCTTCGAGCTGCGCGTGAGCCCGGCGCTGCGCGAGATGGACCCGCGCATCTTCCGCCCCGGCGCGATGGGGATGCGCGAGCAGTTCCATGCGCTGCCGGCACGCGAAGGAGCGCGGCGATGAGCGCCGCCCGGCCGTTCCGAAGGCGCTCGCACCCGCAGTGCGCAGCACGGAGGGTCGTCCGGTGAGCGCGGCAGGCATGGACCTCTGGTTCGACGACGTCGTGCTCGGCACCGAGCTGCGCAGCCCGGCGCACACGGTGGACGAGCAGGCCATCGCCCGCTTCTGCGACCTGACGCTGGACCACCACCCGCTGCACACCGACGCGGCCTATGCGCGCTCGCGCGGCTTTCCCGGCGTGATCGCGCACGGCCTGTACGGGTTGTCGCTGATGGAGGGGCTCAAGACCGCCCTGAAGCTGTACGAGCGCAGCTCCATCGCCTCGCTGGGCTGGGACATGGTTCGCTTCTTGCACCCCGTGGTGGCCGGCGACTCGGTGCACGTGGTGTTCCGCTTCGTCGACAAGCGCCTGTCCTCGCGCGGCGGCCGCGGCGTGGTGACCGAGGCGCTGGAGCTGGTCAACCAGCGCGGCGAATGCGTCATCGAGGCCCGCCACGCGGCCCTGGTGGCCTGCCGCGAGGCGGCGCGCGCCTGACGCCCGAGTTCCTTCCTTTTCCCTTCCCTCCCCCCGTTGTTCAACCCGCTCCAGAGTCCGACCATGAAAAGCTCCCGCCTCCTCCTTGGCCTTCTTCTCGGCGCCGCGCTCGGCGGCCCCGCCTTCTCGCAGAGCTGCGCGCCCAAGGTGCCGGCCGACCATCTGGTCTCCGCCGGCAAGCTGCAGATGTCCATCAACCCCACGCTGCCGCCGCAGCAGTTCGTCGACGAGAAGGGCGAACTGCAGGGCCTGAACGTCGAACTCGGCCGCGCCGTGGCGAAGAAGCTGTGCCTGGAGCCGGTCTTCGTCCGCATGGACATGCCGCCCATGATCCCGGCCCTGCAGGCCGGCCGCTTCGATGCCATCAACACCGGCCTGTTCTGGACCGAGGAGCGTTCCCGGCTGATGTACATGATCCCCTACGCGCAGCAGTCGCTGTCGATCTACACCGTGCCCGCCAGCCCGCTGAAGATCACCCGCTTCGAGGACCTGGCCGGCCGCGTGGTCGGCCTGGAGACCGGCACCTACACCGAGCGCAAGGCGCGCGAGTTCAACGAGCAGTTGGTGGCCAAGGGCATGAAGGCGATCGACTTCCGCACCTTCGCCACCGCCTCGGAGACCACCGCCGCGCTGCGCGCCGGCCAGCTGGAGGCGGGCATCAACATCGACGAGACCGCCGCCGCCTTCGCCGAACGCGGCATCGCCAAGGTGTGGCTGAGCGGCCTGAGCGGCACCGACATCACGCTGGACTTCCGCGACAAGGCGGTGGCGGAGGCGGCCGTCAAGGCGCTGGACGAGATCAAGGCCGAGGGCACCTACGACAAGCTGTTCGACAAGTTCAAGATGACCCGCCTGAAGGACCTCAAGAGCTTCGCCATCCGCGGCCCCGGCCCGGCCGCCAAGTAAGAGGACAGACGCGAGAGGCCGGCCGTGTTCAACGTCGACGCATTCCTGTCGTACCTGGTCAATCCCTACCTGCTGGGCGGGGTGGGCATCACGATCGGCCTGACGGTGGCGACCATCGCCATCGGCCTGGTGCTCGCGCTCCCGCTGGCGCTGGGCAGCATGTCGAGCCAGCGGCTCTTCAATGCGCCGGCGCGCTTCTACGTGTGGATCTTCCGCGGCACGCCGCTGCTGGTGCAGCTGGTGATCATCTACACCGGGCTGCCGCAGCTGGGCATCCGCCTGGACGTGCTGACTTCGGCCATCCTGGCGCTGAGCCTGAACGAGGCGGCCTATCTCTCCGAGACCATCCGCGCCGGCTTCTCCGCCGTGGCCAAGGGGCAGGTGGAGGCGGCGAAGGCGCTGAGCCTGTCGCGCTTCGCCACGCTGCGGCTGGTGACGCTGCCGCAGGTCATCCGCATCATCATCCCGCCGCTGGGCAACTCGGTGAACGGGCTGCTCAAGGCCACCTCGCTGGCCTCCGTCATCTCGATGGAGGAGCTGATGCGCCGCAGCCAGGTGCTGATGCAGGCCAAGTTCGAGGTGCTGGAGCTGTACTGCGTGGCGGCCTTCTACTACCTGGTGCTGACCAGCCTGTGGAACCTCGTGCAGGGACGCCTGGAGCGCCACTACGGCAAGGGCCACCTGCCCCGCAGCCGCAAGGCCGCCCCGCCGCGGCTGGCGGCGGCGCGGTGAAGAAGGAGACCAGCCCATGCACGACTTCGACCTCGTGATCCGGCGCGCGCGCGCCGTCACCGCCAGCGACGTCTTCGACTGCGACATCGGCGTGAAGGACGGCCGCATCGTCCAGCTCGGCGAGCGCCTGGGGCCGGGCGCGCGCGAAATCAACGCCGCCGGCCGCAGCGTCACCCCCGGCGGCGTGGACACCCACTGCCACCTCGACCAGCCCCAGCAGCCGCCAGTGAAGCTGGCCGACGACTTCGAGACCGGCACGCGCTCGGCCGTGTGCGGCGGCACCACCACGGTGGTGCCCTTCGCGGCGCAGTTCCGGGGCCAGTCGCTGCGCGACGCCGTGGCCGACTACCACCGCCGCGCCGACGGGCGCGCCTGCATCGACTACGCCTTCCACCTGATCGTGAGCGACCCCACGCCCGCGGTGCTGCAGGAGGAGCTGCCGGCGCTGATCCGCGAGGGCTACAGCTCCTTCAAGCTGTACATGACCTACGACGACATGAAGCTGGACGACGGCCAGATCCTGCAGGTGCTGGACGTGGCGCGCACCCACGGCGCCATGGCGATGGTCCATGCCGAGAACTCGGACTGCATCGCCTGGCTGACCGGCCGGCTGGAGGCCGCCGGCCGCACCGCGCCGCGCTACCACGCCCATGCGCGCCCGCTGCTGGTGGAGCGCGAAGCCACGCACCGCGCCATCGCCCTGTCGCAGCTGGTGGACGTGCCCATCCTCATCGTGCACGTCTCCGGCCGCGAGGCGGTCGAGCAGATCCGCTGGGGCCGGGCCCACGGGCTGCCGGTCTTCGCCGAGACCTGCCCGCAGTACCTCTTCCTGACGGCGGAGGATCTGGGCATCGACGACAGCTACCAGGGCGCGCGCTGCGTGTGCAGCCCGCCGCCGCGCGACAAGGCGAACCAGCAGGTGATCTGGGACGGCCTGGCCGACGGCCTGTTCACCGTGGTCTCGTCCGACCACTCTCCGTTCAACTTCGAGGGCGCCGAGGGCAAGCGCCCCGGCGGCCGGGAGGTGCCCTTCCGCCACATCCCCAACGGCATCCCCGGCATCGAGACGCGCATGCCCCTGCTGTGGTCGGAAGGCGTGCTGGGCGGACGCATCACGCCCCAGAAGTTCGTGGAACTGACGGCCACCAACCCGGCCAAGGCCTATGGGCTGTACCCGCGCAAGGGCAGCATCGCCATCGGCGCCGACGCCGACCTCGTGGTCTGGGACGAGCAGCCGCGCACGATCGCCAACGCCATGCTGCACCACGCCGCCGACTACACGCCCTACGAGGGCATGCGGCTGGCCGCCTGGCCGGGCATGACGCTCTCGCGCGGCGAGGTGCTGTGGGACGGCCAGCGCTACCTCGGCCGGCCGGGACAGGGGCGCTTCCTGCCCTGCGGGCGGCCCGGCCTGCTGCCGCACGCCGCCGCCGCCGCGCGCTGAAGGGCATCGGGCCCCGGCGAGGCGGCGCGCGGGCGCAAAATCTAGAATGCCTGCCCCGCCGCTCCTGGCGGCGCGCCGGCCCCGGGCTCGTCGGGGGCCCGCTTCCACGCCGAGACCCACTCCCATGCCCGCCCCGCGCAAGCTCTTCGTCACCACCGCCCTGCCGTACGCCAACGGCAACTTCCACATCGGCCACATCATGGAATACATCCAGGCCGACATCTGGGTGCGCTTCCAGCGGATGAGCGGCGCCGAGGTCCATTTCGTCGGCGCCGACGACGCGCACGGCGCGCCGATCATGATCGCGGCCGAGAAGGCCGGCAAGACGCCGCAGCAGTTCGTCGCCGACATCGCGGCCGGCCGCAAGCCCTACCTCGACGGCTTCCACATCGCCTTCGACAACTGGCACTCCACCGACGCGCCCGAGAACCACGAGTTGGCCCGGCAGATCTACCTGGACCTGAAGGCCAGCGGCCTGATCGAGACGCGCACCATCGAGCAGTTCTTCGACCCCGAGAAGAACATGTTCCTGCCCGACCGCTTCATCAAGGGCGAATGCCCGCGCTGCCACGCCAAGGACCAGTACGGCGACAACTGCGAGGTGTGCGGCGCCGTGTACGCGCCGACGGACCTCGTCGACCCCTACTCGGCCCTGTCCGGCGCCAAGCCGGTGCTCAGGAGCTCGGAGCACTTCTTCTTTAAGCTGTCCGACCCGCGCTGCGTCGCCTTCCTGGAGGAATGGACGCAGAACGGCCGGCACGTGCAGCCCGAGGTGGCGCGCAAGGTGAAGGAGTGGTTCACCGTGCGCGAGAACGCCGACGGCACGAAGAGCGAGGGCCTGGGCGACTGGGACATCAGCCGCGACGCGCCCTACTTCGGCATCGAGATCCCCGGCGCGCCGGGCAAGTACTTCTACGTCTGGCTCGACGCGCCGGTGGGCTACCTGGCCTCGCTGAAGAACCTGCTGGACAAGGCGCGCATCGAGGCCGACATCGACGAGGACACGCCCACGCCGGCCGCCATGACCTTCGAGCAGTACATGGCCCAGCCCGAGCTGGAGCAGGTGCACTTCATCGGCAAGGACATCGTCACCTTCCACACGCTGTTCTGGCCGGCGATGCTCAAGTTCAGCGGCCGCAAGACGCCCGACCGCATCTGCGTGCACGGCTTCCTGACGGTGAACAACGGCGAGAAGATGAGCAAGAGCCGCGGCACCGGCCTGGACCCGCTCAAGTACCTGAGCCTGGGCATGAATCCGGAATGGCTGCGCTACTACCTGGCCGCCAAGCTCAACGGCCGCAACGAGGACATCGACTTCACGCCCGAGGACTTCATGTCGCGCGTCAACGCCGACCTGATCGGCAAGTACGTCAACATCGCCTCGCGCGCGGCGGGCTTCCTCGCCAAGCGCTTCGACGGCCGGCTGGGCGAGCTGCCGCCCGACGGCCGCGAACTGCTCGACGCGCTGCAGGCGGCCCGCGACGGCATCGCGCAGATGTACGAGGAGCGCGACACCGCCCGCGCCGTGCGCGAGGTGATGGCGCTGGCCGACCGCGTGAACGCCTACGTCGACACCCACAAGCCCTGGGAGCTGGCGAAGCACCCCGAGCAGTCGGCGCGCCTGCAGGAGGTGTGCACGGTCTGCATCGAGGCCTTCCGCCTGCTGACGATCTACCTGCAGCCCATCCTGCCGCAGGTCGGCGCGCAGGTGGCGCACTTCCTCATCGTGCCGCCGCAGCGGCTGGCCGACGCGGCGCGGCTGCTGGGCCCGGGCCACCAGATCGGCGAGTACCGGCACCTGATGCAGCGGGTGGACATCAAGCAGCTCGACGCGCTGTTCGAGCCGCCCGCGCCGGCCCCGGCCGAGGCGCCGAAGGCGGCGGACGCGCCCGCCAGGCCCAAGGGCAAGGCCGACGCCGCGCCGGCCGACCCGGGCGCG
>JASGDG010000315.1:0-10173 GCA_047607325.1 Xenophilus sp. | reverse complement strand
GTTGCCGGCCAGGGCGCCGATGGCGGCGCCGCCCAGCGCGCCGGCGCCGGCGCCGATGCCCACGTCGCGCTGCGTGTCGGACATGCCCGCGCAGCCGGTCAGCGCGACGGCGAGCGCGGCGGTGCTCAGAACGATCTTGTGATGCATGGTGTGTGCTCCTTTGCTTTTTGACGGATGCCGCCGCCGGGCAGCGGCGCGAGACGCAGTGTCGGCGCGCCGGAGCGCCTGAGCGCCGCGGCGGTGGTATCGAACTGTGAGTTCAGGTCCGGGCGTGACAAATGCCCGTCCGCCACCAGGGGACACCGTAGCACGCGGTGCACCGGGAAACGGCCCGCCCGCCCGCGCAGGCAGCCGCCGCGGCGCCCGGTCAGCGCGGCGCTTCGTCGTCCCCGCCCACTGGCTCGCCGCCCGGGCGGCCATGGAACATGGTCCACCAGACGATGAGGACGAGCGCCGCCAGGGCCGCGAGGGCTTCGAGCAAAATCAGAAGCATGAGATGTGCACTTGCGGCGCGCCTGGCGCCAGCGCTGGCGATCGTAGCAATGCTGGCGGGCTGCGCCTCCGGTCCGGGGACGCCGCGCGTGCCGGAGCCGGGCCCCATCGACACGGCGCGTCCGCTGCCGCCCCTGGCCGGCCCGCTCACCCACCCCAAGACGCGCTGGGTACCCGTGGCCTGGGCCGATCTGCCCGGTTTCCAGGAGGACGAGACCAGCGAGGGCTGGACCGCCCTGCTGGCCAACTGCCAGCGGCCCAACGCCGCCTTCGCGCCGCTGTGCGGCGAGATGCGGCGCCTGTCCATCGCCAGCCCCGAGGAGCAGCGCGCCTTCCTGATGGAGCGCTTGCAGCCCTACCGCGTCGAGGCCCCCGGCGGCCAGAGCGAGGGGCTGCTGACCAGCTACTACGAGCCCGTTTTCGATGCCACGCGCCAGCCCACCGCGACGCACGCCGTGCCCCTGTACGGCCTGCCGCCGGGCGCCGGACGCGGGCGCGGCTGGTACACGCGCCAGCAGATCGATACCGAGCCTCAGGCCCAGGCGGCGCTGCGCGGGCGCGAGATCGCCTGGCTGGCCGACCCGGTGGACGCGCTGATGCTGCACATCCAGGGTTCGGGCCGGCTGCGCGTCACCGAACCCGACGGCCGGCAGCATACGGTGCGCCTGGCTTTCGCCGGCACCAACGAGCAGCCCTACCGCAGTGTGCAGGCCTGGCTGGCCGGCCAGGGCGTGGCGCCCCTGGGCCGCTGGCCGGACGACGTGAAGACCTGGGCGGCGCAGAACCCCCAGCGCGTGCGCGAAATGCTGTGGAGCAACCCGCGCTACACCTTCTTCCGCGAGGAGCCGCTGGCCGAGGTGGATGCCGCCTTCGGCCCGCGCGGCGCCCAGGGCGTGCCGCTGACGGCGGGGCGCTCCGTCGCGGTGGACCGCGAGGCCATCCCCTACGGCACGCCGCTGTGGTTGTGGTCCACCGGGCCCGTGGCGCAGCTGCAGCGCCTGGTGGTGGCGCAGGACACCGGCAGCGCCATCGTCGGCGCGGTGCGGGCCGACTTCTTCGCCGGCACGGGCGCCGAGGCGGGGCGCTTCGCCGCGCGCATGAAGCAGCCGCTGCGGCTGTGGGCGCTGTGGCCGCGCGGGGCGGATCCGTCGGGCGGCGCGGCCCTCGTGCGCAACTGAAGGCGCGGCGGGCCGGTTTTCACGGCGGCGACACAGAGGCCGTCTAAGGTCCCGGTCGAGACTGACCGGGCCCTGACTGAAAAAGAGGGGAAAGGTCCTGGCCACCGACTCCTCCCCCACGATCCCTGGAACCCCCATGCCTCATCCCCACGCGCCCCAGGCGTCCCGTCCGACGCGCCGCCAAGCCCTGAAGCTCCTGAGTGCCGCGCCCATGCTCCCGCTGGGCGGTGCTGCCTTGCTGAGCGCGTGCGGCGGCGGCGTTCCGGCCCCGCCCACCACGCCGGCGGCGTCCGCGACCTGCGTCTCGGTCGAGTTCACCGGCATGGCCGCCCCCGGCGCCGCCGATCCGGTGGCGCTGGCGACCACCACCGTCGGCTCCAGCCTGACGGTGAACTTCAGCGACGGCGACAGCCGGACCTACGCGCTGGCCTACCAGCCCTTCTTCCTGACCGGCCAGGCCGTGCCCGACGGCCGCGGCGGCACGCTCATCGCCGGCGGCTACTACGACATCCGCAACCAGGCCATCATCGACAGCACCGTGCCGGGCTCGGAGCGCCAGTTCTTCTCCGACTGCCCCGACGGCACCTCGCTGCTGACCGTGGCCGGCGCGCGGGTGGAGGGCGTGACGGGCAACCCCGTGTTCGCGGTGGTGCAGTTCGAGTACACCTCCTACGCGCAGGACGGCGTGACCAGCGTGTACGGCGCGCTGCCCTCGCCCATCGCCGTGCTGACGCTGAACCAGGATCCGGCCACGGGCCACCTCTCGCTGGTCAGGTACCACAACGTCGACACCTCCGGCGTGCATGGCCTGTGGATCACCTGCGGCGCCAGCCTCTCGCCCTGGGGCACGCACCTGTCGAGCGAGGAATACGAGCCCGATGCCTTCGACCAGGGCATGGGTGGCCAGACGCTCGCCACGCTGCAGGCCTACAGCCGGTCCACCTACGGCGACACGACCTCGGCCAAGGCCTACAACTACGGCCACCTGCCCGAGGTGACCGTCAACGCCGACGGCACCGGCTCCATCAAGAAGCACTACTGCCTGGGCCGCATCTCGCACGAGCTGATCCAGGTGATGCCCGACGACCGCACCGCGCTGATGGGCGACGACGCCACCAACGGCGCCCTGTTCATGTTCGTGGCCGACACGGCCAGGGACCTCTCGGCCGGCACGCTCTACGTGGCCAGGTACGCCGAGACGCTGACGCCCGCCTCGACAGCCAGGATCGTGTGGATCCGCCTCGGCCACGCGACCAGCCGGGAGATCAGCGACCTGGTCAATGTCGGCAACATCCAGCCATCGGACATCATGGAGTCGCTCACCGCCGACCCGGGGGACGACAGCTATACCAGGATCGTCGTCAACAAGAAGACCGCCTGGGTCAAGGTCAAGCCGGGTCGGGAAACGGCCGCCGCCTTCCTGGAAACGCACCGCTACGCCGCGCTCAAGGGCGGCAGCCTGGCACTGACCAAGAACGAGGGCACCACCGTCAACGCCAGGGACAAGGTGGCCTACTCGGCGCTGGCCAACATCCAGGACTCGATGGTCGTGGGCGGCCCGGGCTACGTGGCGGCCAACAACGTCGCCTTCCCGTCCAGGATCGTGGCCGGCGGCATCCTGGCGCACGACCTGGCCGGCGGCCAGGTGGACAGCGACGGCGCGGCCATCGACAGCGAGTGGGTGCCGACGCAGTCGCGCCTGCTGCTCCAGGGCACCGACATCAGCGCCGACGCGCTGGGCAACACCGCCGATCCGGACCGCATCGCCAGCCCCGACAACCTGAAGTTCTCGGAAAGCATGCGCACCCTGTTCATCGGCGAGGACAGCGGCAACCACCTGAACAACTTCCTGTGGGCCTACAACGTCGATACGAAGAAACTGTCGCGCGTGCTCTCGTGCCCGGCCGGCGCCGAATCCACCGGCCTGCACGCGGTGGACGAGATCAACGGCTGGACCTACATCATGAGCAACTTCCAGCACGCCGGCGACGAGTGGAGCCGCTTCCCCGCGCTGGACGCCAGGCTGCAGGCGCAGATCGACGCCATCATCAAGGAGAAGTACAACCACAAGTTCAGTGCCGCCGTGGGTTATCTGACGGCGGACCTGGTGCAGCCCTCGCTGAGCAAGTCGGGCGCATAGGCCCGGGCGCCGCTCAGCGGGGCGCCAGATTGCGCGCCGTCGCCAGCAGGGTGGCGCACAGCGTCTCCCTGGCGCCGTCGACGGCGTGGACCTGCGCCGCGCACACGCTCAGCAGCCGCCCCGCATGGACCACGCGGCCGTGCGCGCGCAGGCGGCTGCCGGCGGCCGGGGCCAGCAGCTTGAGCGTGCCGTCGATGGTGGCGTTGACCCAGCCGGGCGGCAGCAGCGTGCCGGCCGCCCCCACGGCGGCGAAATCGGCGATGGCATAGACGGCCGTCGCCTGCAGCTGGCCGGGGCGCAAGCAGAAGGCATCGAGCACCGGCATGCTCAGCACGGCCTCGCCGGGCGCGACGTGGTCGAACCGCAGCTGGAGGGTGGCGGCCATCGGCATCGCCAGCACGGCCTGGCGCACGCGTTCGCATGCATTCATGGAAGGAACTCCTGCGTGGATGAAACGGAAGGCCAGTCTGCAAACCTTCGCACGGGGCCAGGCTTGCTAGGCTTGCGCTCCATGAGGATTTCCGAACTGGCCCGCCGCAGCGGCGTTTCCGCGAACCGCCTGCGCCGCTACGAGGCGCAGGGGCTGCTGAAGGCGCGGCGGCTCGGCTCGGGCTACCGCGAGTTCGCCGAGGGCACGGAGCGCGAGGCCGTCTTCATCGCCATGAGCCGCGACCTGGGCTTCACGCTGGCGCGCATCGCCGAGGTGCTGCCGCGCTACCGCTCGGGGCGGCTCACCGAGGCCGACATGGAGGCGCTGATGCGCGAGCGCATCGCCGAAGTCGATGCCGAGATCGCCGCCCGGCGCGCGCTGCGCCGGCGGCTGGTCTCGCACATCGCCTGGCTGCGCCAGCGTGCGGCGCGCCGGGCGGCCGCGCCGCGCGCGAAGCCCAATGCCTTCACCCGGCGCGGAGGCTGAGGCCGCCGATCGACGCGCTGGTCGAGGGGATGATCGACAACTTCCGCCGCTACCAGGGTGTGATGACGTAGCGCGTCACCACCGGCGGCGCCTCGCCCCGGTGGAAGGCCAGCCGACGCTCGCGCAGCGCCATGTCGGCGGCCGTGGCGCGGGTGAAGCGGCGCTGATGCTCCGTCCACGACTCGTCCATGATCTGCTCCACGTAGCGCTCGGGCTGGCCCACGTCGTGCAGCAGTTCCCAGCCGATGGCGCCCTCGCTCAGCCGGGCGCGGCGCGTGTGCTGCATCACGAGGTGGAAGGCGGCGGCGCGCGCCGGGTCGATGACGTATTCCACCGTCACCAGCACGCGGCCGCCCTCGGCCGGCGCCTCCGGCGGCGGGCCGGCTGCCCAGCCGGCCTGCGCGGGGCTCACGTCGTCCTCGCCGACGCGGTCCGTCACCCAGCGGATCGCCAGCCACATCACCACCGTGCCGCTGACGGCCGCCACCAGCAGGCCGGTCTGCACGGTGCTCAGCTGCGCCACCTGGCCCCACAGCGCGGCGCCGAAGGCGCTGGCGCCCATGATGGCCATCTGGTACATCGCCATGCCGCGCGCCCGCACCCAGTCCGGCAGCGCCAGCTGCGCCGAGACGGACAGCGAATTGGCCGTCGTGATCCACGCCGCGCCGCCGAAGAACATGGCCGGCACCGCCACCCAGACATTGGGCGCCACCGCCATCACCGCCGTGGCGGCGGCATGCAGGGCGGCACCGCGCATCACCAGCTGGTCGCGCCCGTAGGCCTGGCGCAGCCGCGGCATCACCAGCACCGCGGCGATGGCGCCGGCGCCCATCGAGGCCAGCAGCACGGTGAAGGCGCCCGCGCCGCCGCCCTTCAGGCCGCGCGCCAGCAGCGGCAGCAGCGCCAGCAGGGCGGTGGAGTGGAAGAAGAAGACGGCGATGCGCACCAGCACCGCCCGCATGCGCGGCGACTGCCGCACGAACTGCACGCCCACCCGCATGGCGCTGACCAGCCGCTCGCGCCCCAGCGGATGCGGCCGGTGCTCGCGCCGCCAGCGCAGCACCACGAAGCCCGAGGCCACGCACAGCACCGCGTTGAGCGCGAACACCCACACGCTGCCCGCGCTGGCGATCAGCACGCCGGCCGTCAGCGGGCCGATGATGCGCGAGGCGTTCATGGCGATGCCGTTCAGGCCCAGCGCCGCCGGCAGCTGCGTGCGCGGCACCAGCTCCGGCACGATGGCGGCGAACACCGGCCAGCGCATCGCCAGCCCGATGCCGTTGGCGAAGGTCAGCGCCAGCAGCAGCGGCGCGCTCATCCAGCCCAGCGCGACCGCCGTGCACAGCAGCACGGCCGTGCCGGCCAGCCAGAACTGGGTGGCCACCAGCCAGCGGCGGCGGTCCAGGATGTCGGCCAGCGCGCCGCTGGGCAGGCCGAGCAGGAACACCGGCAGCGTGGAGGCCGACTGCACCAGCGCGACCCACACCGGCGAGGTGGTCAGCGTGGTCATCATCCAGGCGGCCGCCACGTCGTTCATCCACATGCACACGTTGGCCGTCAGCCAGGTGCTCCACAGCATGCGGAACACCGGCAGCTTCAGCGGTTCGAGCGCGGCCCAGCGCGGCGGGCGGGGCTGGAGGGGCGGCAGGGGGGTCTCTTCGTTCGTGATCGGCATCGGCGCGGGGATTGTCGGCGGGCCGGGCGGCCCCGCGCTCAGGCGCGCAGATGCCCCAGCGGCAGCGCCCGGCTGGCCTTGACCTCGCCCAGCGAGAAGCTGGTGTGCAGATCCTTCACGTTGGGCAGATTCATCAGGTGCTCGCGGGCGAAGCGCGAGAAGCCGTCCAGGTCCTGCGCGACGACCTGCAGCTCGAAGGTGCCGGTGCCGCTGATGTAGTGGCAGCTCACCACCTCGGGCAGCTGGCGGATCGCCTCCTCCAGCCGGCGCGTGGCGTCGACGGTGATGCGCTCGGTGTCCATCCGCACGAAGGCCAGCACGTCCAGGCCGATCCGGTGGCGGTCGATCTCGGCGTGGTAGCCCTTGATGTAGCCGGCCGCCTCCAGCGCCCGCACGCGCCGCCAGCAGGGCGCGGCCGACAGGCCGACCCGGCTGGCCAGCTCGGCGTTGGTCAGGCGCGCGTCGGCCTGCAATTCTTGCAGGATCGCCAGGTCGTACTTGTCGATCTTTTCCATTTCGCTCCCATTGTGGCAATATTGTTTCTTTGAAGGTGCCTTTGGAGGCATCAAACGCAAACACCTGTCGCCGCACCGGGCATACACTTTGCGTCGATCATGGCGGCGCGGCCCGGCGCTCCACCCGAACGCCCGTCCGCCGCACAAGCCACGCCCACGAGGCCCAGCCTGGAGACAGACACGATGAACGCCCCCTTGCCCGAACACATCCGCAAGGCCCTCGAAACCGTCACCCTCGACGACAAGTACAGCCTCGACCGCGGCCGCGCCTTCATGAGCGGCGTGCAGGCCCTGGTGAAGCTGCCCATGCTGCAGCGCCTGCGCGACGCGCAGCAGGGGAAAAACACCGCAGGCTTTGTCAGCGGCTACCGCGGCTCGCCGCTCGGCGGCTACGACCAGGCGCTGTGGAAGGCCAGCAAATACCTCAAGGCGCAGAACATCGTGTTCCAGCCCGGGGTGAACGAGGAGCTGGCGGCCACCGCGCTGTGGGGCACGCAGATGCTCGGCTTCTCGCCGAAGGAGACGCAGAAGTTCGACGGCGTGTTCGGCATCTGGTACGGCAAGGGGCCGGGCGTGGACCGCTGCTCCGACGTCTTCAAGCACGCCAACATGGCCGGCACCACGCCGTGGGGCGGCGTGATCGCGGTGGCGGGCGACGACCACATCGCCAAGAGCAGCACCGCCGCGCACCAGAGCGACCACATCTTCAAGGCCTGCGGCACGCCGGTGTTCTTCCCGGCCAGCGTGCAGGAGATCCTGGACCTGGGGCTGCACGCCTTCGCGATGAGCCGATTCGCCGGCGTCTGGGCGGGGATGAAGACGATCCAGGAGATCGTCGAGTCGAGTGCCACCGCGATGATCGACCCGGAGCGCGCCGGCATCGTCATCCCGACCGACTTCGAGATGCCGCCCGGCGGCCTGCACATCCGCTGGCCCGACGCGCCGCTGGAGCAGGAGGCGCGCCTGATGCACTACAAGTGGTACGCCGTGCTGGCCTACATCCGCGCCAACCGGCTCAACCACAACGTGATCGAGGGGCCGCACGACCGCTACGGCATCATGGCCAGCGGCAAGGCCTACAACGACACGCGCCAGGCGCTGCACGACCTGGGCCTGGACGACGCGGCCTGCCGCCAGCTCGGCATCCGCCTGCACAAGGTGGGCGTGGTGTGGCCGCTGGAGGCGCAGCTCACGCGCGAGTTCGCCGCCGGCCTGCAGGAGATCCTGGTGGTCGAGGAAAAGCGCCAGGTCATCGAGTACCAGCTCAAGGAGGAGCTGTACAACTGGCGGCCCGACGTGCGCCCCAACGTGCTGGGCAAGTTCGACGAGCCGGAAGGCGACTTTTCCGGCGGCGAATGGTCCATGCCCAACCCGACGGCCAACACGCTGCTGCGCGCCAATGCCGACCTGAACCCGGCCCTGATCGCCCGCGCGCTGGTCAGGCGGCTGAAGAAGACCGGCATCCTCGCCTCCGGCGGCGCCGACATGGTGGCGCGCATCGACGCGCAGATGGCGATCCTGGAGGCCAAGGAGCGTTCGATGCAGGTGCTGCATGCCGGCGGCGCGCCCGGCGCGGACCGCGTGCCGTGGTTCTGCTCCGGCTGCCCGCACAACACCAGCACCGTGGTGCCCGAGGGCTCGCGCGCCATGGCCGGCATCGGCTGCCACTACATGGCCAACTGGATGGACCGCGCCACCTACGGCTTCACGCAGATGGGCGGCGAGGGCGTGCCCTGGGTGGGCCAGGCGTCCTTCACCACCGACAAGCACCTGTTCGCCAACCTGGGCGACGGCACCTACTTCCACAGCGGCCTGCTCGCCATCCGCCAGAGCATCGCCGCGGGCGTGAACATCACCTACAAGATCCTCTACAACGACGCCGTGGCGATGACCGGCGGCCAGCAGGTGGGCGAGCGGCCCGAGGGGCACTCGGTGCTGCAGATCGCCGAGAGCCTGCACGCCGAGGGCGCGGCCCGGGTCGTCGTCGTGACCGACGAGCCGCAGAAGTACGACGGCGTGAAGATCCCCGGCAGCTACGGCGGCGAGCCGGTGAAGGTGCGCCACCGCGACGAACTGGACGCGGTCCAGCGCGAGTTCCGCGAGATCCCCGGCACCACGGCCATCATCTACGACCAGACCTGCGCCACCGAGAAGCGCCGCCGCCGCAAGCGCGGCAAGGCGGTGGACCCGGCGGTGCGCGTGGTCATCAACGAGCTGGTGTGCGAAGGCTGCGGCGACTGCAGCGTGCAGAGCAACTGCATGAGCGTGGAACCGCTGGAGACCGAGTTCGGCCGCAAGCGCACCATCAACCAGAGCACCTGCAACAAGGACATGAGCTGCCTGAAGGGCTTCTGCCCGAGCTTCATCACCGTCGAGGGCGGGAGTCTCAGGAAGAAAACACGGTCGCAAGCGGCCGTGTCCTTCAGCGACATGGGGTCGTTGCCCGAGCCGGCGCCGCCCTTGCTGGCGGGCGGCCAGGTGTGGGGCATCGTGGTCGCCGGCGTCGGCGGCACCGGCGTCATCACCATCGGCCAGTTGCTGGGCATGGCCGCGCACATCGAGGGCAAGGGCATCGTCACGCAGGACGCGGCCGGCCTGGCGCAGAAGGGCGGCGCCACCTGGAGCCACGTGCTGATCGGCGGCACGCAGCACGACATCCGCACCACCCGCGTGGGCACGGCGGCGGCCGACCTGATCCTGGCCTGCGATCCGATCGTGACGGTCCACGACGAAACCCTGGCGCGCATGCGCGAGGGCCGCACCCACGTCGCCCTGAACAGCCACGGCACGCCCACGGCCGGCTTCGTCAGGAATGCCGACTGGCAGAATCCGCAGGACGCCTGCGCCGCGCAGATCGCCCGCGCGGTGGGCGAGGACCGCGTGGGCGCCTTCGACGCCGATGCCGCGGCCAAGCAGCTGATGGGCGACACCCTCTACGCCAACCCGATGATCCTGGGCTACGCCTGGCAGAAGGGCTGGGTCCCGCTGGCGCACGAGTCGCTGATGCGCGCCATCGAACTCAACGCGGTGGCGGTGCAGGCCAACCAGGCCGCCTTCGAATGGGGCCGCCAGGCGGCGCACCGGCCGGCCGAGCTGGCCCGGCGCCTGAACCCCGGCCAGGTGATCGAGCTCAGGAAGCGCGACAGCGTCGAATCGCTGGTGGCGCGGCGCGTGGAATTCCTCACCGCGTACCAGAACGCGGCCTATGCCGAGCAGTACCGCGGCTTCGTCGCGAAGGTGCAGCAGGCCGAGGCTTC
>JASGDG010000314.1:0-3269 GCA_047607325.1 Xenophilus sp. | reverse complement strand
TTGCCCCAGCCCATGAAGGCCGGGTCGTGGTACCCCGCGAACGAGAAGCTGTGGAAGGACTTGAGCCAGCCGTGGTCGGCGTAGCCGCGCTCCCGGGACTTGCGCACTTGCAGCATCGTTGAACCCTTTCGAATGCAGGCGGCGGCGCCGGCCCCGCCAGGCGCCCTGCCCCTCGTGGGCGGTGCCGGACTGCACCGCGATGGACGCCACTTTAGGCCGCCGGCGCCACCGCGAAAGGCAGCCGCCTTGAAGATGTCATTCAAATATTTTGAATGACAATGCGGCCATGGCCGGCGCCCGCGAAGTCCTCACCCCCGACGCCCTGGCGATGCTCCAGGGCGTGGCCGAGCGCGGCAGCTTCGCCGCCGCCGCCCGCGCCCTGGGCGTGGTGCCCAGCGCCCTGACCTACCGCGTGCGCCAGATCGAGGACGCGCTGGACGTGCTGCTGTTCGACCGCAGCGCACGCCAGGCCCGGCTGACCGAGGCCGGCGCCGAGCTGCTGCGCGATGCCGGCCGGCTGCTGGCCGAGATCGACGCCGTGGCCAACCGCGTGCGCCGCATCGCCACCGGCTGGGAGCCGCAGCTGACCATCGCCCTGGACAGCGCGATCGCGCGCGACCCGCTGTACGACCTGGTCGGCGCCTTCTACGCGCTGAACCCGCCGACGCGCCTGAAGCTGCGCGACGAGACGCTGCTGGGCACCATCGAGGCCCTGACCAGCGGCGAGGCCGACCTCGCCGTCGGCGCCGTGCTCGACGCCCGGAGCCTGGCCTTCACCGGCGGCGGCATCCGCAGCTGCCTGCTGGGCGAGATCCGCTTCGTCTATGCGGTGGCGCCGCACCATCCGCTGGCCCGCGCGCCGCAGCCCCTCACCGAAGCGCGGATGCGCGCCCACCGCGCGGTGGCCGCCGCCGACTCGGCGCGCCAGCGCCAGGGCATGAGCGTGAACCTGCTGGAGGGGCAGGACGTGCTCACCGTGCCCACGCTGCAGGCCAAGCTGCATGCGCAGCTGCACGGCCTGGGCGCCGGCTTCCTGCCCGAGCCGATGGCCCGCCCCTACATCGAGGCCGGGCACCTGGTGGAACTGGCCACCGAGCGCCCGGCGCCGCTGGGCCGCATGCACTGCGCCTGGCGCGTGCGCACGGCCGCGCAGCCGGGGCTGGCGCTCAAGTGGTGGCTGGCGCAGTTCGACCGCCCGGCCACGCGCGAGGCGCTGCTCACGCGCCACCGCGGGCGCTGAGCGCGAGCCGGTGAACGGTTAGAGTCGGGCGCCATCCTCTTCACCGCAGACCGCCGCCATGCCCACCGCCGCCCGCACGCACTCGCCCCGCCGCATCGCCATCGTCGGGGCGGGCCTCGCGGGGCTGGCGGCGGCACGCACGCTGGCGCAGGCCGGCCATGCGGTGACGCTGTTCGAGCGCGGCGCCCGCGCGGGCGGGCGGCTGGCCGGCTGGGAATCGCCCTACGGCGGCTTCGACAGCGGCGCGCAGTACTTCACCGTGCGCGACGAGCGCTTCCGCCGGGCGCTCGAGGCCACCGGCGCGCCCTGCCGGCGCTGGAGCGCCAACGCGGTGCGCGTGCTCGACCCGGCCGGCCGCCTGGTCGAGGCCGCGCTGCCGGGCATGGAGCCGCACTGGGTCGCCGTGCCGCGCATGGAGGCGCTGGCCACCCACTGGGCCGCGCCGCTGGGCGCTGCGCTGCACCTGGGCACCACCGTCACCCGCATCGAGCCCGACTCGCTGCAGCCCGCCCACTGGCAGCTGCGCGCGCAGGGCGACGCCGACGACAGCGCCGTGCATGCCGGCTTCGACGCGGTGCTCCTCGCCGTGCCGCCGGCCGCCGCGCGGCTGCTGCTGGCCCCGGTGGCCGACGGCCTGGCGCAGCAGGTGGCGGCCGTGCGCATCGCGCCCTGCTGGTCGCTGCACCTCGCCTTCGCGCAGGCCAGCCAGCCGGGCCTGCCGCACCTGGGGCCGCAATGGAACTGCGCCCGTTCCACGCACCACCGCGTGGCCTGGCTGGCACGCGAGTCGTCCAAGCCCGGCCGCGGCGCCATCGAGCGCTGGACGGTGCAGGCCAGCGCCGAATGGTCGCGCGAACACCTGCGCGACGACGTGGCGCGCGCGCAGGGCAAGCTGCTGCGCGCCTTCGCCGAGATCACCGGCATCCGCGCCACCCCCACGCTGACCGAGGCGCGCCTGTGGACCGAGGCCAAGACCGAAGCGCCGCTGGGCCACTCACACCTGTGGGACGCGAAGGCCGGCCTCGGCGTGGCGGGCGACTGGTGCATCGGCCACCGCGTCGAGGACGCCTTCGTCTCCGGGCTGGAGCTGGCGCTGGCCGCACTCTGACGCGTGAGCAGGCCGCCCGCGCCGCCGCCGGGCCGCCCCAAGGCGGCGAGCGCCCCCCCGGGGGGCAGCGAACCACGCGAAGCGGGGAGCGTGGGGGCCGCATACACCGGCCGATTCGCCCCTTCGCCCACCGGCCCGCTGCACGCCGGCTCGCTGGTCGCCGCGCTGGCCAGCTGGCTCGATGCGCGCGCCGCCGGCGGCCGCTGGCTGGTGCGCATCGAGGACGCCGACACCGGGCGCTGCCTGCCCGGCATGGGCGAGCACATCCTGGGCCAACTCGCCGGCTGCGGCCTGCGGCCCGACGAGCCGCCGGTATGGCAGACCGCGCGCACCGCGCTCTACGACGCCGCCCTGCGGCAACTGGCGCAGGCCGGCCTGGCCTATCCCTGCGGCTGCACGCGGCGCGACATCGATGCCGCCCTCGCCGCGCAGGGCGCCGCGCACCGGCGCCACGGCGAGCGCGTCTACCCCGGCACCTGCCGCCAGGGGCTGCGCGGCCGGCCGGCGCGCTCGTGGCGCTTCTCGACCTGGCGGATCGCGGACACCGGCGTGGCCTGGACCGACCGCCGCCTGGGCCCGCAGCGGCAGGACGTGGCACACGAGGTGGGCGACTTCGTGCTGCGGCGCGCCGACGGCCCCTGGGCCTACCAGCTCGCCGTGGTGGTGGACGACGCCGACCAGGGTGTGACCGACGTGGTGCGCGGCGAGGACCTGGCCGACAACACGCCGCGCCAGATCCTGCTGCAGCGCGCCCTGGGCCTGCCGGCGCCGCGCTACCTGCACACGCCGCTGGTGCGCGCGGCCGACGGGCAGAAGCTGTCCAAGCAGACCGGCGCCGCGCCGATCGAGACGCACACGCCGGCGGCGGCGCTGGCGGCGCTGCAAGCCGCCGCGGCGGTGCTCGGCCTGCCGCCCAGCGCC
>JASGDG010000313.1:0-11696 GCA_047607325.1 Xenophilus sp. | reverse complement strand
CTGAGTTCGAGGCCGCCTACTATCGCAATCTTGAGCAGCAGGCCACTCCGGCCTGACTCAAGCCAATCGGCCTCCGCGAAAGCCGGGGCGGTTCAGTTCGTGCACCACGGTGACGCTACACGCCTCATCACACTGGATGACCTGCTCGGCCATGGTCAGCCCTTGATCGGCGGTACGCCCGCGTGATCACGCAACCGAGCACGCTGGATACGCAGATGACGCTCCACGCGCTCGCCATCCGCGTAGGCCACCGCATTCACGCCAGCCCAGAACAGCACGCCGAGCGTGTAGCCGATCACCAGCGCCTCCATCACGGCTTCCCGACCGGGCTCTGCAGCGGAGCCTGCTTGCGTTCGAGCGGCGTCAGCGCCGTGATGACGGGACCAATGTCCCCCTTGTCGTCGCCCCAGTCCGGGACGCCGAGGGCGAAGGTGCAGCGGAACGTGCCCTTAGCGATGGTTTCCTCCATCGCACGCGGAACGCGGAAGCGGCCCACGGTGATGACCTCGCCCGAGTCGTCCAGCACACAGCCGCGTGCGACCTTCCATTTGTTCGGCTTGCCCGTGGTCGGGTTGACCTTCTTACCCTCTTCCTCTTCGATCACGAGGATTTGCAGGATGCTCCCATGAGCCATGTTTAACGCTCCATCTTTGAGCCACTGGCGAACGTGCCAGCGGTGAGCGCCCAACCAACCGAATTCATCGAATCGAACACGGTTCAGCCGGCAAGACGCTCAACGCTGACCGCTCAGAACAGCAAGAACGTGGCAGGACCAGCACTCAGCTCAGCCGGCAGGTTGACGATGGCGCCGCGCTTCGCCTCTCGCCTCAATTGAGCAATGGCAGCGCGCGCACTCACGGCACGCCGCGTAGCAAGCCACTTCGTGCCGTGGAAGATGTCCCAGTCCTTTTTGCCGGAAGGGATGCCCGCCGACTGGCCGGAGACCGCCGGAGCGGCCACGCTGGCAGCAGCCTCGTTTACCTCGCTAGAGGCACCAGCCGGGGGGCAATCGATACACGCAATGGCCGCGTGCGCCTCGTCCCAGGTCGCGAACGTCAACAGCTTGCCGTCCGCATCGCGCAGGTATTCGCACTCCGGCGAGCCATCGGCAAGAACGACAGGACGGCACACCACGCAGCGCGCCTTCGGTTCGCCCGGCTTGCGCAGCAACGAGACGACAGACCAGGGGGAAGGGAAAAGAGACATGGCCGCTCCTATAAGATGGTTGTCAAGACCGACAACGTGGTCTTAGTGACAACATCATCTTACGGAGCCGATGTCATTATGACAACACTTACATCATTGGATATTGCTATCTCCAAAGCGACCGAAATAGCCGGTGGCTTGCGCCCCCTAGCCAGAGCACTGAACACGGATCCGTCAAACCTGATCGCCATGCGCAACGGAAAGCGATCCTGCCCAATAGGCGTGCGCGCCCGACTGGCAGAACTACTCGGAGAAGACTCAGTGCAAGCGATGCTCGACGGACTTGTCGCCAAACTCGACACGACCGACTACCACGAAGCACAAATGGCAGTGATCCTCCAAGGAGTCGCCGAATCCCTAGCTGCAGCCCAGAAAGAAGAAAGCCCCGCCGCTCAAACGAGCAACGGGGCTTCTAACTGGCGGAGACGGAGGGATTCGAACCCTCGATGAGGCTCTACACCCCATACTCCCTTAGCAGGGGAGCACCTTCGGCCACTCGGTCACGTCTCCAGAAGGTCAAGTCCGGCATTATGCCATTTCAGGCGGCGGGCTGGTCCAGGTCGAAGGCCTTGTGCAGCGCGCGCACGGCCAGTTCCATGTACTTCTCATCGATCACGACCGAAGTCTTGATTTCGCTCGTCGAGATCATCTGGATGTTGATGCCTTCCTCGCTGAGCACGCGGAACATCCTGGATGCAACGCCCACGTGGCTGCGCATGCCGATGCCGACGATGCTGACCTTGCAGATCCTGGTGTCGCCGACGACCTCGCTGGCGCCCAGGCTGGGCAGGACCTTGGCCTTGAGCAGGTCCACCGTGCGTGCGTACTCGCTGCGGTTGACGGTGAAGCTGAAGTCGGTCTTCCCGTCCCTCGAGAGGTTCTGGATGATGACGTCGACCTCGATGTTGGCGTCGGCCACCGCGCCCAAGATGTGGTAGGCGATGCCCGGCTTGTCGGGCACGCCGAGCACCGAGATCTTGGCCTCGTCGCGGTTGAACGCGATGCCAGAGACAACGGCTTGTTCCATGGTTTCGTCTTCCTCGAATGTGATCAGGGTGCCCGACGCGGCTTCCTCGTTGATGTCGATGTCCCAGGGCGTGAAGCTGGACAGCACGCGCAGCGGCACCTGGTACTTGCCGGCGAACTCCACCGAGCGGATCTGCAGCACCTTGGAGCCCAGGCTGGCCATCTCCAGCATCTCCTCGAAGCTGATCTTCGCCAGGCGGCGCGCGTCGGGCTCGACGCGCGGGTCGGTGGTGTAGACGCCGTCCACGTCGGTGTAGATCAGGCACTCGTCGGCCTTCAGCGCCGCGGCGATGGCCACCGCCGAGGTGTCGCTGCCGCCGCGGCCGAGCGTGGTGATGTTGCCCTCCTCGTCCACGCCCTGGAAGCCGGTGATCACGACCACGCGGCCTTCGGCCAGGTCGGCGCGCACGCGGGCGTCGTCGATGCTCTCGATGCGGGCCTTGGTGTAGCTGGAGTCGGTGCGCACGCCGACCTGCCAGCCGGTGTAGCTGACGGCCTCCATGCCCTCGGACTGCAGCGCGATGGCCAGCAGCGCGGACGAGGCCTGCTCGCCGGTAGCGGCGAGCATATCGAGTTCGCGCCGGTAGTCGTCGTCGGGCTGGCTGGGCGCCAGTTCCTTGGCCAGGCCGAGCAGCCGGTTGGTTTCGCCGCTCATGGCGCTGGGAACGATCACCATCTGGTGACCGGCGCGCGCCCATTTGGCGACGCGCTTGGCGACATTGCGGATGCGCTCGGTCGAGCCCATCGACGTGCCGCCGTACTTGTGAACGATCAATGCCATGGGGGTGGAATGCGAAGAAGGGGAATGCCTTGCGCGGCGAAGGCGGCGGGCGCGGGGCCGCACGGCGCGCCGGGAGTCAGCGCACCCTCGGCAAGGGCGGCAGATTGTACCAATGCAGCACCTCGCCATCGCGCTGCACGGCGCCGCGGCCGGCCTTCAGGTGGATGCGGTGGCCCCGCGTGCGGCAGGCCTCGATCTGGTCCAGCAGCGCCTCCAGCTGCACGGCGCTGGGGCGCGCTTCCTCGCCCTGCCCCGCCAGCCAGTGGCGCAGCAGGTTGGCCCGGCGCGGGCGGGAAAGCTGCCGCAGCGCCGCGATGCGCGGCGGGTCGCCGGCCGCGGCCAGATCCTCCGCCGCGATCTCGGTCAGCAGTTGCTGCGCCTGGGCCGCATGCGCCGCGCTGCGGGCGAAGGTGGCCTGCACCGGGCCGAAGGCGCGCTCCAGTGCCGGCAGCACCTCGGCCCGGATGCGGTTGCGCGTATAGCGCGCGTCGGCGTTGCTCGGATCCTCGATCCACGGCAGCCCCTGCGAGCGCAGCCACGTCCGGATCTGCAGAGCCGGCACGGCCAGCAGCGGGCGGTACAGGGTCACGCCGCCGCGCGCCAGGCGTTCCGACATCGCGGCCAGCCCCGGCAGGCCGGCGCCGCGCGAGAGCGCCAGCAGCAGGGTCTCCACCTGGTCGTCCGCATGGTGTCCCAAGGCCACGGAGGGCTCCGGACGCGCCGAGAAGACGGCGTAGCGCGCCCGGCGGGCCGCGTCCTCGGGGCTTTCGCCCGGCGCCGCACGCGCATCCACGCGATGCACCTGCAGCAGCACGCCCAGATGACGGCACAGACCGGCGCAATGGCGCTCGAAATCATCCGCCGCGGCCTGCAAGCCGTGATGCACGTGCACGGCCGCCACCTGCCCCGGCCAGCGGCGCGCGCAGGCGGCCAGCAAGGCGGTGGAGTCCGCCCCGCCGCTGAAGCCCACAGCCAGCGGCAGCGCGGGCGCGAAGCGCGCCATCGCCACCTCGAAGGCCCGACTCACGGCCGTCCTCCGGGACGCGTGGGGAACTTCCCGCATGACAACGCGCATCCAAGCATCCGTCCATTGTGGAGCCATGTGCCGCTTGTGATCGGCGCCATCCGCCCCACTTCCAGTCCGTCCCCCTCGCCCCGGAGAACGCCATGTGGAAACTCGGCCGCCTGTGGATGCTGATGCGCAAGGAACTGACCCTGGTGTGGGTCATGCTGCGCGACCCGCGCTCGCCCATCGCCGCCAAGCTCACGGCCCTCGCGGCCGTGCTCTACGTGCTCAGCCCGGTGGACCTCGTGCCGGACGTGATTCCGGTGCTGGGCTGGCTGGACGACGGCGTGGTCGCCCTGCTCCTGATGAAGCTGGCGACGCATTTCCTGCCCGCCGACCTGCGCGCATCCCTCACGGCGCAGGTGCAGCGCCGGGCCGCCGCGACGGCCCGGCGCTGAATCCGGATGGCTATTTGCCGCTCTCGCGCGTGTCGGCGAAGCGGCCGTAGCTCTGCAGCCGCTCGTAGCGGCGCTCCAGCAGTTCGTGCGGCTTGAGGTCGGCCACCTGGCGCAGCGCCTCGCCCAGCGCGCGCTTGAGGAAGGCGGCCATCTGTCGGTGGTCGCGGTGCGCGCCGCCCACCGGCTCGCTGACGATCTTGTCGATCAGTCCCAGCGCCTTGAGGCGGTGCGCGGTGATGCCCAGCGCATCGGCCGCCTCCTGCGCTCGCTCGGCGGTCTTCCAGAGGATGGAGGCGCAGCCCTCTGGGCTGATCACCGAGTACACCGAATACTGGAGCATCAGCACCTGGTCGGCCACCGAGATCGCCAGCGCGCCGCCGGAACCGCCTTCGCCGATGACGGTGGTGACGATGGGCACTTCGAGCTGCGCCATCTCGTAGATGTTGCGGCCGATGGCCTCGGACTGACTGCGCTCCTCGGCGTCGATGCCGGGGTAGGCACCGGGCGTGTCGACGAAGGTGAAGACCGGGAGCCGGAACTTCTCGGCCGTCTTCATCAGGCGCAGCGCCTTGCGGTAGCCCTCGGGCTTGCTCATGCCGAAGTTGCGCAGCGTGCGCTCCTTCGTGTCGCGGCCCTTCTGGTGGCCCAGCACCACGCAGGGGTGCCCGTTGAAGCGGGCCAGGCCGCCGATGATGGACAGGTCGTCCGCGAAGTGCCGGTCGCCGTGCAGTTCGACGAAGTCGGTGAACAGTTCGTTCACGTAGTCGAGCGTGTAGGGACGCTCGGGGTGGCGGGCGATCTTGGTGATCTTCCAGGGACTGAGATCGCTGTAGATCTCCTTGGTGAGCTGCAGGCTCTTCTTGCCGAGCTGGTCGATCTCTTCGGAGATGTCGACCGCCGATTCGCTCTGAACGTAGCGCAGCTCTTCGATCTTGCCTTCGAGTTCCGCAATGGGCTGCTCGAAGTCGAGGAAGGTTCGTTTCGCCAACGTGTGTTCTCCGGTTGTCTCAATACGCCACGGGGAGCGGCTCGAGCGAGCGCCAAATATACCAAGTGGCCACGCTGCAGAAGGGGGCCCAGGCGACAGCCACCTCGCGCGCATCGCTGCGGCTGACGGGGTCGCCCGAGAAGTAGTTGGTGCTGATGCCGTTGATCAGACCGACGTCGTCCAGCGGCAGCACGTTCGGCCGCAGCAGGTGGAAGATGAGGAACATCTCGGCCGTCCAGCGGCCGATGCCGCGAATGGCGACCAGTTCCTCGATGATCAGCTCGTCGGCCATGTCCTGCCAGGCATCGACGTGTACCGCGCCGGCGTCGAAGTGCAGCGCCAGGTCGACCAGGTACTCGACCTTGCGGGCCGACAGGCCGGCGGCGCGCATGTCGTCCACCTTGAGCTTGAGCACGCTGGCGGGCGTGAGCCTGCGGGGCAGCTTCTCGAAGCGCTCCCACACCGACTGCGCGGCCTTCACCGAGATCTGCTGCCCGACGATGCTGCGCGCCAGCGTGGTGAAGGCGTCGCCGCGCGACTGCAGCCGCGCATCGCCGAAGCGCGGGATCAGGCGGCGCATCACCCGGTCCTTCCTGACGAGGTGCTTGCACGCGTCTTCCCAATACTCCGGGGTGACGAAGGCGATCTCGTTCTGGCGGCTGGGGGACATGGCGGCGGGCGGCGAAGCAATTACTGGGCCGCAGCCCAGGTGGTGCCGTCGGGGCCGTCCTTCAGCAGGATGCCCTGCGCCAGCAGTTCGGCGCGGATGCGGTCGGCCTGCGCGAAGTCCTTCGCCGCCTTGGCCGCCGTCCGCTCGGCGATGCGGGCCTGGATGCTGGCCTCGTCCAGCGCGGCGCCGGCGCGCAGGAAGGCCTGCGGGTCGCCCTGCAGCAGGCCCAGCGTGCCGGCCAGTGCCTTGAGCAGGCCGGCCACCTCGGGCGAGCGCGTGCGGTTCGCCTCGCCCGCCAGTTCGAACAGCACCGCCACCGCCTCGGGCGTGCCGAAGTCTTCGTCCATCGCGGCCTTGAAGCGCGCGGCGTGCGGGTCGTTCCAGTCGATGGCGACTGTCGCTGGAGCCACATTGCCAAGCGCGGTGTAAAGGCGTTTGAGTGAGTTGCGTGCGTCGTCCAGATGCGCGTCGCTGTAATTCAGAGCGCTACGATAGTGCGTACGCACCAGGAAAAAGCGCAGGCTCTCGGCATCGTATTTCTGCAGCACCTCGCGGATGGTGAAGAAGTTGCCGAGGCTTTTCGACATCTTCTCGTTGTCGACGCGCACGAAGCCGTTGTGCACCCAGAAACGCGCCAGCGGCTTGCCGTGGGCGCCTTCGCTCTGCGCGATCTCGTTCTCGTGATGCGGGAACTGCAAGTCGGCCCCGCCACCGTGGATGTCGAAGGTTTCCCCGAGCGTGGCGCAACTCATGGCCGAGCACTCGATGTGCCAGCCAGGCCGGCCTGTCCCGAAGCTGCTCTCCCACTTCGCGTCGTCCGGCTCGGTCGGCTTGGTCGCCTTCCAGAGCACGAAGTCGAGCGGGTCTTCCTTGCCGTCGAGCACAGCCACGCGTTCACCGGCATGCAATTCGTCGAGTGACTTGCCCGACAACTTGCCGTAGCCCGGAAATTTGCGCACCGCGTAGTTCACGTCGCCATCGGGCGAGCGGTAGGCCAGACCCTTTTTTTCCAGCGTGCGGATGATGTCCAGCATCTGCGGTACGTACTCGGTGGCACGGGGCTCGATCGTCGGTGGCTCGATGCCGAGGGCACCCACGTCCTGATGCATGGCCGCGACGGTCTCTTCGGTCAGCGCGCGGATCGTGATGCCCCGCTCCAGCGCGCGGCGGATGATCTTGTCGTCGATGTCCGTGATGTTGCGCACGTAAGTCACTGCATAGCCGCTTGCGCGCAGCCAGCGCTGCACCACATCGAAGGCCATCATCATCCGGGCATGGCCGATGTGGCACAGGTCGTACACCGTCATGCCACACACGTACATGCGCACGCGGCCCGCCTCGATCGGCGAAAACTCTTCCATGGCACGCGTGAGCGTGTTGTAGATGCGCAGGGTCATGGGAACGCGGGGGCGCCGTAGAGGCAACGCGGCGCCCGGCAGGGGGCGTATTGTGCAGCGGCCAGGGCCTCGTGGGAAAAGGCACTGCAGGCCGTCGCAGTTAGAATCGGGCCAGTATAAACGGCCGCTTGGCGGCCCCTGGCGATGCATGATGCAGGCCATGCCGTCATGGCCACGCCGACCTTCCAGAAGCTTCATGAAGCACGCCGCTTTCCTCCCCTCCCCCCGCGCCCTCCTTTGGGCGCCGCTGTGCGCCGCCGCCATGCTGCTGGCCGCCGGCGCCGCCCATGCCGACGACTACGCCGACGTGAATACGCTGCTGCGCTCCGGCAAGCCCGCCGAGGCGCTGACCAAGGCCGATGCCTACATCCAGGGCAACCCGCGCGATCCGCAGATGCGCTTCCTGCGCGGCGTGATCCTGAGCGAGCAGGGCAAGCAGGCCGATGCCCAGGCCGCTTTCACGCAGCTGACGCAGGACTACCCCGAACTGCCCGAGCCCTACAACAACCTGGCCGCCATCTACGCCGCGCAGGGCCAGTACGACAAGGCGCGCGATGCGCTGGAATCGGCCGTGCGCGCCAACCCGCACTACGCCACCGCGCACGAGAACCTGGGCGACGTGTACGTCCGCCTGGCGGCGCAGCACTACGCCAAGGCGCAGGGCTACGCCTCGACCAGCGCCAGCGCAGAGGCCAAGCTGGCGCTGGTGCGGCAACTGTTCGAACAGAACACGAATACCGGCGCCCTGCCCGCCCCGTCAGGGGCGGCGCCGAAGACGATACACAACCGCTGAAGCCTGCCGCCGGGGCGCGACGTCCCGGCGTACCTTCCTCGCACCGACCCTTTCCGCATGACCCCGATGAGCTTGCACTTCCTGCCCCGACGCACCGCCCTCGCGGCCCTGCTGGGCCTGGCCCTCGCCCACGCGCCGGCCTTCGCCCAGCCGTCCGCGCCGCACGTCAGGCTGGCCACATCGGCCGGCGACATCGTGCTCGAACTCGATGCCGCCAAGGCACCGAAGACCGTCGCCAACTTCCTGCAGTACGTCAGGGACGGCCACTACGACGGCACGGTGTTCCACCGCGTCATCGACGGCTTCATGATCCAGGGCGGCGGCTACACGGCCGACCTGCAGCAGAAGAGCACCCGCGCGCCCATTGCGCTGGAGGCCTCGAACGGCCTGAGGAACGGCCGCGGCACGATCGCCATGGCGCGCACCAGTGATCCGGACTCCGCCACCGCCCAGTTCTTCATCAACGTGAAGGACAACGCCATGCTCGACGCGCCCAACCCCGACGGCCACGGCTACGCGGTGTTCGGCAAGGTCGTCTCCGGCATGGACGTGGTGGACCGGATCCGCGCCGTGCCCACCGGCGTCCAGGGCGGCATGCGCGACGTGCCGCGGGAGCCCGTGGTCATCCGTTCCGCCACCCTCGTCAAGTAAGCACCCATTGCATTCCAGGAGCCTTTCATGAGCAACCCGCAAGTCGAACTCAGCATCCGCGGCCACGGCCCGATCGTCATCGAACTCGACGCCCAGAAGGCGCCCAAGTCGGTCGAGAACTTCCTCGGCTACGTCCAGCGCGGCCACTACGACGGCACCGTCTTCCACCGCGTCATCGACGGCTTCATGATTCAGGGCGGCGGCTTCGAGCCCGGCATGAAGCAGAAGCCCACCGCCGCCGAGATCACCAACGAGGCCGACAACGGCCTGAAGAACGACAAGTACACCGTCGCCATGGCGCGCACCAGCGCGCCGCACTCCGCGACCGCGCAGTTCTTCATCAACGTGGCCGACAACGGCTTCCTCAACCACACCGCGCCGACGGCGCAGGGCTGGGGCTACGCGGTGTTCGGCAAGGTGGTCAAGGGCACCGAGATCGTCGACGCGCTGCGCAAGGTCAAGACCGGCCGCAAGGGCTTCCATGACGACGTGCCGGTCGAGGACGTGGTGATCGAGAAGGCCGCGGTCCTCCCGGAATAGAGCCGAGCGTCCGGCGCCTGCACGATGGACGGTGCGGCCTTCGCCGAACTGCAGGCGCCCGCCGGCTGGCGCGCGCTCGATCTCGTCTCCGACCTGCACCTGCAGGCCGCGGAAGGCGCCACGCTCACGCTGTGGGAACACTATCTCGCCAGCACGCCGGCCGACGCGATCTTCATCCTCGGCGACCTGTTCGAGGTCTGGGTCGGCGACGACGCGGCCGATGTAGCCGGCGGCTTCGAATCCCGTTGCGCCGGGGTGCTGGCCCGCGCCACCCGCCGGCGGCCGATCTTCTTCCTGCACGGCAACCGCGACTTCCTGCTCGGCCAGGACTTCGCCGGGCGCACCGGCCTCACGCTGCTGGCCGAACCCACCGTGCTCGTCTTCGCCGGCCAGCGCTGGCTGCTCAGCCACGGCGACCTGCTGTGCCTGGAAGACACGGACTACCTCGCCTTCCGCGCGCAGGTGCGCTCGCCGGCCTGGCAGGCGGCCTGCCTCGCCCGGCCGCTGGCCGAGCGCCGGGCCCTGGCGCAGGGCATTCGCACGCAATCCGAGTCGCACAAGGCCGACCCGCGCGCCGTGTGGGCCGACGTGGACGCCGCGGCCGCGCGCGGCTGGCTGCGCCGCGCCGATGCACCCGTGCTGATCCACGGCCATACGCATCGGCCCGCCGCGCACGACCTGGGCGACGGCCTCACGCGCTGGGTGCTCAGCGACTGGGACGCCGCCGCGCAGCCACCGCGCGCCGAGGTGCTGCGCCTGACGGCCGACGGGCCGAAGCGCATCCCCCTCGGCGCCTGAGCCACCGATGCTGCGCTGGCTGCGCGGCCTGCGGGCCGCCCCTGAGATCCCCGAAGCCGCGTGGCAGGCCACGCTGGCCGCCTACCCCTTTCTCGCCGCGCGCCCGGCGGACGACGCCGCGCGGCTGCGCGCCTTCACCGCGCGCTTCCTGCAGGGCAAGGAATTCAACGGCGCGCTCGGCTTCGAGATCACCGACGCCGTGGCGCTGGCCATCGCCGCGCAGGCGGTGCTGCCCGTGCTGCACCTGGCCGACGGCCTGGCCTGGTACGACGACTTCGTCGGCATCGTGGTGGTGCCATCCGAGGTCAGCACGCGCCGCGTGGCAGTGGACGAGGCCGGCGTGGTGCACGAGTACGAGGAGGCCCTCATCGGCGAAGCGCGCGAGCGCGGGCCGGTGATGCTGTCCTGGCCGCACGTGCAGCAAGGCGGCAGCGCCGACGCGGCCGGCCCGATCCTCAACGTGGTGATCCACGAGTTCGCGCACAAGATTGACATGCGCGACGGCCTGGTGGACGGCTGCCCGCCGCTGCCGCCCGGCTTCGCCGGCACCCACGACGCCCGCGCCGCGCGCGCGGCCTGGATGGCGGTGATGGAGCCGGCCTACGACGCCTTCCGCGAGCAGGCCATCGTGGCCGAGCGCTTCGGCGGCGAGCCGCCCTGGCTGGACGGCTACGCCGCATCGTCGATGGGGGAGTTCTTCGCCGTCGCGTGCGAGGCCTACTTCGTGGACCGCGCGCGCTTCGGCCGCGAGATGGGCGCGCTGGCGCCGCTGCTCGACGCCTTCTTCCGGCCCGGGCGCTGAGGAGGTACCGCCCCCGCGCACGCGGCTGGCCGCGCGCGATCGATCGTCCCTCAGCCCTTGCGCAGCAGGGCGCGCAGCGCGCTCTGCAGCCGGCGTGCGTGGCCGGCATCGTGCGCGCTGGCCAGCACCTTGCCGGCGTCCTGGGCCCAGGTCTCGGCCGGGCCGGGCTCGTTGCGGCGGGTCAGCAGCTTGAGCTGCAGCGCACGGCGCGCCTCCAGTTGCTCGGCCGGCGTCGGCACCTCGGCCGCCATCTCCAGACGCAGCAGGGCCTCGGCCGCATCGCCGCCGGGCGCCGAGGCCAGGGCCTGCGCCCACTGGCTGCGCACGGACGACGGCACGCCGCGGCCCAGGTCCTGCGCACTGGGCAGGGCATCGGCGCTGCGCTGCTCCCAGGCGCCGACCAGCTGGGTCAGGACTTCGCCGTGCGCCTGCGCCGCCAGCTTGCGCAGCGCGGCCTGGGCATGTTCGATGGCCTCGCGCTGGGCACGGAAGGCGGCATCGCCCAGGCGCGGTCCGCGCGGTTCGCGCGGCGCCCGGTCGTCGAAGCGGCCGCCGGCACCGCCGAAGCGCCCCCCGCGGT
>JASGDG010000312.1:0-5798 GCA_047607325.1 Xenophilus sp. | reverse complement strand
CAGGCGCAGGGCCGCGTCCGGCCGGCCGCCGGCGGCGCGCAGCAGGGCGTCGGCTTGTCCGGCGGCAATGCCCTGCCCCGCCAGCCAGGCGTGCGCCTCATCGGGCGGGGGCCAGTCCAGCGCGTAGCCCAGGCAGCGGCTGCGGATGGTCGGCAGCAACTGCCAGGCCGCCTCGCTGGCCAGCACGAAGCGCACGTCGCCGGCGGGTTCCTCCAGCGTCTTGAGCAAGGCGTTGGCCGTGATGGCATTCATGCGCTCGGCCGGATAGACCAGCACCACCTTGCCGCGCCCGCGCGCGCTGGTGCGCTGGGCGAAGCCCACGGCGTCGCGCATCGCCTCGACGCGGATCTCGCGGCTGGGCTTGCGCTTCTTGTCGTCGATGTCGGCCTGCGCTTTCTCGTCCAGCGGCCAGCCGAGTTCCTGCATGGCGACCTCGGGCATCAGCACCGCCAGGTCGGCATGGGTGCGCACGGCGATGGCGTGGCAGCTCGGGCAGTGGCCGCAGGCGCCCTGCGGCGTCGGCTGCTCGCACAGCCAGGCCGCGGCCAGCGCCAGGCCCAGTTCGTACTGGCCGAGCCCCGAAGGACCGTGCAGCAGCCAGGCGTGGCCGCGCTGGCGCAGCAGGCCGTCGCGCGCGCGGGCCAGCCAGGGGGCCAGCGGTGGCAGCTCACTGCCGCTCACTGGACTGCCCTCCATCCTTCGGACTGCGGGTGCGAATGCCTTCGGAACGGCCGGGTAGCGGTCATGCCAGCCACCCCCGGCCGCGCACGGCCGCCTCCACCTGCGACCAGACCGCCTCGCGCGGCGCGTCGGCGTCGATGCGCTCGAAGCGCGCCGCGTCGGCCGCCGCCCGCGCCGCGTAGCCCTGCGCCACCCGGCGGAAGAATTCGACCGGCTGGGCCTCGAACTTGTCCGGCAGCCGCGTGCCGGCCAGGCGCTGGGCGGCGATTTCCGGCGCCAGGTCGAACCACAGCGTCAGCGCGGGCTGCAGCAGGGCGCCGCCCTGCCCTTCGCCGCCCTGGACCCAGCCTTCGAGCGTGCCGAGCACGGCGATGTCGAAACCGCGCCCCGCCCCCTGGTAGGCGAAGGTGGCGTCGGTGAAGCGGTCGCACAGCACCACCTCGCCGCACGCCAGGGCCGGCGCGATGACCTGCACCACATGCTCGCGCCGCGCGGCGAAGACCAGCAGCGACTCGGTCAGCGGGTCCATCGGCTGAGAAAGGACGAGGCCGCGCAGCGTCTCGGCCAGCGGCGTGCCGCCGGGTTCGCGGGTGCGGCGCACCGTGCGACCGGCGGCCTCGAACAGCGCGGCCAGCGCGTCGATGTGGCTGGATTTGCCTGCACCGTCGATGCCTTCCAGTGAAATGAACAGGCCGCGCGCCATCCTTATCGCCCCCGCTGGTACTTGTTGACCGCCCGGTTGTGCTCGTCCAGCGATTCGCTGAAGTGGCTGCCACCGTCGCCGCGCGCCACGAAGTACAGCGAGCGGGTGCGCGCCGGCTGCACGGCCGCCATCAGGGCGGCCTTGCCGGGCATGGCGATCGGCGTGGGCGGCAGCCCGGGCCGGGTGTAGGTGTTCCAGGGCGAGTCCGCCTGCAGATCCCGCCTGTGCAGGTTGCCGTCGAACTTTCCGCCCAGGCCGTAGATGACGCTGGGGTCGGTCTGCAGGGGCATGCCGATGCGCAGGCGGTTGACGAAGACGCCGGCGATCTCGGCGCGGTCGGCTGCCCTGCCCGTTTCTTTTTCGACGAGGCTGGCCAGGATCAGCGCCTCGTCGGGGGACCTGAGCGGCAGATCGCCGGCACGTGCGGCCCAGGCGGCGTCGAGTTTGCGGTCCATGGCCCGCATGGCGCGCTGCAGCAGCGCCACGTCGCTCGAGTTCTTGGAATAGGTGTAGGTGTCGGGGAAGAAGCGGCCCTCGGGGTGCACGCCGGGCCGCCCCAGCCGCTCCATCAGCTGCTCGTCCGTCAGGCCGGCGCTGTCGGGCTTGAGCATCTCGGCCCTGCCCAGCGCGGCGCGCACCTGGCGGAAGTTCCAGCCCTCCACCAGCACGATGCTGCGCGTGGCCTCCTCGCCGCGCACCAGCACGGCCAGCAGGGTGCGCGGCGTCAGGCCGGCCTCCAGCTCGTAGCTGCCGGCGCGGATCTGCCGGTCCTGCCCCGAGAAGCGGAACCACCAGTAGAGCAGCCGTGGATGCACCCGGGCGCCGGTGGCGGCCACCGCCTGCGCCACCCCGCGCGGCGTGGTGCCGGGCTCGATCGAGAGATCGACGCTGGGCGCCGGCAGCGCGATCGGGCGGTGCATCCACCACAGCGCCGCTGCGCCGGTGCCGAACACGGCCAGCGCGGCGAGCAGGAACAGGGTGAACAGGAAGCGGCGCACGGCGGGGTCGGCGGTCGGCAGGCGCGGCCGAGGGAAGGCCCTGCGGCACCTGCTGGAAGGAAGCGGCCATGATAATTCAGCGATGCCCACCGCCTCCCCCGACACCGTGCCGCTGCAGGGCGTGACGCCGGCCCTCGCCACCCTGGGCGTGATCCGCGCCGAAGGGCCGGATGCCGCCAGCTTCCTGCATGGACAGCTGACGCAGGACTTCATGCTGCTGCGGCCGGACCAGGCCCGGCTGGCCGCCCTGTGCAACCCCAAGGGCCGCATGCTGGCCAGCTTCATCGGCATCCGGCCCGCGCAGGAGCAGGTGCTGCTGGTGTGCAGCCGCGACCTGCTGGCGCCTACGCTCAGGCGCCTGTCGATGTACGTGCTGCGGGCCAAGGTCAAGCTGACCGACGCCAGCGGCGAGCTGGCCGTGCACGGCCTGGCCGGCGGCGCCATTGCCGCGGCCGGCGCCGATCCGCAGGCCGCGCCATGGCAATGCCATGCTGCGGGGGCCGCTTTCGTCATCCACCTCTATCCGGCCGACGGCGCGCCGCGCGCGCTGTGGCTGGCGCCCGAGGGCACGCCGGCCCCGCAGACCCCGGTGCTGGACGCGGCCCTGTGGGCCTGGAGCGAGGCGCGCAGCGGCGTGGCGACGCTGAGCGCGCCGGTGGCCGAGGCCTTCGTGCCGCAGATGCTCAACTACGAATCGGTCGGCGGGGTGAACTTCAAGAAGGGCTGCTACCCCGGCCAGGAGGTGGTAGCGCGCAGCCAGTTCCGCGGCACGCTCAAGCGCCGGACCTATCGGGTCGAGGCCGACGCACCGCTGGCCGCCGGACAGGAGGTGTTCGCCGACGCCGATCCGCAGCAGCCCGTGGGTACCGTGGTCCAGGCCGCCGCCGGGCCGGGCGGGGGCTGGTCGGCGCTGGTATCGATGCAGACTTCGGCGCAGGAGGCCGGCACGCTGCATGCGCAATCGCCCCAGGGGCCCCCGCTCAGGCTGGCGCCGCTGCCCTACCCGCTGCTCGACGACCTCTGAGCTGGAGCGCCCCCAGGAGGGACTACAGCGCCTTGCGCATCGCGATGTGCGGGATGCCCACTTCCTCGAACGGCTCGCCCACCGGCGCATAGCCGCAGCGGGCATAGAAGCGCTCCGCTTCGCGCTGGGCGTTCAGGGTGACGGCGCGGTCGCCGCGGGCGCGGGCCGCGTCCTCCAGCGCGCGCAGCACCGCTTCGCCGTGGCCTTCGTTGCGCAGCACGCGGTGCACGGCCATGCGGCCGATGCGCGCCACACCATCCTGGGCCGGCAGCAGCCTCCCCGTGGCAATGACCTGGCCGAGCCGATTGCGCGCCACGGCATGCACGGCCGTGGCGTCGTCGGCATCCCACTCCTCGGCGGCGGGAATGCCCTGCTCCTCGATGAAGACCTGCCGGCGCAGCGCCGAGGCGCCCTCGCCCAGCACGGCCCAGTCGCCGGTCAGCACCTCGGCCATCGGCTCACCGGCCTCGTAGTCAAGCAGAACGGCGCGCAGCGCCGGCGGCACCGGCCGCGAGGTCTGCGTCGCCGGGTCGGCGAAGACGTACAGCAGCTCGCAGCCGACCAGCAGCTGGTTGCGGCGGAACAGCGCGCCCTCGAACAGCATCGACGAATTGCCGATGCGCGCGCACTTCATGCCCACGTCCAGCACCTCGTCCAGCCGGGCCGAGGCGCGGAAGTCCACCGTCGCCTTGCGCACGAAGATGTCGCCGCCGAGCTGCCGCATGGCCTCCTCGTAGGGCAGCGCCAGCGCGCGCCAGTAGTCGGCCACGGCGGTGTCGAAGTACATCAGGTAGTGCGCGTTGAAGACGATCTTCTGCATGTCCACCTCGGCCCAGCGCACGCGCAGGCGGTGGAAGAAGCGGAAGTCGGCGCGGGCCGGGCCGGCGGGGGTGTCGGTCATGGATTCAGGGCGGATCGGAGGGCGCGCGCGGCATCGCCCTGCGCGGCCAGGGCTTCGGGCACGACGCGGCCCATCTTGATGAACTCGTGGATCACGCCGCGGTAGATCTCCAGATCCACCGGCACGCCGGCGGCGCGCAGCTTGTCGGCGTAAGCGATGCCGTCGTCGACCACCGGATCGCACTCGGCCAGGCCGATCCAGGCAGGCGCCACGCCCTCCACGTCGTCGGCCAGCAGCGGGGCGAAGCGCCAGTCCTCGCGCTGCGCATCGTCGACGTACTGTGCGAAGAACCAGTCGACCAGGCGGCGCGTGAGCAGCGGCCCGTCGGCGAAGCGGCGGTAGGAATCGGTGTCGGCCCAGGCGCTGGTGCCAGGGTAGAACAACATCTGCAGCGCGACGGGCAGCCCGGCGTCGCGCGCGAGAAGGGCGGACACGGCGGCGAGCGTGCCGCCGGCGCTGTCGCCGCCGAGGGCGAGGCGCGTGGCGTCCAGGCCGAGGCCGCCGCCCTGCTCCGCCATGAACCGCACGGCATCCCAGGCGTCGTTCGCGGCGGTCGGAAAGCGGTGTGCGGGTGCGAGGCGGTAGTCCAGCGAGACGACGGCGCAGCCGGCCTGCGCGGCCAGCACGCGGCACAGCGTATCGTGGGTGGCGATGCTGCCGACGACGAAGCCGCCGCCGTGGAAGTACAGCAGCACCGGCAGGCGCCCGGCCGCAGGCGCGTACAGGCGTGCCGGCAGCATGGCGCCGTCGCGGGCCGGGATGGCGAAGTCCTCCACGCGGTCCAGCGCCGGCTTGGGCACTTCCAGCACGCCCGCGCCCTTTTCATAGGCACGCTTGGCTTCGTCGGGCGGCAGCGCGTCCAGCGGCGGACGGCCGGCCCGCGCCATGCGCTCGACCACGCCGGCCATCCGGGGCGTCAGGCCCGGGGGGGGCACGGGGCGGCGCTGGGTCATGGGGGGTCTCCTGCTGGAAGGTGTTGCCGGTGCGAGGCAGATAGGATGCGGGGCGATCCTACCCTGCGAGACAAGCCATGGCCCTGATCCACTACCTCACCCAGATCCAGTTCGAGTTCGGCGCGCTGCGCCTGCTGGCCGACGAATGCCGGCGCGTCGGCATCACGCGCCCGCTGGTGGTCACCGACGCCGGCGTGCGCGCCGCCGGCCTGCTGGACCGGACGCTGGCGGTCCTCGCCGGGCTCGAAGCCGCGGTGTTCGACCAGACGCCCTCCAACCCCACCGAGGCGGCCGTGCGCGCCGCGGTCGAGGTCTACCGCGCCGGCCGCTGCGACGGCCTGATCGCCGTCGGCGGCGGCTCGGCCATTGACTGCGCCAAGGGCGTGGCCATCGCCGCCACGCACGAAGGGCCGCTCAAGACCTACGCCACCATCGAAGGTGGCTCGCCGAAGATCACCGACAAGGTGGCGCCGCTGATCGCCGTGCCCACCACCGCCGGCACCGGCAGCGAGGTGGCGCGCGGCGCCATCGTCATCGT
>JASGDG010000311.1:0-4562 GCA_047607325.1 Xenophilus sp. | reverse complement strand
GTGCGTCTTGCCCTTGTCGTGCTCGAAGAACACGCCCGGCGAGCGGTGCAGCTGCGAGACGATGACGCGCTCGGTGCCGTTGATGATGAAGGAGCCCTTGTCGGTCATCAGGGGCACTTCGCCCATGTAGACCTCCTGCTCCTTCACTTCCTTGACCACCTTGGACTGCGAGGTCGAGGACTCGCGGTCGTAGATGATGAGCTGCACCTTGGCGCGCACGGCCGAGGCGAAGGTCAGGCCGCGGGTCTGGCATTCGCGCACGTCGAACGCCGGCTTGGCCAGGTTGTACTCCAGGAACTTCATCTCCACGAAACCGTTGTGGGAGACGATCGGAAAGGCGGCATTGAACGCGGCCTGCAGGCCTTCGTCGCTGCGTTTCTGGGGTGGCACGCTCGCCTGCAGGAAGGCGGTGTAGGCGTCCTTCTGCATCTGCAGGAGGTAGGGAATCGTGACGACGCTGTCGCGGTTGCCGAAGCTTTTGCGGATGCGCTTGCGTTCGGTATAACTGTAGGTCGATGCTTGGGCCATGAGAGCTCCGGGCTTGAGATCATCAGCGACTAGACCAGCGGCGCCGCTTTCTCCGGCGCCCCTGCTTGGCGGCTGGCCACTACCAGCGATGGCGGACGGCGATGCGTTGCACATCGCCCGAACCAAGGGATCTTCTGCAGTCGGGTCAGAAGACACTAGAAAGCCGGCGCGGGCGGCGGCTTTCTGGTGGCCTCGTGTGGCGGCCTCTTGAAGCGGCAAAGGCTGGAAGGCCCGCCAGGGCGCTTCCAGCCTCGAAGGTGAAGCGAATTACTTCAGTTCCACCTTGGCGCCGGCTTCTTCCAGCTTCTTCTTAGCCGCTTCGGCGTCGGCCTTCGGCAGGCCTTCCTTGACGGCCTTGGGCGCGGCTTCCACCAGGTCCTTGGCTTCCTTCAGGCCCAGGCCGGTGATCTCGCGCACGGCCTTGATGACCGACACCTTGTTCGCGCCGACTTCGGTCAGCACGACATTGAACTCGGTCTTTTCCTCTGCAGCCGGGGCCGCGGCACCGCCGCCGGCGGCCGGGGCCGCCAGTGCCGCGGCACTCACGCCGAACTTTTCCTCGATCGCCTTGACGAGGTCATTGAGTTCCAGGACCGTGAAGCTGTCCAGCGCGGCCAGGAATGCGTCTTTATCGAATGCCATCTTGATTTCCTAAAAATGTTGGTTTGACAGGGTGCCGCCCGGACGCTCAGGCCGCGGCGGCTTCGGCTGCCTCGGCCACCGGAGCGGCTGCGCCCTCGCCCTTCTTCTCGGCCACGGCCGCCAGCACGCGCACGAAGCCCGCGATGGGCGACTGCAGCAAGCCCAGCAACTGCGACAGCAGCACTTCCTTCGAGGGGATGCTTGCCAGCTGCTTCACGCCTTCCACATCCAGGGCCTTGCCGCCGAACGCCCCGCCGCGAATCACCAACTTGTCGTTGGTCTTCGCGAAGTCGGCCACCACCTTGGCGGCGGCCACGGCGTCTTCGGAGAAGCCATAGATCAGCGGGCCCGTGAACTGGTCGCCGACGACCTCGAACGCGCTACCGGCCACAGCACGGCGTGCCAGGGTGTTCTTCAGAACACTCAGGGACACGCCCTTGCTGCGCGCATCGTTGCGCAGACGGGTGATGTCGGCGACCGTGATGCCACGGTATTCCGCCAGAACGAGCGTTTGAGCTTTAGCGGCGAGGCTGGTCACTTCGGCAATGACCGCTTCTTTCTCACTGCGATTCAGACTCAAGGTCTACTCCTTTTCAATGCGGATGAAATCAGAACCGACTCCATTCCGCGCCTTCATGCAGCGACCAACCGTTTCGAAAACCATGTTTCCTCGCGGCGGGATCGCCATCTGCGCTGGCTGCCCCGCAAGGGGCGCTTAAGGACGGCGAACCGTCCACCAGCGGTCTCGGATGGCCCGGCCGCCCCGCAAAGGGACGGCCAGCCCACCACATCCGCCGCATCGCCGCCCTTGCGGACGGCGGCGCGGCAAATCACTTTCAGCCCTGCGCGATGCTCTGGGTGTCCACGCGCACACCCACGCCCATCGTCGAGGACACGGCCACCTTGCGCAGGTACACACCCTTGCTGGTGGCCGGCTTGGCCTTGTTCAGCGCATCGATCAGCGCCGCCAGGTTGCCCTGGAGCTTGTCGCTGTCGAACGAGCGGCGGCCGATCGTGCCGTGGATGATCCCGGCCTTGTCGACGCGGAACTGCACCTGGCCGGCCTTGGCGTTCTTCACCGCGGTGGCGACGTCGGGCGTCACGGTGCCGACCTTAGGGTTCGGCATCAGGCCGCGCGGGCCCAGGATCTGGCCCAGCGTACCGACCACGCGCATCGCGTCGGGGGCGGCGATCACCACGTCAAAGGGCATGTCGCCTGCCTTCACCTGGGCGGCCAGGTCGTCCATGCCGACGATGTCGGCACCGGCGGCCTTGGCCTCCTCGGCCTTGGCGCCCTGGGCGAACACGGCCACGCGCTTGGTCTTGCCGGTGCCGTTGGGCAGCACGACGGCGCCGCGCACCACCTGGTCCGACTTCTTCGCATCCACGCCCAGTTGCACGGCCACGTCGATGGACTCGTCGAACTTGGCCGTGGCGGCCTCCTTCACCAGCGCCAGCGCCTCACCCAGCGGGTACAGCTTGGTGGAATTGACCTTGCCCTGCAGGGCCTTGGCTTTCTTGGTCAGCTTGGCCATTTCACACACCCTCCACGTTCACGCCCATCGAGCGGGCCGAGCCGGCGATGGTGCGCACCGCGGCGTCCAGGTCGGCGGCAGTCAGGTCCTTCATCTTGGCCTTGGCGATCTCCTCGAGCTGGGCGCGGGTGATCTTGCCGACCTTGTCGGTGTGCGGCTTGGCCGAGCCCTTGTCCAGCTTGATCGCCTTCTTGATCAGCGTGATCGCCGGCGGCGTCTTGATGATGAAGGTGAAGCTCTTGTCCGCGAACGCGGTGATCACCACCGGCAGCGGCAGACCGGGCTCGACGCCCTGGGTCTGGGCGTTGAACGCCTTGCAGAACTCCATGATGTTCAGGCCGCGCTGACCCAGCGCGGGACCGATCGGCGGCGAGGGGTTGGCCTTGCCTGCCGGCACTTGCAGCTTGATGAAGCCGACGATCTTCTTCGCCATGCCTTCTTCTCCTTGCGGGTTCTAGCGCCGCGGACATCGCCGCGGCTCCCCGGGGTTGCAGCTCTCTGGAAAAAGGAAGACGCGCCGAGCCGTGAAGCGCGCCTCCGGGATTCCTCAGGTCTTCTCGACTTCCGCGAAGGCGAGTTCGACCGGCGTCGCGCGGCCGAAGATCATCACGGACACGCGCACCTTGCTCTTCTCGTAGTTGACTTCCTCGACCGTGCCGTTGAAGTCGGTGAAGGGGCCCTCCTTCACGCGCACCAGCTCGCCCACGGTGAACTCCACCTTGTGGCGCGGCTTGTCGGTGCCCTGCTGCATCTGGCTGACGATGCCCTCGACCTCCTTCTGGGAGATCGGCGCGGGCCGGTTCTTGGCGCCGCCGACGAAGCCTGTCACCTTGTTGGTGTGCTTCACCAAGTGCCAGGTGTCGTCGTCCATCACCATCTCGACCAGCACGTAGCCGGGAAAGAGGCGCCGCTCGGTGGTGCGCTTCTGGCCGTTCTTGACATCCACCACCTCCTCGCTGGGCACCAGAATACGGCCGAACTTGGCCTGCATGCCAGCGCGGTTGATGCGCTCGGTGATGTTGCGCTCCACGGCCTTCTCCATGCCCGAATAGGCATGGACCACGTACCAGCGCAGATCCGGATTCGCGGGCGGCGCCAGCACCGGCTGGGCCTCGTCGTTGTCCACCGTGTCGTTCATCATTTTCTCCAGCCCAGCAACAGGTCGTAGAAGACCCATTCGACCGTCTTGTCGGTGACCCAGAGGAAGATGGCCATGATCACCACGAAGCCGAACACGTAGGCCGTCATCTGGATCGACTCCTTGCGGGAGGGCCAGACGACCTTCTTCACCTCGCGCCAGGAGTCGCGGCCGAAGGCCCACAGCCGGCGCCCGCTCTCGGACAGGGCGAACACCGCCACCGCCGCCGCCAGCGCCACCAGCAGCGCAGCCCACTGGACGATCACGCCTTCGCGGCCCAGCAGGTAGAAAGCGGCGAGCCCACCCACCGCCAGGACGGCGGCCGCGGCGAGCTTGGCCTTGTCGGCGCCCGTGCTGACGGTTTCGATTTGCGTTGCTGCCATGTTCGGCGAATTTCCTGCGGCCTCTCGGCCCTCGTTGGCGGCGATCTCTCGATAACGCCGAAGCCCGCCAGGACGTGGCGGGCTTGTTTCCACACTCCGCCTTGCAGCGGAAACCACCTTCAGGTGGCAGGGGCAGTAGGAATCGAACCTACAACCTTCGGTTTTGGAGACCGACGCTCTGCCAATTGAGCTATACCCCTAGGCGCTGATCCTTACTCGATGATCTTGGCCACCACGCCGGCGCCCACGGTGCGCCCACCCTCGCGGATGGCGAAGCGCAGCCCCTCTTCCATGGCGATCGGCGCGATCAGCTTGACCGTGATGCTCACGTTGTCC
>JASGDG010000310.1:0-2824 GCA_047607325.1 Xenophilus sp. | reverse complement strand
CGCCCCGGCCGCGCGGCGCGGCGGCCCGTCAGGCGGCCGGCAGCGGCTGGCAGGGCGTAGCCGACCGCCGGCCGGTCGCCGCAATGTGGCTCACCGGCCTGCTGCTGATGCTGGCCAACATGTCGATCGAGCCGATCATCACCGTCTACGTGGCGCAGCTCGTGCACGAGGCGGCGCACGTGACGATGGTGGCCGGCGTGGTGATGTCGGCCGGCGCCCTGGGCAGCATCCTCTCGGCCGCGCGGCTGGGCCGGCTGGCCGACCGCATCGGCCACTGGAACGTCACCGTCGCCTGCCTGGGTGCAGCGGCGCTGCTGCTGGTGCCGCAGGCTTTCGTCAGCGCCGGTTGGCAGCTGGTGCTGCTGCGCTTTCTGATGGGGCTGGCGCTGGGCGGGCTGCTGCCCTGCATCGCGGCAGTGATCCGCCACAGCGTGCCGGACGGCACGGCCGGGCGGATGCTGGGCTGGTCGGTGTCGGCGCAGTACGCCGGCCAGGTCGCCGGCCCGCTGATCGGCGGCTGGATCGGCGGCCACGCGGGCATGCGCTGGGTGTTCCTGGGCACCAGCGTGCTGATGGCCGCCGGCGCGCTGGGCAACGCGGCGGTGCAGCGCGCGGTGCGCGGCGCTCAGGCGAAGGCGGCGAAATAGGCGCTCAGCCGGTCCGCATAGGCGCGCTTGGCCTGCGGGTCGGCGAAGCTGCCCTCGAAGCTGTTGGCGGCCAGTTGCCAGGCCTGCTGCGCCCCCAGCCCGGTGGCGGCGAAGGTCTGGACGAAGTTCTCGTTGATGTAGCCGCCGAAGTAGGCCGGGTCGTCGGAGTTGACGGTGGCCACCAGCCCCGCATCGAGCAGCCGCCCCAGGTTGTGCTGCGCCAGGTCGGGGAAGACGCACAGCTTGAGGTTGGACAGCGGGCACACCGTCAGCGGGATGCGGTCGGCCGCCAGGCGGCGCATCAGGGCCGGGTCCTTCGGGCTCTGTACGCCGTGGTCGATGCGCTCGGCCTTGAGCACGTCCAGCGCGCTCCACACGTATTCGGGCGGCCCCTCCTCGCCCGCATGGGCGACGATGTGGAAACCCAGTTCGCGGCAGCGCGCGAACACGCGGGCGAACTTCTCGGGCGGATGGCCGAGCTCGCTCGAATCGAGGCCGACGCCGATGAAGCGGTCCCGGAACGGCAGCGCCTGCTCCAGCGTGGCGAAGGCGTCGTCCTCGCTCAGGTGGCGCAGGAAGCACAGGATCAGCGCGGCGTCGATGCCCAGCCGTGCCTTCGCCTCGGCGCAGGCGCGCGACAGGCCATTGACCACCGTCTCCATCGCCACACCGCGCGCGGTGTGGGTCTGCGGGTCGAAGAACATCTCGGTGCGCAGCACGTGGTCGGCCGCAGCGCGCTGCAGGTAGGCCCAGGCCATGTCGTGAAAGTCCTGCTCGGTGATCAGCACGCTGGCGCCGGCGTAGTAGATGTCCAGGAAGCTCTGCAGGTTGGTGAAGGCGTAGGCGCGGCGCAGTTCCTCCACGCTCGCGTAGGGAATGGCGACGCCGTTGCGCTGCGCCAGGGCGAAGATCAGCTCCGGCTCCAGCGAGCCCTCGATGTGCATGTGCAGTTCGGCCTTGGGCATGCCGCGCAGCAGTTCGGGCAGGCGGTCGTCGGCGATGGCGGCGGGGTCGAAGGGCAGGCTCATGGGGCGTCGTGGGGTGATGAAGGCTGGTCGGTGCAAGCATAAGCCGCGCCGCTCGCGGAAAAGACAAAGGCCGCTTGCGCGGCCTCTGCGACGGGGGAAACCGGACGGTCAGTTCTTTCCAGGCACCTTGCCTTCCACGCCCTTGACGTAGAAGTCGATGCCGGTGAGGAACTTGTCGTCGGCCACGGCGCCGGCGGCGACCACTTCCTTGCCGTCCTGGTCCAGGATCGGGCCCTTCCAGATCTGGAAGCTGCCGTCCTTCAGGCCTTTCTTGACTTCCTCGACCCTGGCCTTGGTCTCGGCCGGCACGTCGTCGGCGATGGAGACCAGATCGATCGCGCCTTCCTTCACGCCCCACCAGCTCTGGCCGGTGGTCCAGGTGCCGTCCAGCACGTCCTTGGTGGCCTTGATGTAGTAGGGCGCCCAGTTGATGATGGACGAGGCCAGGTGCGCCTTGGGGCCATAGGCGGTCATGTCCGAGTCCCAGCCGAAGGCGCGCACGCCCTTCTCCTGCGCCGTCTTGAGCACGGCGGGCGAGTCGGTGTTCTGGAACAGCACGTCGGCGCCGCCGTTGATCAGCGCCGTGGCGGCCTCGGTTTCCTTGGGCGGGCTGAACCAGTCATTGACCCACACCACGCTGGTGGTCGCCTTCGGGTTCACCGACTGCGCGCCCAGCGTGAAGCTGTCGATGTTGCGCAGCACCTCGGGGATCGGCACCGAGCCCACCACGCCCAGCTTGCCCGACTTGCTCATGGCGCCGGCGATGATGCCGGCCATGTAGGCGCCCTCGTAGGTGCGGCTGTCGTAGGTGCGCATGTTCTCGGCCGTCTTGTAGCCGGTGGCGTGCTCGAACTTCACCTCCTTGGCGTCGTTGGCCACCTTGAGCATGGGCTCCATGTAGCCGAAGGTGGTGCCGAACACCAGCTTCTTGCCCTGGCTGACGAAGTCGCGCAGCACGCGCTCCGCGTCGGCGCCCTCGGGCACGCTCTCGACGAAGGTGGTCTTGATCCTGTCGCCGTATTCCTTCTCCAGCGCCTTGCGGGCCTGGTCGTGGGCGAAGCTCCAGCCGCCGTCGCCCACCGGGCCGACGTAGGCGAAGGCGATGTCCAGCGGCGCGGCCGGCGCGGGCGCGGCGGCGGTGGGCGCCGG
>JASGDG010000309.1:0-5727 GCA_047607325.1 Xenophilus sp. | reverse complement strand
GCCGCCCGCGGCCTGACGCTGCCGCAGCGCGTGCTGGGCCTGCTGACGCCCGGCCGCTGGCGCCGCGCCGGGCCGGCGTCGTCTGGCGTGCCGTCGGACCTGCGCGAGAAGGCCGTGCTGTGCATCGGTCCCGAAGGCGAGGCGGCGGGCCTGGCGCGCCAGCTGGTGGAGATTGCCGGCGGCCGCTTCCTGCGGCATGCGCCCGACCTGCTGGAGCAGGCCGACGAGGTCGCTTTCGAAGCCAGCCTGCGCGAGGCCGACCTGGTGATCTGCCAGACCGGCTGTGTGAGCCACGGCCATTGGTGGCGCGTGCAGGACCACTGCCGGCGCACCGGCAAGCCGTGCGTGATGGTGGGCGCGGCCGAGCAGCCGGTGCAGTTTCTGCGCCGCGTGGTGGACGAGGCGCCGGGGCGGTAGCTCAGCCCAGCCAGCCGCGCAGCAGCGCCGCGTCCTTCGGTGCCAGGCGCAGGGTGGTCTGCGCGGGCGGGATCGCCAGCGGCAGACGCAGCAGGCGCCGGTCGCGGGCGACGAGGGCGGTGCACTTCTCCGCCTCGCCCAGGTACAGCGGCAGGTCGTCCAGGCGCGCGATGCGCCAGGCCTCGCGGTCCTGCCCCGGCCCGCCCGGCAGGCCGATGCCCAGCCATTCATCGTTCGCGGCAAAGCCCGCCTGTTCCGCCGCGCCACCGCGCAGCACGACCTTGACGAGCACGCTGCCGTTCTTCTCTTCCACCCGCAGGCCCAGCGCCTGCGCGCGCTGGGCCGGATCGGCGTGCACGGCCACGCCATGCGCGGCCAGCAGCTCGGCCAGCGGCAGCTCGCCCGTGCCATGCACCCAGCGGCGCAGCTCGGGCGTGAAACTGCGCCCGCCCACGGCCGCCAGCGCGGCGGCGATGCCGGCTTCGTCCACCGGGCCGCCCTCGCTGCGCCGCCACAGCAGGCGCAGCGCGTCGTCCAGCGTGGCGTGGCCTTCGCTGCGCAGCGTCAGGTCCAGGCACAGCGCCACCAGCGCGCCCTTGGTGTAGTAGCTCACCGTGGCATTGGGCATCTGCTCGTCGGGGCGGTAGTACTTGATCCAGGCGTCGAAGCTGGCCTCGGCCACCGACTGCACGTGGCGCCCGGGCGTCTGCAGCACCTGGTTGGCGGTGCGTGCGAGCAGCTTGAGGTAGGTGGCGTCGTCGATCAGGCCGGCGCGGCGCAGCAGCAGGTCGTCGTAGTAGCTGGTGAAGCCCTCGAAGAACCACAGCAGGCGCGTGTAGTTCTCCTGTGCATAGTCGTAGCGCGCGAACTCCGCCGGCCGCAGGCGCTTGACGTTCCAGGTGTGGAAGTACTCGTGGCTGATCAGGCCCAGCAGCGTGGTGTAGCCCTCGGGCTGCTTTTTCGCACCGCGCTGCGGCAGGTCGGCGCGGTTGCAGATCAGGGCGGTGCCGTGCCGGTGCTCCAGGCCGCCGTAGCCGTCGCCGACGGCGTTGAGCATGAAGACGTAGCGGTCATGCGGCGGCCGTGCGGCGGCACTGCGCGCATGGGCGCGCGCCTTGTCGCCGTGCCAGAAGCGCATCTCGGCTTCGCAGATCGTCTTCGTGTCGGCGACCAGGCGCTCGCCGTCGAAGGCTGCCGTCGCGCCCGCCACCACGAAGCGGTGCGGCACGCCGAGCACGTCGAACGCCGCGCTCCAGAAGGCGCCCATTTCCACCGGGCTGTCGGCGATCTCGTCGTAACCCTCGGCGCGGTAGGTGCCGAAGCCGTGGCGGTCCACCTTGACGGGGCGCAGCGCGGTGGCGCAGTGCCAGCGTTCGCCGGTTCCCTCGGGCGCGTCGATCCGCAGCGTGCAGGGCGCGTCGGCCTGGCCATCCACGCGCAGGCACAGGCTGGTGCCGTTGAAGAAGCCGCGCTGCGCGTCGAGCCAGGCGGTGCGCACCGAGTGGTCGTAGGCGCAGACCCGGTAGCGCAGCGTCAGCGGCTCGCCGGCGCGGCAGTCGATCTGCCAGCCGGCCTTGTCCTGCTGCGCCACGGGCACGGCACGCCTGCCCTGCGTCGCGCTCAGGCCCGAGAGCTGGCGCGCGAACTCGCGCACCAGGTAGCTGCCGGGGATCCACACCGGCAGCGTCACGCGCTGCAGCGCGGCGGGCGCGTCGATCTGCAGCTCGACCTCGTACAGGTGTGCGTGCAGGTCGGCGCAGCGCACCCGGTAGCGCAGGGCGGGGGTGTGCGGGTCCGCCGTCTTCGCGGCAGCGCGGCGGGCCATCAGTCGGCCGCTTGCTGGAGTTTCTGCTCGACCTGCGCCGCCGGGATGGCGCCCGGCGCCCGCGTGCCGTCCGCGAAGATCAGGGTCGGCGTGCCGGTGATGTTGTACTTGCGGCCGAATTCCACGTTGCGCTTGAGCGCGCCCACGTCGCAGTCGGCGGCGCTGGCCGGCCTGGCGCCGTCGACCATCCAGTCGGTCCAGGTCCTGGCCCTGTCCTTGGCGCACCAGATGTCGTGCGACTTGACGATGGAGTCCGGCCCCAGCACGGGATAGAGGAACAGGTGCACCGTCACGTTGTCGACGCCGCGCATGTCCTTCTCGAAGTGCTTGCAGTAGCCGCAGTTCGGATCCTCGAACACGGCCAGCCTGCGCTTGCCGTTGCCGCGCACGATCGTGAAGGCGTCCTTCAGCGGGAGCTGGTCGAAGGCCACGGCGCTGAGCTTGTCGATGCGCTCCTCGGTGAGGTTCTTCTTCGCCTTCACGTCGATCAGCTGGCCCTGCATCACGTAGCTGCCCGCCTCGTCGGTGTAGAAGATGTCGAAGCCGGTGCGCACCTCCCACACGCCGGGCATGGGCGACTTGCGCACCTCGTCGATCTGGGCAAGCTGCGGGATCGCACCCAGGTTCCTGCGGATCTCGGCCTCGCCGGCGTGCGCGGCGGCGAGCAGGGCGGCGGAGGCGAGGGCGGCGGCAGCCCGGCGGCGGGTCGAAGGTGTCATGGTGGAGGGTTCGAGCGCAAGGCGCATCAAGGGTTCATCGGGGCCGTGCCTCAGGCCAGGCCCATCGCCCGCCGGGCCACCCAGTTCTTGAGCAGGCGGGTGCGGTCGAAGCCGCGCATGCCCCAGTTGCGCAACTGCGGCAGTGGGTCCAGCGTGTGCGAAAAGAGCTGCTGCAGCCCGTCGGTGGCGAGGCCCATCGCCAGCACGTCGGCGCGGCGGGCGCGCTCGTAGCGGCGCAGCAGGCGCTCGTCGTCCAGGCTGCGCCAGTATTCGCGCGAGCGGATCACGCCGGCCAGGGTGGCGGCATCGGCCAGGCCGAGGTTCAGGCCCTGGCCGGCGAGCGGATGCACGGTGTGTGCGGCGTCGCCGGCCAGCGCCCAGGCGCCGCCGCGCCGGCCGTTTCCATCGTCCGCGAAGCGGCCGATCCAGCGGTCGGCGACGGCGCGCTGCAAGGGCCAGGCGGCGCGCTCGCCGGCGAGCGTGAAGGCGCCCAGCGCATCGCCGCAGGCCTCGCGCACGCGCTCGCAGAAGGCCGCGGCGTCCAGCGCCGTCAGCTCGGGCGCGCGCAGCTGGTCGACCGACCACACCAGGGCCAGCAGCCGGCTGCCGGGCCCGCCCAGGGGCAGCAGCGCCAGCACCTCGCCCCGGGCGTCGAACCACTGGCGCGCCGTGCCGTCGTGCGGCTGCTGCGCCGCGAGCCGCGCCGCGATGGCGTGCTGCGGGTAGCGCGTCACCTCGTGGCGAACGCCCAGCGCCTCGCGCGTGGCGCTGGCCTTGCCCTCGCACACCACCGTCAGCGGCGCGGGCACCGGCTCGGCCACCACCTCCACCTGCGGCGCGAAGCGCACGGCGTCGGCCAGGTGCTGCTCCAGCGCCGGCACGTCGGCGATCCAGGCCAGCGCATCGACCGCATGGCGGCGCGCCTGGAAGTGCACGCGGCCGCCCTCGTCGCCATGCACCAGCATCTCGCGCACCGGCGTGGCGTGGGCCGCGTCGGGCCAGGCGCGCAGGGATTCGAGCAGCGCCTTCGAGGCGGCGTTGAGGGCGTACGCCCGCACGTCCCCGCGTCCGTCCTCGCCGGGCGGCGCCACCAGCGCCACGCGCACGCGCTCGCGTGCCAGCAGCAGCGCCAGCGTGCGCCCGACGATGCCGGCGCCGCGGATGCAGACCTCGGGGGGAAGAGCCATGGCGGCATTGTAGGGAGCGGCCTGCAGCGGCGGCCGCCGCAGCAGGATGCAGGAGAATGCGTGCGCCATGACTGCCCCTCACACTGCCCCGGACCTCGACGACTTCGACGTCCGCGGCACCCTCGCCCGCCTGTTCGTCTATCCCGTCAAGTCCTGCGCCGGCGTGGAGGTGCAGGAGGCGCTGCTCACCGAGACCGGCCTGGAGTTCGACCGCGCCTGGATGGTGGTGGACGAGCAGGGCGGCTTCGTCACCCAGCGCCAGCTGCCGCGCATGGCGCTGATCCGCCCGCAGATGAAGCACCTGGAGATGGTGCTGCGCGCGCCCGGCATGCTGGCCCTGCACGTTGCCTACGACCGGGTGGAGGCGCCGGTGCAGGCCCGGGTGTGGAAGGACACCGTGGCCGCCTACGACATGGGCGACGTGGCGGCGCAGTGGTTCAGCGACTTCCTCTCCGAGCCCGGGCGGCCTCAGCGGTTGAGGCTGGTGCGTTTCGACCCCGAACACCGGCGGCTGTCCAGCCTGAAGTGGACCGGCGGCATCGAGTCCCAGGTGCAGTTCGCCGACGGCTATGCGCTGCTGGTGGCGAGCGAGGCCGCCGTCGACGACCTGAACGCGCGCCTGGGCGCCGCCGGCCATCTGCCGGTCGGCATCGAGCGCTTCCGTCCCAACATCGTGCTGGCCGGCGTGGAGGCACACGACGAGAGCCGGCTGGAGATGCTTCACGTCGCCAGCGACGAGGGCGCGGTGCAGCTGCAGCCCGTCAAGCCCTGCACGCGCTGCCCGATCCCCGACATCGACCCCGCCACCGCGGTGAGCAGCCCCGAGGTGGGCGACACGCTGCGCGGCTACCGCGCCGATCCGCGCGTGGACGGCGCCATCACCTTCGGCATGAACCTGATCGTGCGCGAGGGCGTGGACCGGCTGCTGAGGGTGGGGCAGGCGGTGGGCGGGAACCTGCGCTTCGATTGAGGCCCAACGCCCCCGGTGGTCAGCGCGGCGCCGTGCCCAGCGCCCCGGTGGCGAAGGCCAGCGAGACGGCGGCCGACTGCGCGGCGGCGCGCGCATCGGCCAGCGCCTGGCCGGCCTGCAGCAGTTGCGTGTCGGCCAGCGTCACGGCGGTGATGCTGCCCGCGCCGTGGCGGTAGGCGTCCAGCGCGGCGTCATGCATCAGGGCGGCGGTGGCCTGCAGCGCCTCGGCGGCCTCGGCGGCGGCCAGCGCGCTGCGCAGTGCGTCCTGGGCGACGACGATCTGCTGGACCGCCTGCTGGCGCGCGCGGTCCAGCCGCGCCTGCGCCGCCTCGACGCGCTGCGCCGCCTGGGCCTGCGCCGTCTCGCGCGTGCCGCCGTCGAAGAGCGGTACCGTCACGCCCACGAACACGCCACTGCCCGAGCCGCTGCCGGAGAGGTCGAAGGTCGGCCCTTGCAGGCCGAGGCCGGGCAGCGACGGCGTCACGCCGGTGCCGCCGGTGCTGCGCGAAGCCGACGCGGCGAGAAAGACCTTGGGCTGGCGCGCGGCCTCGGACGCCCTGGCGCCGGCCCGGCTGGCCAGCAGTGCGGCCTGCGCGGCCTGCACGTCGG
>JASGDG010000308.1:0-3162 GCA_047607325.1 Xenophilus sp. | reverse complement strand
GCCCCCGCGTGGACGCGCCCGCCTGGTACAAGAGCGGCGTGCGCTGCGGCGACGGCTCCGAGATGAAGATGCCCTCGCTCCTGAAATGCTCGCCCGCGTGGCGGATCTCGTGGATCTTCGACGGGTCAACGAACACGCCGCCTTCCTTGTCGCGCAGCGCCGCGCCCTCCTCCCAGCTGCCTTCCCAGTACTTGTAGACCAGCTCCAGGTACTCGTCGGCCAGCGCGTAGCGGTCGTCGTGGGCGCGGGCCACCTCGCCCTTGAGGGCCTTGGTGCCGCTGTCGCCGAAGCTGGTGACGATGTTCCAGCCCACACGGCCGTTGGTGAGGTGGTCCAGCGTGGTCATGCGCCGTGCGAACAGGTAGGGCGGCTCGTAGCTGACGCTGCTGGTGACGCCGAAGCCCAGGTGCTCGGTCACCTGCGCCATCGCCGACACGAGCAGGATCGGGTCCAGCCGCGGGAACTGCACGCCCAGCCGCAGCGCGGGTTCGCGCGAGCCCTTGTAGATGTCGTACAGGCTGATGCCGTCGGCCAGGAAGATGCCGTCGAACTTGCCGCGCTCGGCGATGCGCGCCAGATCGGTCCAGTAGGACAGGCGGTGGTAGTCCACACCCCGGTCGCGCGGATGGCGCCACAGGCCCATCGACAGGTGCGTGGGCGCCGCCAGGGCGAAGGCGTTGAGTCGGATTTCACGTGTCATGGTGCAGGCTGGAGACAGGGCCGCGGCACCGCGCCCGCGGCGGATCGAAACGTTTCGGCCCGGCTGGGGCATGCGCCCCTCAGTCGGGCATGGCATGATCCAGAAAACGTTATGAAGAAGGTGCAGGCCTCATGAGCAAACGGGTCTCGGTGCGCGACGTGGCGCGCGAAGCGGGGGTGTCGATCGGCAGCGTGTCGCGGGTGCTCAACGGCGGGCCCAACGTGAGCGACCTGCTGCGCGCGCGCGTGTTCGCGGTGGTGGAGCGCCTGGGCTACCGCGCCAACGTGCATGCGCGGGGGCTGCGCCTGGGCTCCAGCCGCATCGTGGGCTGCATGGTCCCGGAGATCCGCAACCAGATCTACGCCAGCTTCGTGGGCGCGGTGGAGTCGCAGCTGAACGACGCGGGCTACATGCTGCTGCTGGGCAGCTCGCGCGCCGACGTGGAGCGCGAGCGCCAGTTGCTGGGCTTCTTCGAAGGCCATGGGGTGGACGGCCTGATCATCACGCCCAGCAGCGAGGGCCTCGCCTTCGTGGAAGGCCCGTTCGGGCGCAGTACCACGCCCATGGTGGTGCTTGACCGCGAGGTGGATGAGACGCGCGATACCGTGCTGATCGACCAGCGCGGCGGCGTGCGGCAGGCCGTGGAGCACCTGCTGTCGCTCGGGCATCGCCGCATCGCCCTCTTCACGGGCGGCGCCGGGCTGCGTTCGGGGCGCGAGCGCGTCGCCGGCTACCGGCAGGCGTTCGAATCGGCCGGTCTCGCGGCCGACGACGCGCTGGTGCGCATGGTCACGGCGTGGACGCATTCCTCCTTCGACGACATGCGCGCCATGCTGCGGCTGCCCTCGCCGCCCACGGCGGTGATCGCGCCGAGCACGCGCATCCTCTCGGGTGCGCTCAAGGCCATCCGCGCGGCCGGCCTGTCCGTGCCGGCCGATCTCTCGGCCATCGCCATCGGCCCCACCGACGCGGTGGAGTTCTCCATGCCGCCGCTGACGGCCGTGCGCTGGGACATCGAGGCTTCGGGCCAGATCGCCAGCCAGCTCCTGCTGGAGCGGCTGCAGCAGCCCGCCGCGCCCTTCCGCCAGGTCATGATGGACACCGAACTGGTGCTCGGCCAGTCCTGCGTGCCGCGCCCGCGCGCCGGCCGCCGCAGCGGCAGGCCCGTGGCGACCGCCTGAAGCCCTCCCCGGGGGGCGCGGCACGGCGGCGGCCGTCATCGTGCCGCCTCCACCACCTCCACGGCAGGGGGCCCGGCCGGCACGCCTGCCTGCCGATGCGCCGGCAGGTCGTGGTGGCAGGCGATCCAGTGCGTGGCCGACAGCGGCCGCAGCAGCGGGCGCTCCTCGCGGCAGCGGCCCGTCGCATGCGGGCAGCGCGACTGGAAGCGGCAGCCCGGCGGCAGGTCCATGGGCGACGGGATCTCCGAGGCCGCACCCGCCGAGACCTCGACCCGGCTCTCGCTGGAGGCGATGAGCGCCTGCGTGTACGGATGGCGCGCGTTGCCGACCACGTCCTCCGCGCCGCCGATCTCCATGAACTCACCCAGGTAGAGCACGCCCACGCGCGAACTCATGTACGCCACCACCGCCAGGTCGTGCGAGATCAGCACGTAGGTCAGGCCGCGCGCGCGCTGCAGGTCCTTCAGCAGGTTGAGGATCTGGGCCTGGATCGACACGTCCAGCGCCGAGACCGGCTCGTCCAGCACCAGCGCAAGCGGCTGCACGCCCAGCGCGCGGGCGATGGCCACGCGCTGGCGCTGGCCGCCGCTGAGTTCGTGCGGGTAGCGCCGCGCCATCTCGGGCGCGAGGCCGACCATCTCCAGCAGCGCATGCACCCGGGTGCGCAGCCCGGCCCCCCGGTGCAGGCCATGGATGCGCATCGGCTCGTCCACGATGTGCTCGATGCGCATCAGCGGGCTGAGCGAAGAATACGGGTCCTGCAGGACCGGCTGCACGGTGCGGTGGAACGCCCTGGACTCGCGCCCCCGCAGGCCCCGCAGTTCCCGCCCGCCCACGCGCACGGAGCCGGCGGTGGCCGGCTCGGCGGCCAGCAGCACCTTGGCGATGGTGCTCTTGCCCGAACCCGACTCGCCCACCAGCCCGAAGGTGCCGCCCGCCTCCACGCCGAAGCTGACGCCGGCCACCGCGTGCAGCGTGTGGCCGCGCCCGAACAGGCCGCGCCCGACGCGGTACTGCTTGCGCAGCCCCTCGACCGCGATGAAGTCCGCCGGCGTGCTCATGACACCACCTCCGCGGCGGGCACACCCAGCCGCTGGGGCGTGCGCCAGCAGGCGACGGCGCGGCGCCCCTCGTCCCACGAGAACCAGTCCGGGTAGGCCGCCGTGCACTGCGCCTGCGCCTCCGGGCAGCGCGGCGCGAAGCGGCAGCCCGGCGGCAGCGCGCGCGGCGAAGGCGGCGTGCCGGCAATGGTGGGCAGCCGCGCATGCCGCGCGCCCAGCG
>JASGDG010000307.1:0-5558 GCA_047607325.1 Xenophilus sp. | reverse complement strand
TGGGCATCGGCGCCGGCGCCGGCGCACTGGGCGGCGCCGCCATCGGCGCCCTGGCCGGCAACCACCACACCGCCGCCGCCGGCGCGGTCATCGGCGCCGGAGCGGGCGCGCTGGGCGGCTACCTGTGGTCGCAGCGCATGGAGGCGCAGAAGCGCCGGATGGAGCAGGCCACCCAGGGCACCGGCATCGCCGTCTCGCAGACCGCCAGCAACGAGCTGAAGCTGGCCGTCCCCAGCGATGCCGGCTTCGACACCGGCCGCGCCAACATCCGGCCGCAGCTGGCCGGCGTGCTCAACCAGTTCGCCGACGGCCTGCGCAGCAACCCGGCGGCGGAGGTGCGCATCATCGGCCACACCGACAGCACCGGCAGCGACGCGGTCAACGACCCGCTGTCGGTCGCGCGGGCCAACAGCACGCGCGACTACCTGGTGGGGCGCGGCGTGAACGCGGCGATCTTCCGCACCGAGGGCCGCGGCTCGCACGAGCCGGTGGCCGACAACGGCAGCGCCGCCGGCCGCGCGCAGAACCGGCGCGTCGAGATCTACGTGGGCGAGCGCGCGCCGCAGGGCTGACGGCCGCCCCCGCCCTGCAGCATCACCCGACAGAAGGCCGCGGGGCAGGCCGGGGGCGGGTCACAGCTCCCGCAGCAGGTTGGCCAGTTCCACGGCCGACTTCACTTCCATCTTGTCGAACACGCGGGCGCGGTGCACCTCCACCGTGCGCACGCTGATGGCGAGCTGGTCGGCGATGAGCTTGTTGGGCAGGCCCTCGACCACGCGGCGCATCACCTCGCGCTCGCGCTCCGTCAGCTCCTGCACGCGCCGCAGGATGCGCTGGCGCGCGCGCCGCGCGTCGATGGCCGCCTGCGAGGCGGCCAGCGCGTGCTCGATGCGGTCCACCAGCGCATTGTCCGAGAACGGCTTCTCGCAGAAGTCGAAGGCGCCGCGCTTGACGGCGTCCACCGCCGTCGGCACGTCGGCATGCCCGGTCAGGAAGATCACCGGCATCTCCGCCAGCAGGCGCCGCTCGGCCAGCCGGTCGAACAGCACCAGGCCGCTGGTGCCGGGCATGCGCACGTCCAGCAGCAGGCAGCGCGGCCGGTCGATGGCGGGCGCCTCGGCCAGGCGCTGCTCGAAAGCCTCGGCGCTGGCGTAGTGCTCGCTGTCCAGGCGGCGCGAGCGCAGCAGCCAGGCCAGGGCCTCGCGCACGCTGGCGTCGTCGTCGACGATGAAGATCCGGGCATCGATGGGGAGGTGCATTCGTATCAGTTCCAAGGCGTGTTGCGCTCCGCAGGGCGCGAGGCCCGAGACCGCGGAACCGGCCGCGCCAGGGCTCCTGTGGAACCGGCTTGGCCGGGCCGCCGGGTGCGCCCCCTTGAGGGAGTGGGCGCAGCGGAACGGCGTCCGCGAAGACGGGGGGTGTTTCATGCGGCCGGCAGCGTGAAGCGCAGGACGGTGCCGCGCGGCGCGCGGGGTTCGTGCACCAGTTCGCCGCCGTGCTGCTCGATGACCGTCCGGCACAGGCTCAGGCCCAGGCCCATGCCGTCGGGCCGGGTGCTGAAGAAGGGTGTGAACAGCCGCTCCGCGGTGGCCTCGTCGATGCCGGTGCCGCGGTCGATCACGCAAAAGGCGAGCCAGCGCCGCGCCGCGCCGCCGGTGCCGGCGAGTCCGCCCGCGCGCGCCGCCGTCAGGCGCAGCACGCGCTCGGACAGCGGCACGCCGTCCATCGCCTGCATGCCGTTGCGGGCCAGGTTGAGGATCACCTGTTCCACCAATGTCGGGTCGCACTGCACGGCGGGCAGGGTGTCGGGCGCGTCCAGCTCGATCCGCACGCCGAGCTTGCGCGCCTGCAGTTCGACCAGCGGCAGCACGGCGTCGAACAGCACGCGCGGCGCGACGGCCTCGCGCGTGCGCTCGCGACGGCGCACGAAATCGTGCACGCTGCGGATCACCTGGCCGGCGCGGTCGGCCTGCTCGGCGATGCGGCGCACCGCCATGGCGATGTCCTCGCGCCCGGGCAGCGGCGTGCCGGCGGGGCCGGCCAGCAGGTTCAGCGAGCCGGTGGCGTAGCTGGCGATGGCCGCCAGCGGCTGGGTCAGCTCGTGGCTGAGCAGCGAGGCCATCTCGCCCACGGTGGCCAGGCGGGCGCTGGCCTGCAGCCGCTCCTGGCTGGCGCGCGAGAGCTCCTCGATGCGGCGCTGCTCGCTGATGTCGATGAAGGCGCTCATCCAGCCGGTCTGCACGCGCTGCGCGTTGACCAGCGGCGCCTCGAAGATGAGCACCGGGAAGCGCGTGCCGTCCTTGCGCTGGAACACCGACTCGAAGCCCTCGCGCGCGGTGCCGCCGCTGGCCTGCCGCCGGCGCTGGCGCTGGCGGTATTCGTGCGCCAGTTCGACCGGCCAGTAGGGCACGTCGCTGGCGGTGCCGAGCAGTTCCTCCGGCGCGAAGCCGACCATCTCGCAGAAGGCCGGGTTCACGTAGGTGATGCGGCCCTGCAGGTCGCGCGCGCGCAGGCCGGTGATGACCGAGTCCTCCATCGCCTTGCGGAAGGCCAGCGCGTCCGAGAGTTCCTCCTCCGCCCGCTCGCGGCGCCGCGTGTCGCGCGCCAGCAGCACCAGCACCGAGACCAGCGCGATCGACATCGCCGTGACCAGGCCGGTGAGCATGTTGGGGAACAGGTCCGGCGCGGTGCGCCAGCCGTCCACGCGCAGCACCAGCGCGTTGCCCGGCAGGTCCAGCGGCTGCTGCGCGGTGAAGACGCGGTTGCCCAGGCGCCGTGCGGTGCCCAGGCTCACCAGGCGCGTGCCGTCGGTCTCGGTCAGCGAGACCTCCTGCCCGCGCATGAGGGCCGGGCCCAGCATCTCGCCCAGCATGCCGCGCAGCGTGTAAGTCGCCACCAGGTAGCCGCCATCGTCCAGCGGCAGGCACATCTCCATCGCCTCCACGCCGCCGGCCATGCCGGGCGGATGGATGAGCGGCACGTAGTGGCTGGACGAATAGGCCTCGCCGCGCAGGTGGCGCGCGGCGGCGCAGGCCCGCGCCACGTCGGGCAGGACCTCGGCGCGGCCGGCGAGGTCGAACACCGAGGCGTGGTAGGGCGTGTCGGCAAAGCGCAGGATGTCGAGCCCGGCGTTGCGCCTTTCGATGCGCAGCCATTCGCGGTGGCCGCGCAGCAGTTCGGCGGCCGCGCCGTTCCAGCGGGCGCCGTCCGCCGGCCCGGCCTGCAGCGACTGCAGGTTCTGGACGTTGCGCACCAGGCCGGCGCGCACGTCGGCCACCGCGTCCGCGGTGTCGCGGTCCAGCCGCGCCTGCACCTGCTCCACCTCGTGCCGGCCGGCCAGCCACACCACCGTGACCAGCAGGCCCAGCACCAGCACCGCCAGCAGCACCCACAGGAACCAGCGGCGCCACAGCGAGCGCAAGGCGCGCCAGCTGCGCAGCCACGGCACGGCGGCGGCCCGGGGGGCGAGGACGGCCGGATCGCTCACGCCGGCGGCCAGAGCACGCGGTGGCGCAGCGCCGGAAGCTGCTCGCGGCACTGCGCCAGGCGGCCGATGTCCAGCTCGGCCAGCACCACGCCCTCGCCCTGGTCGGCCCGCTGCGCGGCCAGCCGGCCCCAGGGGTCGGCCACCAGGGTCTGGCCCCAGGTGCGGCGGCCGTTCTCGTGCGTGCCGCCCTGCGCCGGCGCGGCGACCCAGCACAGGTTCTCGACGGCGCGGGCGCGCAGCAGCAGCTCCCAGTGCGCGCTGCCGGTGGTGTGGGTGAAGGCGGCCGGCACCAGCAGCAGTTCGGCGCCCTCGCCCGCCAGCGCGCGGTACAGCTCGGGAAAGCGCAGGTCGTAGCACACGCTCATGCCGACGCGCCAGCGGTGGCCGTCGCGCGAGGGCAAGTCGAAGACCACCGGCCGCGCGCCGGGCGCGATGACGCGCGCCTCGTCGTAGCGCTCGCGGCCGTCGTCGAAGCAGAACAGGTGGATCTTGTCGTAGCGCGCCACGCAGGCGCCCTGCGGCGAGAAGGCCAGGCTGGTGTTGAAGACGTGGTGCGCGTCGCCGTCCACCCGCATCGGCAGCGTGCCGCCGACGATCCACAGGCCCAGCGCGCGCGCCGCGTCGGCCAGGAAGTGCTGCACCGGGCCCTCGCCCGGCGCCTCGGCCAGCGGCAGCTTGTCGCCGTCGCGCCGGCCCATCAGGCAGAAGTACTCGGGCAGCACGGCCAGCTCGGCGCCGCCGGCGGCGGCCTCGGCCAGCAGGGCGCGCGCACGGGCCAGGTTGGCCTCGCGCGAAATGCCGGACACCATCTGCACGGCGGCGATCTTCATGGCGTGTTCTCCTTCGTGGCCGAGCCTGCCTCGGCCTCGCCCTGCGACGGCAGTTTCGACAGGCCGGGCAGCCTGGACAGCAATTCCGGCAGGCCGGACCGCTGGGATCGTTTGGGCGTGCTGCCGTGCTCCACCTTGCTGACCCTGGGGTCGGTCCAGGTGCCGTCGACGTGGAATTCCTGCGTGGCGGCCACGGCCAGCGGACGGCTGAGCACCATCTGCGCCAGGAAGGTGCCCAGGCCGACGGCCGGATTGATGGCGGTGGCCACCAGCGCGGCGGTGCCGGCGTTGATGTCGGGCACGACGACCACGTGCAGGTCCTGCGTCTCGTGCACGATGTCGGCCTGCCCGCCCATCAGCACCGCCGCGTTGACGCCCTTCATCTGCAGGTTGTTGGTGGCAGCCACGCCATTCTGGATGTACGCGTCGCCGCGGATGAGGTCGAAGGCGAAGCCGGCGCTGAACACGTCGCGGAAGTCCAGTGTCAGGCGCCGCGGCAGCGCCTGCAGGCTGAGCACGCCCAGCAGCTTGGCGATGCCGGGGTCGGCCTTGAGGAACTGGCCGGACGCCACGTCCAGGTGCACCTGGCCGCCCAGGCTGGGATAGTCGATGGCAAAGGGCGAGCCGCTCCACTGCACCTGGCCGCTCAGCTGGCCGCGCCCGCGCGCCAGCACGCCGTGCATGCCCAGGCGCTCCAGCAGCGCGCCGGCGTCCTCGATGTCCAGATGGAAGTCCAGCGCGGTGCGGCGCGGCGCGTCCTGCGCCGCGCCGGCCGGCACGGCCCAGCTGCCCTTGGCGTTGAGCACGCCGCCGGGCGTGGACAGCACCAGCTTGTTCAGGCGCCACTCGCGCTCGCGGCCGCCGAGGTTGACGGCGTCGATCTCGGTGCGGCCCAGGCGCTTGCCCAGCAGTTCGAAGTCGTCGATCACCACGTCCAGCGCGGGCAGGTCGTCGGAGCGCTCGTCCAGCAGGGTCTCGACGTCGCCTGCCTCGCCGGCCGCGATCTTCAGCCGGGCCAGCCGCGCGTAGAGGCGGCCGGCGGACTGCGTTCCATACTCGGCGTAGCCGCTGAGTTCGCGCGCGTCGATGTTGGCGCGCCAGACGTCGCCCTCGCGCGTGCCGCCGAGCACCACGTCGTGCAGCGTGCGGCCGGCCACGCGGAAGGTGCCGGCGCGGATGGCCACCCGGTCCGGCAGCCGGACCGCGCCGGCGGCCGCGGACACCGGCGCCGGCTGCTGCGC
>JASGDG010000306.1:0-5893 GCA_047607325.1 Xenophilus sp. | reverse complement strand
TTCGCCACCAACTCGGTGCAGGTGGTGGACCGCGCCACGCGCAGGACGCAGGTCATGGCGCACGGCTTCAAGGTGCCGCTGGACGCCATTCCGCTGGACGACGGCAGCGTGCTGGTGCTGGAGCTGGGCACCGGCAGCATCGTGCGCGCCAGTGGCGACAAGCTGGCCGAGCGCAAGGCCATCGCCAGCGGCATCCCGCTGCCGGTGCAGATGGTGCTGGGGCGCGACGGGCAGGTCTACGTCACCGACCTGGGCGGCAGCCTGCTGCGCGTGCCCGCCGCCGGCGGCACCCCGGTGGTCGTGGCCCAGGGCCTGAACCAGCCCGAGGGCCTGGCCGAAACGCCCTGGGGCACCTTCATCGTCGCCGAGGTCGGCGCCAAGCGCCTGACCGAGGTCAACCTGGCCGACGGCAGCCGCCGCACCGTGGCCGACAGGCTGCCCATCGGCGTGCCGCCGCTGCCCGGCGGCCCGCCCGCCAACGCGCCCACCGGCGTGGCCGTGGGCGGCGACGGCAGCGTGTACTTCTCGTCCGACATGAACAACGGCATCTACCGCATCCGCCCGGCCCGATGAGCGTCACCCCGATCGCCTCCGCCGAAGGCTGCATCGACACCCCTCGGCGCCGGCCCCCGGATGTGCAGCGTCCTGAGCGCGACCGCGATGCCGCTGCCGGCCGCGGCCGCCGCGAGACAATAGGCCATGCCGCGCCCGCCTCCCCGTACCGCTGCCGCCGTTCCGCGCGAGGTGCGCATCATCGGCGGCCGGTGGCGGCGCACGCGTCTGCCCGTGGCCGACCGGCCGGGCCTGCGGCCCACGCCCGACCGGGTGCGCGAGACGCTGTTCAACTGGCTGGCCAGCCTGGCCGGCGCGGGCGGCGGCGAACTGCCGGGCTGGCATTGCCTGGACGTGTTCGCCGGCACCGGCGCGCTGGGCTTCGAGGCCGCCTCGCGCGGCGCGGCCGAGGTGCTGCTGTGCGAGCAGGACGCGGCGCTGGCCGCGCAGATGAAGGCCGTGCGCGCCAGGCTGGGCGCCGAGGCGGTGCGCGTCGAGCGCGGCGACGGCGCGGCGCGGCTGGAAGGCACACCGCCCGGCCACTGGCACGCGGTCTTCCTCGACCCGCCCTTCGACCAGGCGGCGCTGTACGCGCGCTGCCTGGCCGCGGCGGCGCGCGCGCTGCGGCCGGGCGGCGTGGTCTACCTGGAGGCGGCCCGCGAATGGACCGCCGAGGAACTCGCGCCCCTGGGCCTGGCGCCCCTGCGGCACCTGAAGGCCGGCGCCGTGCACGCGCACCTGCTGCACGCATCCGCCGCCTGAACGGGGGCCTCCCCCGCACGGCGTACATTAATGCCCCGGACCCAGCCCGCAGGAGGAATCCCATGACATCCCAAGTGATCGCGGTCTACCCCGGCACTTTCGACCCCATGACCCTGGGCCACGAGGACGTGGTGCGCCGCGCCGCCCAGCTGTTCCCGCACGTGATCGTCGCGGTGGCGGCGGGCCACCACAAGAAGGCGCTGTTCACCCTGCCCGAGCGCATCGACATGGCGCGCGACGTGGCGCGGCCCTTCGGCGAGCGCGTCACGGTGGAGAGCTTCTCGGGCCTGCTGCGCGACTTCGTCGTCGCGCGCGGCGGCAAGGCCATGGTGCGCGGCCTGCGCGCCGTCACCGACTTCGACTACGAGTTCCAGCTCGCCGGCATGAACCGCTCGCTGATGCCCGAGGTGGAGACCGTCTTCCTGACGCCCAGCGACAAGTACCAGTTCATCTCCAGCACCTTCGTGCGCGAGATCGCGATGCTCGGCGGCGAGGTGGACAAGTTCGTCTCCGCGCAGGTGCAGGAGCGGCTGGCCGCCAAGGTGCGCAGCCTGGGCCGCGAATGACGCGCGGCAGGTGAGTCGCGCCGTGCCCGCACCGCATTTGCGCCTGCACCCGCTGGGCGAGGCCGGGCTGCTGGCCGAGCTGCCGCCTCCTGCCACGCTGGCGGCGCAGCGCCGCATCTGGGCCCTGGCGCGCGAGGCGCGGCGCTGGCCCGAGGTGCGGGAAACCCTGCCCGGCATGAACAACCTGACCCTGCTCTTCGACCCGGAGCAGGTCGATGCCGGCGAGCTGGAACTGCGCGTGCTCTCGCTCTGGCCCGAGCTGGCCGGCGAGGACGAGGGCGCCGCGCGCGTGGTCGAGATCCCGGTGGACTACGGCGGCGAGCACGGCCCCGACCTGCACGACGTGGCGCGCCACACCGGCCTGCCGGCCGACGAGGTGGTGCGCCGCCACGCGGCGGGCGAGTACGTGGTGTACCTGCTGGGCTTCCTGCCCGGCTTCGCCTTCCTGGGCGGGCTGGCGCCCGAGCTGGCCACGCCGCGCCGCGGCGAGCCGCGCACCGCGGTGCCGGCGCGCTCGGTGGGCATCGGCGGGACGCAGACCGGCATCTACCCGCTGGTCTCGCCGGGCGGCTGGCAGCTCATCGGGCGCACACCGCTCGAACTGTTCGACCCCGCCGCCGAGCCGCCCACGCTGCTGCGGCCGGGCGACCGGGTGCGCTTCCTCGCGCGGAGCGTCGCGCTGTGACGATCACCGTGCTCAGGCCCGGCATGCTGGCCTCGGTGCAGGACCTGGGGCGCTTCGGCCGGCGCGAACTGGGCATCTGCCCCGGCGGCGCGCTCGACACGCTCGGCCTGGCGCTGGCGAACCGGCTGGTGGGCAACGAGGACGGCGCGGCCGGGCTCGAACTCACGCTGGGCCACTGCGAGCTGCGCTTCGAGGCCGACACCCGCATCGCCCTGGCCGGCGACGACTTCGGCGCCCGGCTGGACGGCCGGCCCCTGTGGCCGCTGTGGAGCGTGCCGGTGCGCGCCGGCCAGCGCCTGCGGCTGGCCGGCGTCAATGCCTCGCCGCACAAGGCCGGCCTGCGCAGCTGGCTGGCGGTGGCGGGCGGCATCGACGTCGCGCCGGTGCTCGGCTCGCGCAGCACCGATCTGAAGGCCGGCTTCGGCGGGCTGCAGGGCCGGGCGCTGAAGAAGGGCGACGTGCTGCCCGTGGGGCCCGGCCGCCTCGACGAGGCGCAGCAGCGCCGCAGTCCCTTCGGCGTGCGCGGCCCCGAATGGGACGAGGACCTGTGCGAGGGCGAGGCACCGCCCGGGTTCATCACCCTGCGCACCACGCCCGGCCCCGAGTGCGGCCACTTCAGCGAGGCCGTGCGCCGGCAGTTCCACACCGCCCTGTGGCGCGTCACGCCGCAGAGCAACCGCATGGGCAGCCGCCTGGACGGCCCGGCGCTGGCGCGCCAGCGCGAGGGCGACATGCTGTCGTCCGCGGTCATCCCCGGCACGGTGCAGGTGCCGCCCTCGGGCCTGCCGATCGTCCTGATGGGCGACGCGCAGACGACAGGCGGCTATCCGCGCATCGCCGTGGTCATCCGCGCCGACCTGTGGAAGCTGGCGCAGGCGCCGCTGGGCGCGCGGCTGCGGCTGGAGGAGGTGGACGCCGCCACGGCGCTCGCCGCCTGGCAGGCGCAGAAGCGCTACCTCGCGTCGGTGCGTCAGGGCCTGGCGGCGATGGGCTGGCCCGCGGCGGCGTAGACTGGCTCCTGGTCCCACGGAGCCATCCCACCATGCAAGTCGATCTGAACGCCGACCTCGGCGAAGGCGCCGGCAATGACGAGGCGCTGCTGCGGCTGGTCAGTTCCGCCAACATCGCCTGCGGCTGGCATGCCGGCGACGCCAGCACCATGCGCCAGTGCGTGCGCTGGGCGCTGGCGGGGGGCGTGGCCGTCGGCGCGCACCCGAGCTTCCCGGACCGCGAGAACTTCGGCCGCAGCGCGATGCAGCTGCCGCCGGAGGAGATCGTCGCCAACATGCTCTACCAGATCGGCGCGCTCGATGCGATCGTGCGCGCCGAGGGCGGGCGGCTGGCGCATGTCAAGCCGCACGGCATGCTCTACAACCAGGCGGTGAAGGAGCCCGGGCTGGCCGCTGCCTTGTGCGAAGCGGTGCGCCTGTTCGATCCCTCGCTCAGGTTCTTCGGCCTGGCCGGCAGCGGCATGATCGAGGCGGCCCGCCGGGCGGGCCTGACGCCGGTCGAGGAAGTCTTTGCCGACCGCGGCTACCTGCCCGACGGCAGCCTGGTGCCGCGCGGCCGGCCCGGTGCGCTGATCGAGGACGAGGCGCAGTCCCTCGCGCAGACGCTCTGCCTGGTGCGCGAGCACCGCGTCATCGCCATCGACGGCAGCAGCGTGCCGGTCAACGCGCAGAGCGTGTGCCTGCACGGCGACGGCGCCCACGCGCTGGCCTTCGCGCGGCGCATCCGCCAGCGGCTGGATGCGGAGGGCATCGCCGTGCGGCCGGTGGCCTGACGCCGTTCACGCCGGCCCCGGCGCCACGCGCCGCAGCCAGTCGGCCAGCAGCGCGTTCACCTCGGCCGGCTTCTCCATCGTCAGCATGTGGCCGCAGTCGCGCAGCCAGTGCAGCTCGGCCTGCGGCAGCAGCGCGGCGATCTCGCGCGAGGCGTCCGGCGGCGTGAGCCGGTCGGCGTCGCCGCACAGCACCAGCGCCGGACACGTCAGCCGGCCCAGGTGCGTCCGGGCGTCGGGCCGCTGCATGAGGGCGCGGTTCTGGCGGATCAGCTGGTCGGCGCCGGCGTCCAGGATCATGTCCACGTAGCGTTTCACCAGCGGGGGCTGCGCCGCCTGCGCCGGATGGAAGGCGAAGGCCACGTTGGGCTCGATCACCTCGCGCACGTCGCCGCGCTCGAACAGCGCGATGGCGTCGGCGCGCAGCTGGTAGGTCGCGGGCGTCTCCGGCGCGGCGTTGGTGCCCAGCAGCGCCAGGGCGGCGATGCGCCCGGGCGCCTGGCGCGCGGCCTCCATCGCGACCATGCCGCCCATCGAGGCGCCGCACAGCACCAGCGGGCCGTCGGCCTCTTCCAGCACCGCGGCGGCCATGGCGGGAATGGAGGCGTGGCGCATGTGCGCGTCGGACACGGAAGGCCGCAGCGCGGCGGGCACGAAGGGCAACTGCGCCTCCCAGAGGCGCGCGTCGCAGGCCAGGCCGGGAAGAAGGACGAGGCGGGGAAGCATCGGCGCATTCTGGCACCGGCCCGTGGACAATGGGCACCGCCGCATGTCCACCGACCTCATTCTCATCCGCCACGGCGAGACCGACTGGAACCGCGAGCTGCGCTTCCAGGGCCACGTCGACGTTCCCCTCAACGACATGGGCCACGAGCAGGCCCGCCGGCTGGGCCTGCGCCTGGCGGGGGAGGCGATCGACCACATCGCTTGCAGCGACCTGCTGCGCACGCAGCAGACGGCCGCCCCGGCGGCGCAGCAGTTGGGCTTGCCGGTGCGCACCACCGTCAGCCTGCGCGAGCAGAGCTTCGGCGTCGGCGAGGGCCTGCGCGCCGACGAGATCCAGGCGCGCCATCCGCGCGCCTGGGAGGACTGGCTCGCCTTCCAGGCCGACCGCGCGCTGCCCGGCGGCGAGTCCACGCGCGCGTTCCACGGGCGGGTGATGGCGGCGCTGGGCGGCATCGCCGGCCAGCATGCGGGGCGGGTGGTGCTGGTGGTGACGCACGGCGGCGTGCTGGACATGGTGTGGCGCACGGCGCGCGGCCTGGGCCTGGACGGCCCGCGCCGCAGCGAGATCCCCAACGCCGGCGTCAACCGCGTGCGCATCGCCGATCCGGCACGGCCCGAGGCGGTGGAGATCATCGACTGGGCCGACACCGGCCATCTGGCCGGGCTGGCGCCGCAGCCCACCTACGACCAGACGCGGCACCTGCGGCGCGAGTGAGCGCCGTTCAATCCGGCGCCAGGCCGGCCGCCGCCAGTGCCTTCACCCGCGCCGCGTGGATGGCCGCGCCGACCTGCGGCCCGCGTGCGCCGCGCGCCATGGCCTCG
>JASGDG010000305.1:0-4902 GCA_047607325.1 Xenophilus sp. | reverse complement strand
CGCGGCCGAGCACCGCGTGCGCGGCGGCCTCGCGGCGCTGGCGGCCGCGGGCTGCCGGCTGGTGAACTTCAGCCCCGTGCGCGACAACTTCGATGCGCCGCCCGGGGCCGTCGAGTGGATTCCGATCCGCCCCAACACCGATGCCGCCGTGATGATGGCGCTGGCCTGCGAGATCGTGCGCGCCGGCCGGCACGACCTGGCCTTCCTGCAGCGCTACTGCGTCGGCTTCGAGGCGTGGGCCGATGAACTGGCCGGCCGCCACGACGGCGTGGTGAAGGACGCCGCCTGGGCCGAGGCCATCAGCGGCGTGCCGGCGGCGACGCTGCGGCAGCTGGCGTACGACCTGTGCGCCGTGCGCTCGCTGGTCAACGTCGCCTGGTCGCTGCAGCGCGCCGAGTACGGCGAGCAGCCTTTCTGGGCGGCCGTGGCGCTGGCCTGCGTGGTGGGGCAGGTCGGCCTGCCGGGCGGCGGCTTCGGCGTGGGCTACGGCGCGGCAAACATCCTGGGCAGCCCGCACACGAAGTTCGGCGGCCCGACGCTGCCGCAGGGCCGCAACGCGGTGGAGGCCTTCATCCCGGTGGCGCGCATCGCCGACATGCTGCTGAACCCTGGCGCGCCCTTCGACTACAACGGGCAGCAGTACCGCTACCCGGACATCCAGCTCATTTACTGGGCCGGCGGCAACCCCTTCCACCATCACCAGGACCTCAACCGCCTGGCGCGCGCCTGGCGCAAGCCGGCCACCATCGTCGCGCACGAGCAGGTGTGGAACGCGCACGCCAAGATGGCCGACATCGTGCTGCCCGCCACCTCCACGCTGGAGCGCGACGACATCGGCTTCGCCACGCGCGAGCCGCTGATGGTGGCGATGAAGGTGGTGGCGGCCGCGCCGGGCGAGGCGATGGACGACTACGACATCTTTTCGGCCATCGCGTGCCGGCTCGGCGCTGAGGCCGCGTTCACCGAGGGGCGCGACACGGCGGCCTGGCTGCGCCACCTTTACGAAGAGTCGGCCGAGCGCGCCCGCAGCGCCGGCATCGAGCTGCCCGCCTTCGACGACTTTTGGCGCGCCGGCGAGTTCCGTTTGCCGAAGCCAGCGCGGCCGGTGGTGATGCTGGAAGACTTTCGGACCAATCCCGAGGCGCATCCGCTGTGCACGCCCAGCGGGCGCATCGAGATCCATTCGCAGCGCATCGCCGGCTTCGACCTGGACGACTGCCCCGGCCACCCGGTGTGGCGCGCGCCGCGCGAATGGCTGGGCAGCGAGCGCGCGCGCACCTATCCGCTGCACCTGATCTCCGACCAGCCGCACACCAAGCTGCACAGCCAGCTGGACTTCTCGCGCTACAGCCAGGGCAACAAGGTGGCGGGCCGCGAGCCGGTGATGCTGCATCCACGCGACGCGCAGGCGCGCGGCATCCGCGACGGTGACCTGGTGCGCGTGTTCAACGCCCGCGGCGCCTGCTTGGCCGGCGCCCGTATGGACGACGGCATGCTGCCCGGAGTGGTCCGTATCGCCACCGGTGCATGGTGGGATCCGAGCACTGTCGGTGAGCTGAGTTCGCTCGACCGGCATGGCAATCCCAACGTGCTCACGCAGGACCGTGGCGCTTCGCGGCTGTCGCAAGGCTGCAGTGCCCAGTCTTGCCTGGTGGAGGTCGAGCGTTGGAACGAGGGCGCGCCGTCCGTGCAGGCCTTCGCATCTCCGCGCTTTACGCAGGATTAGGAGATGGCTGCGCCACAGGGGTCGAGCATGACGGCGCGGTTCATCGTTCCCTCACCGGAGCCACTGACTGATTGCCTGGTTGACGATCAACCCTCCACCCAGCAGCCAGCCAAAGAGCAGCGAGGCCAGCCACAGCGGCCGCATCCCCGCGCGCCGCAGCATCGACACGTGTGTGGTCAGCCCCAGCGCGGCCATCGCCATGGCCAGAAGCAGGTCGTCGATGGCCATGCCCAGGTGCCGCCACGGTTGCGGCAGCCCGACCATGGAATTCAAGGCGATGACGGCGATGAAGCCGAAGGCGAACCAAGGCACGGCGATCGGCGCGTGCTGGTTCGGTGTACTCGCAGCGCTCCGGCCTCGCGCCAGCAGCCAGGCCACGAACAGCAGCGCCGGCGCGAGGAGCATCACTCGCACCATCTTCACGATGACGGCAGCGTCGGCTGCCTCCTGCCCGAGCGCTCGGCCCGCCACCACCACCTGCGCCACCTCGTGCACCGTCGAGCCGACGAAGACGCCATAGTCCCGGGCCGCCCACGGCAGCAGCCCGTGCCCGGCGCCGAGGCGGTACACCACCGGCCACAGGAACATCGCCAGCGTGCCGAACACCACTACCATCGCTACCGCGACGATCGCCTGCTCGGCGCGCGCCCTGACCAGCGGCTGCGCGGCCATGACCGCGGCCGCGCCGCAGATCGAGCTGCCGGCGCCGATCAGCAGCGCGGTCTCCCGCTCCAGGTGCAGCACCCGCGTGCCCAGCCAATAGGCGGCCAGCCAGGTGCTGGAGAGCATGAGCACGTCGATGAGCAGACCGGGCATGCCGATCGAGGCCACGTCCGAGAAGGTCAGGCGGATGCCATACAGCACGATGCCGGCCCGCAGCAGCGTGGTCTTGGCGAAGGCGACGCCGTGGCCCACTCGGGCCTCCAGTCGGGGATAGGCCGTGTTGCCGATCAGCATGCCGATCACGATGGCGAGCGTGAGCGCGCTCAGCCCCTTGTCCTGGAACCAGGGCAGTGCCGCCATCTGCAGCGCCGCCACCGCGATGAGCGCCGCCAGCACCAAGCCGAGCACCAGGGCAGGAGAGGGCGAGCGTGCTGTGCGGCCGAGGGAAGGTCGGGCGTTGTCGCTGGGAACGGACATGACAGAGGCTTCTTCTTGTGGGGAGAAGCCGCGATCTTGACTGTCCGGACTCTCTTCGAAAAACAAGTTATATCGTTATCATCAATTCATCTTATGAATAAGCTCGTCCGATGAGGCTCACGCTCAGACAGTTGCAGATATTTGCTGCGATTGCGGAGATGGGGAGCACCACGGCGGCAGCGGCCAGCATCCCGCTGTCCCAGTCGGCCACCAGCGCGGCGCTGTCGGAACTGGAATCGCTGCTAGGGGCCTCCCTGTTCGACCGCGTCGGCAAGCGGCTGATGCTCAACGAAACCGGCCGCTGCTTGCTGCCGCGCGCACGCGTTGCGCTGGATGTGACGATGGAGATCGAGCGCGACTTCGTCATTGAGGGCGGCCGCGGGCCGGCGCATCTGCCTGCGCAGATCCGCCTGGGCGCCAGCACCACCCTTGGCAACTATGTGCTGCCGGCGAGGATCACCCAGCTGCAGCGCGAGCAGCCCGGCATCGGCGTGGCGCTACGCATCGGCAACACACAGGAGATCGTCGGGGCCGTCCAGCGCATGGAGGTGGACGCCGGCCTGATCGAAGGGCCGTGCCATGCCGAGGAACTGGACGTGCAGCCTTGGGGCGTGGACGAACTGGTGTTCGTGGCCTCGGCCGAGCATCCGCTGGCGGCGCTCGGCCATTCCGCCAGCGCCGCCGAACTGCGGCGCCAGCGCTGGCTGCTGCGCGAGAGCGGATCGGGCACGCGCGAGTTGCTCGACCAACTGCTGCTGCCCCACTTGGGCGGATTCGACGCTTGCACGCAGCTGGGCGACACCGAGGCGATCAAACAAGCGACGGCGGCCGGGCTCGGCATCGCCTGCCTGCCGCGGTGCGCGGTCGACGACCAGCTTGCCTTGGGCAGGCTGGTCGTGCTGCGCACGGCACTGCCGCCGCTGCAAAGGGCGTTCTATCGGATTCGCCATCGGCTCAAGAAGCTTTCGTCGGCTCTGGAGGCGCTGCTGGCCGTGGACAGCACCGGCCAAAGACCAATGTGCGAGTAGCGGCGTGCGAGCGCCAGCCGCTTGATGCCCGCTACGGTGCCATACGGAAGCAGGCTCATGCAGGCCAGCTCGCAGTGTGCGCCAGCAGCTATGTCGGTTGGTGTTCTCCGCGCGCTCGGCTGCCGTTGCCAAAGGCGTGAACCGCCCCGGCTTTCGCGGAGGCTCCCTCGTTTGAGAAGATGGAGCCATCATGAGGAAGTCAGTGAAGTTTTCGCCGGAAGTGCGCGAGCGTGCGGTGCGCATGGTGTTCGAGCATCAAGGAGAGCACGCGTCGCAATGGGCGGCAGTCGCGTCGATTGCCGGCAAGATCGGCTGCACAGCGCAGACGCTGCTGAACTGGGTACGCCAGCACGAGCGTGACACGGGTCAGCGCGAAGGCGTGACCAGCACCGAGGCCAAGCGCGTCAAGGAGTTGGAACGTGAAGTGCGAGAGCTGCGCCGCGCCAACGAGATCCTGAAGCTGGCCAGCGCGTTTTTCGCCCAGGCGGAGCTCGACCGCCGGCTGAAGTGATGTACGCCTTCGTGGACCGGCACCGCCAGCAGCATGGGGTCGAGCCGATCTGCAGGCTGCTGCAGATCGCCCCATCGGCCTACCGGCGGCACGCGGCCCGGCAGCGCGATGCGGCCTTGCTCAGCGGTCGAGCCCAGCGAGACCACGAACTGATGCCCCAAATCGAGCGGGTGTGGCGGGCCAACTTGCGGGTCTACGGGGTCGACAAGGTCTGGCAGCAACTGCGGCGCGAAGGCGTGAGCGTGGCGCGCTGCACCGTCGAGCGGCTGATGCGCCGCATGGGATTGCGTGGCGTTGTGCGCGGCAAGGTGGTGAGAACCACGATCGGTGATGCGCGGGCACCATGTCCGCAGGACCTGGTCAACCGGAAGTTCAGCGCGCAGCGCCCGAACCAGCTGTGGGTGAGCGACTTCACGTACGTGTCTACCTGGCAGGGCTGGCTGTACGTGGCCTTCGTGATCGACGTGTTCTCGCGTCGCATCGTGGGCTGGCGGGTG
>JASGDG010000304.1:0-5901 GCA_047607325.1 Xenophilus sp. | reverse complement strand
GCTTGAAGGTCGGCGCCATCTTGTTCTTGACGACCTTGACGCGCGTCTGGTTGCCGACGACCTCGTCGCGCTCCTTGACCGAGCCGATACGGCGGATGTCGAGGCGGACGGAGGCGTAGAACTTGAGCGCGTTGCCGCCCGTGGTCGTTTCGGGCGAACCGAACATGACACCGATCTTCATACGGATCTGGTTGATGAAGATGACCATGCAGTTGGTCTTCTTGATGGTCGCCGTGAGCTTGCGCAGCGCCTGGCTCATCAGCCGCGCCTGCAGGCCGGGCAGGCTGTCGCCCATCTCGCCCTCGATCTCGGCCTTGGGCGTGAGCGCGGCCACCGAGTCGATCACGATCAGGTCCACCGCGCCCGAGCGCACCAGCGAATCGGTGATTTCCAGCGCCTGCTCGCCGGTGTCGGGCTGGCTGATCAGCAGTTCCTGCAGGTTCACGCCCAGCTTCTGGGCGTACTGCGTGTCCAGCGCGTGTTCCGCATCGACGAAGGCGCAGGTGCCGCCCTGCTTCTGCATGTTGGCGATCACCTGCAGCGTGAGCGTGGTCTTGCCCGAGGATTCCGGGCCGTAGATCTCGACCACCCGGCCGCGCGGCAGGCCGCCCACGCCCAGGGCGATGTCCAGGCCCAGCGAGCCGGTCGACACCGTCTGGATGTCCTCGATGGCCTCGCCCTCGCCCAGGCGCATGATCGTGCCCTTGCCGAACTGCTTCTCGATCTGGGCCAGCGCGGCCTGCAGGGCCTTGGCCTTCTCGCTGTCTGCACCACCGGCCACCTTGGCTCCCTTGACGACGGCATCCATGAACTTCTCCTTGAAGAACGACGGGTTGAAACGCGGACGGCACCCGCTGTGGTTGATGACAGGCTGGATGCTTGACCAGTAGTGTAGGGGCCGATACTTTGCTGTAAACCCGATTTTTGGTCAGTCTGCTTTACTATCGAGGCATGACGGACGATCAGGATGCCTGGCGCCAGACCCACCTGGGCCGGCTGCTGGGGCATGCGATGCGGCGCTTCGACGAGCGCGTGCTCACGCTCATGGCGCACGACGTCGAGGTGCCGCTGGCGCTGTCCAACCTGGCGGCGCGCGCGCAGGTGAGCGCCGCCCACATCCACATCACGCGCCACCTGGCACGCGGAGGCTCGCGCCTGACCGAGCTGGCCGAGCGCGCCGGCATGAGCAAGCAGGCCATGGGCGCGCTGGTGGACCAGTGCGGGGCCTGGGGCCTGGTGACGCGCAGCCCCGATCCGCTGGACGCGCGCGCACGGCAGGTGCGGTTCACCGCCGACGGCCTGGCCTGGCTGGAGGCCTTCAGGCGCGCCGTCGCGCAGGCCGAGGCCGAGTTCCGCGCCGCCGTGGGCGCGGAGATCGCCACCGTGGTGGCGCTGGGCCTGGAAGCCTATGCCGGCGACACCGGTCGGCCCGCCTGATCGCCTGCATCGGCCTGCCGGCTTCAGCCGAAGCGCACCACCACCTTGCCGAAGGGGCCGCGCGCCAGGTGCTCGAAGGCGGCCGGCACCTGGTCGGCCGGGTACTCGGCCGCCACCACGGGCTGGAGGCCGCCGGCATCGACGGCGCGCACCAGTTCCTCCAGCCCGCGCCGGTGGCCCACGCCCACGCCGCGCACCAGCGCCTGCGTGCGGATCAGTTCGTAGCCGGAGCCGGCGAAGCCGTCGCCCTGCAGTGTGCCGATGTAGGCCACGTGGCCGCCGGTCGCCAGCGCCTCCAGCGAGCGGCCCAGGTTGTCGCCGCCGGCCAGTTCCAGTACGTGGTCAGCGCCCCGGCCGCCGCTGAGGCGCTTCACCTCGGCCGGCCAGTCGCCGCCGCGCGCCAGCACGTGGTCGGCACCGAGTGCGCGCACCGCATCGTGCTTGGCCGGGCTGCCCGAAACGACGATCACCCGCGCGCCGTGCAGCTTGGCGAGTTGCACGCCGAACAGCGCGACGCCGCCGGTGCCGTGCACCAGCACGGTCTGCCCGGCCTTCACCGGGCCATGCTCGACCAGCGCCGTCCAGGCCGTCAGGCCGGCGCAGGGCAGGGTGCTGGCGCCGGCGGCGTCCAGCGTGGCGGGCGCGTCCACCAGCCAGTCTTCGCGCAGCAGCACGTGGGTGGCCAGCGCGCCCGGCCCCGGCATGCCCAGGGCCAGGCTGCTGGCCGGCGGCACCGCGCCGTCGTGCCAGCCGGCGATGAAGGTGCTGATCACGCGCTCGCCGCCGCGCCAGCGCGTGACGCCGGCACCCGCCGCCTGCACGCGGCCGGCCAGGTCGGAGGCCGGCACCAGCGGCAGCGTGACGGGGCGGCCGTAGCGGTCCTCGGCGATCAGCAGGTCGCGGAAATTGAGCGAAGCCGCCTCCACCCGCACCAGCACTTCGCCGGGTCCGGGCTGCGGGATGGGGGCGCTTTCCCGACGCAGGTGCGCCAGCCCGAAGGCGAGCAGTGTCCAGCGCTGCAATGCGGTGTCGTCGGTCATGGGATGCTCCTGGGCGGCCGTAGATGCATCCCATGCTATTGGCGCTTGCAAAGAACCGGCGATGGACAATTTTCCGAAGTCAACGGACAAGAATTCACCCATCATGAGCGACCACCTGCAAGGCATCGAGGTCTTCGTCGCCGCCGTCGAGGCCGGCAGCTTCGCCCGCGCCGCCACGCGGCTGCACCTGACCCGCTCGGCGGTGGGCAAGGGCATCGCACGGCTGGAGGCGCGGCTGGGCCAGCGCCTGTTCCACCGCACCACGCGCCACCAGAGCCTCACGGACGAGGGCCGGCAGTATTACGCCCACGCCCGCCGCGCGCTCGACGAGCTGGAAGCCGCCGACAGCGCCCTGCGCGAAGGCCGCCAGGAGGCGGCCGGCCGCGTGCGCATCACCCTGCCCGAGCTGCTGGGCCGGCGCTGCGCGGCGCCGCTGCTGCTGGCGCTGGGCCGCCGGCACCGGGGGCTGGAACTGCGCCTGCACCTCAGCGACAGCCGGCTCAACCTGATCGAGGAAGGGCTGGATCTGGCCCTGCGCAGCGGCCCGCTGGAGGACAGCAGCACGCTGGCGGTGCGCCGCATCGGCTACCAGAGCGTGGGCGTGTACGCCGCCCCGGCCTACCTGGCCACGCACCCGCGCCCGGCGAACGCGCAGGAGCTGATCGACACGCACGCGCGGCACTGCTTCCTGAACTACGCCCACGGCGGCTGGGTGCAGCCCTGGCGCTTTCACGACGGAGCCGACCGCTCGATCGTCTTCGACGCGCCGGCGCGCTTTGCCTGCAACAGCCTGGAGCTGACGGCCCTGGCCGCCGCCGATGGCCTGGGCCTGGCGCGCCTGCCGACCTGGCTGGCCGCGCCCTCGGTGGCCGCCGGCACGCTGGTGCGCGTGTTCGACGAGCCGCAGCCCTTCTGCTACCCGCTGCACCTGCTGTGGCCGCGGGTGCCGGTCGTGCCCTTGCGCCTGCGGCGGGTGATCGACATGCTGGCCAGCGAGCTGCCGCCCCTGATCGATCCGGGCCGCGGGGTGGATGCAGGGCCCAGCCCCAGCCCGCCGGACTCCTAGAATCGGCCGGGGCGCACCATCGCCGCGCCCCGAGGAGACAAGAGCGTGCGCATCCTCATCGCCGAAGACGACCACGTTCTGGCCGACGGCCTGCTGCGCACCCTGCGCAGCTCCGGCGCCGCGGTGGACCACGTGGCCAGCGGCACCGAGGCCGACGCCGCCCTGCTGGCCACCGACGAGTTCGACCTCTTGATCCTCGACCTGGGCCTGCCCAGGCTGCACGGGCTGGAGGTGCTCAGGCGCCTGCGCGGGCGCGGCTCGGCGCTGCCGGTACTGATCCTCACCGCCGCCGACAGCGTGGAGGAGCGCGTGCAGGGCCTGGACGTGGGCGCCGACGACTACATGGCCAAGCCTTTCTCGCTGCAGGAGCTGGAGGCGCGGGTGCGCGCCCTCACCCGGCGCGGCATGGGCGCCACCAGCAGCATCATCCGGCACGGCCCGCTGGTGTACGACCAGGCCGGCCGCGTGGCCAGCATCGACGGGCGCATGGTGGAGCTGTCGGCGCGCGAGCTGGGCCTGCTCGAGGTGCTGCTGCAGCGCGCCGGCCGCCTGGTGAGCAAGGACCAGCTGGTCGAGCGCCTGTGCGAGTGGGGCGAGGAGGTGAGCCTGAACGCCATCGAAGTCTACGTCCACCGCCTGCGCAAGAAGATCGAGAAGGGCCCGATCCGCATCGCCACCGTGCGCGGCCTGGGCTACTGCCTCGAAAAGATTCCTGCCTCGCCTTGAAGCTCTTCCAGCGCGCCCAGAACTCGCTGTTCGGCGAACTGCTGGACTCGCTGCTGGCGCCCGCGCTGCTGATCGTGCTGCTGTCGATCGGCGTGATCTGGCTGGTGGCGCGCGGCATCGCCAGCGCCCCCTACGACCGGGCGCTGGCCCATGGCGTGCGGGTGCTGGCGCAGGAGGCGGTGGCTGCGCAGCAGCAGGGCCGGCCCTTCGCGCCGCCGGCGGCGCTGATGGCGCTGCTGCGCGGCGACGAGAGCGATCAGGCCTGGTTCCAGATCATCGACGAGGCCGGCGACCACGTGGCCGGCGACGCCGACCTGCCGCCGCCGCTGCCCGACGCCTCGGCGCCCGGCACGGTCTACATCACCAACGGCCTGCTGGGCGGCCAGGAGGTGCGCATCGCCCAGCTGCGCGTGTCGGTGGGCCGCGCCGGCCAGCGCCCCGCCGCCGCCCCGCCGCGCATCGTGCTGGGCGAGGGCAACGTGCCCGAGCCCCTGCCCGCCACCGAGCCGCCGGGCCCCGACGACAGCACCGGGCCGGCGCCGGGGCGCGGCCGTGCGCTGGTGGTGCAGCTGGCCGAAACGCGCCGCCGGCAGACCGCGCACGCCGACGAGATCACCACCGGCGTGCTGCTGCCGCAGTTCGCGCTGCTGCCGCTGGCGGTGATGCTGCTGTGGATCGCGCTGGCGCGCGGCATCAAGCCGCTGTCGGTGGTGGAGGAGCGCATCCGCGAGCGCCGGCCCGACGACCTGAGCCCCATCGACGAGAGCACCGTGCCGCTGGAGGTGGCGCCGCTGGTGTCGGCGCTGAACGTGCTGCTGGGCAAGCTGGCCGATTCGATCCGCACGCAGAAGCGCTTCCTGGCCGACGCGGCGCACCAGCTCAAGACACCGCTGGCCGGGCTGCGCATGCAGGCCGACCTGGCGCTGCGCGACGCGGCCGACGCGCGGCAGCTCAAGCAGTCGCTCAAGCAGATCGGCCGCGCCAGCATCCGCGCCACCCACACCGTCAACCAGCTGCTGGCGCTGGCGCGCGCCGAGGGCGGCACCGGCACGCTGGCGCGCCAGCCCTGCGACATGGCGCGGCTGACGATGGAGGTGGTGCGCGAGGCGGTGCCGCGCGCCATGGAGCGCGCGCTGGACCTGGGCTACGACGGCGCCCAGCCCGGCACGCGCGGCGTGGAGGTGCACGGCAACGCCACGCTGCTGCGCGAGCTGGTCCGCAACCTGCTGGACAACGCCATGAACTACACGCCCTCGTCGCCGCAGCGGCAGGGCGTGATCACCGCCCGCGTGCTGGCCGACCCCTTCGGTCGCGTGCTGCTGCTGCAGGTGGAGGACAGCGGCCCCGGCATCCCCGAGGCCGAGCGCGGCCTGGTGTTCGAGCCCTTCTACCGCGTGCTGGGCAGCGAGGCCGACGGCTCCGGCCTGGGCCTGCCGATCGTGCGCGAGATCGCCGGCCAGCACCGCGCCACCCTCACGCTGGAGGATGCGCGCCCGGGCCTGCAGCCGCCGGGCACGCGGGTGACGGTGCGCTTCGACACCTCGCAGGAAGCGGCGTAGGGGCCGGTGCCGGGCGCTACCGCGGCGCCGCGGGCTGCGCCGGCGCGGCCTCGGGCGCAGTGCCAGGCGGGGC
>JASGDG010000303.1:0-6828 GCA_047607325.1 Xenophilus sp. | reverse complement strand
TGGTGCGCGGGGCCGATGCGCAGGGCCGGGCGGCGGGGCGCGACTGGCTGGCGCGCCGGCTGGAAGCGGCGGGCGCGGCCGTGCAGACCGCCGCCGTCTACCGGCGGCTGGCGCCGCACCTCGGCGAGGCCGCACGCCGGCTGGCGCAGGCGGCACTGCGCGACGGCGCGTGGTGGCTCTTCAGCAGCTCCGAGGCCGTGGCGAACCTCCAGGCCGCGCTGCCCGGGCAGGACTGGCGCGCGGCGCGCGCCCTGGCGACCCACGAACGCATCGCCGGGGCGGCGCGGCGCGCGGGTTTCGGACGGGTGGAGACGGTGTCGCCGCGCCTGTCCCAGATGGCCGCCTCGATAGAATTCTTCCAATGACGGCCGCTGACTCCGTGTCCGACGACTCTCTTTCAGGCGCGGCGGCGGCCCCGCCGGTCGTGCCGGCCTCACCGGCGGTCACGCAGGGCGTGCGCCTGGCCTTCGGCGCGCTGGCGCTGCTGGCCGGCGTGGCGCTGCTGCTGGTGCTCCTGCTCTGGCAGAAGGTGTCGGGCATGCAGGAGCAGTTGGCCCGCCAGAGCGCCGACGCCACCGTCCGGGCCACCGAGGCCCACGCCTTGGCGCGCCAGGCGCAGGAGACGGTGCGCGACACGGCGGCCCGCCTGGCGCTGATGGACACCCGCGTGGCCGAACTCGCGCTGCAGCGCGGCCAGCTCGACGAGCTGATGCAAAGCCTCTCGCGCTCGCGCGACGAGAACCTGGTGGTGGACATCGAGTCCGCCGTGCGCCTGGCGCTGGAGCAGTCCCAGGTCACCGGCAACGTCCAGCCCCTGCTGGCGGCGCTCAAGGGCGGCGAGCAGCGCGTCGCCCGCGCGGCGCAGCCCCGGCTGGCGTCGCTGCAGCGCGCCCTGCAGCACGACGCCGACCGCATCCGCGCGACCGCCAGCGGCGACGGCGGCGAGTCCCTGGCCCGGCTCGACGAGCTGCTGCGCGGCGTGGACGACCTGCCCACCCTCAACCAGCTGGCCGTGCGGGGCGCGGCCGCGCCGGACGCCTGGGCCCACGAGGCCATCCCAACCGGCGCGGCGTGGTGGCAGCGCTTCCTGCTGACGGTGGGCAACGAGCTGCGCTCGCTGGTGCGCGTCTCGCGCATCGACCGGCCGGAGGCGGCGCTGCTGTCGCCCGACCAGACCTTCTTCCTGCGCGAGAACCTCAAGCTCCGCCTGCTCAGCGCGCGGCTGGCGCTGCTGTCGCGCCAGGCGGTCAACGCGCGCGGCGAACTCGCCGGCGTGCAGGCGCTCATCAACCGCTACTTCGACCCCACCTCGCGCAAGGTGCAGGCGGCGGCCACTCTGCTGCAGCAGGTGCAGTCGCTGGTCAGGGCCTCCGCGGCGCCGCAGATCGACGAGACCCTGGCCGCCCTCGCCACCGCGGCGGCCGGACGGTGAACATGGCCCATCCCCAGCCTCCGCGTCCTGCGGCCTGGCAACGCCGGTCCCCGCGCGGCCTTCGGAGCGGCGCCGCGATGAAAGCGTGCGCCTGATGCGTGCCGCGCTCTGGCTGCTGGCCCTGTTCGGCATCGCCGCCGCGGTGGCCCTGTTCGCGGGCAACAACCAGGGCACGGTCACGTTGTTCTGGCCGCCCGCGCGCATCGACCTGTCGCTCAATCTGGTGCTGCTGGCGCTGGTGGTGCTGTTCGCGGTGGTCCATCTGGCGCTGCGGGCGCTCGCCGCGCTGTTCTCGCTGCCGGTGCAGGCCCGGCAGTGGCGCCTGCAGCAGAAGGAGCGGGTGCTGCACGCGGCGCTGCTGGACGCGATGGTGCAGCTCCTGGCCGGCCGCTTCAGCCGCGCGCGGCGGGCGGCGCAGGCGGCGCTGGCGCAGGAGCGCATGCTGGCCGCGCTGGACGCCGCGCTGCCCCAGGCGCCGCAGGTGCGCACCCTGGCCCACCTGCTGGCAGCCGAGTCCGCGCAGTCGCTGCAGGACCAGGCGGCGCGCGACGCGCATCTGCAGCAGGCCCTGCATGCCGGCGATGGGGGGGGCGCTGCGGCCGGGCTGGCCCCCGAGACCCGGGAAGGCGTGCAGCTGCGCGCCGCGCGCTGGGCGCTGGAGGACCGCGATCCGGTGGCCGCGCTGGACCGGCTGGCCGAACTGCCGCAGGGCGCCCAGCGGCGCACCCTGGCCCTGCGCCTGCGGCTGAAAGCCGCGCGCCAGGCCGGCCGGCCGCAGGAGGCGCTGGAGACCGCGCGGCTGCTGGCCAAGCACCGCGCTTTCTCCGCGGCCGCCGCGGCCAGCATCGTGCGCGGCCTGGCGGCCGACCTGATCGCCCAGTCGCACGACACGGAGCAGCTGGGCCGCGCCTGGGAGGCACTGGAGCCCGCCGAGCGCGAGATCCCGGAGGTGGCCATCCAGGCGGCGCAGCGCATGGTCGGCCTGCGCGGCGACCCGGCCACGGCGCGGGCCTGGCTGCTGCCGGTGTGGGAGCGGGCCATCGGGCAGCCGCGCGGCCTGGCGGACGGCCTGCGGGTGAAGCTGGTGCGCGCGCTGGAGGCCAGCCTCGATGCGGTCGATGCCGACTGGCTGGCGCGCATCGAGTCGGCCCAGCGCGCCGACCCGCGCGACGCCACCCTCCAGTACCTGGCCGGCATGGCCTGCATGCGCCGCCAGCTCTGGGGCAAGGCGCAGCAGCTGCTGTCGCAGGCCGGCCCGGACCTGCAGGACGCCGAGCTCTGCCGGCGCGCCTGGTCGGCCCTGGCCGAACTGGCCGACATGCAGGGCGATCCGGCCCGGGCCGCCGAAGCCTGGAAGCGGGCCGCCCTCGGCCGCCGCTGAGCCTCCCCGGGCGCGCCTTTCCACACGACGCCGGCGGGCCTCGGCCCAGGCCCGCGCCCTCGCGCTCTGCCGCGCCGCTCCTCCGTCGCCGCCCGGTTCCCCTCTTTTATTAGTTCTATTTACTTAAAAATTTGCGGCCGCCGGTTTCGTGCGGTACAGTGCAGTATGTTTTCGAAAGTATTAAATACTCTGCGCAAAGGCCAAAAGTGAAAACCAACGCATTGTTCGGCTGGCGGGGCGGGCTGCTGGTCGTCCTCCTCGTCCTGCAGGGCTGCGCGGCGGCACCGGGCTTCAACGACGTGCCGGCGTCCCTGGCGCCGCCGGCGGCGGACAGCGAGAAGCCGGTGGAAGGGGCGATCACGCCGATCACGCCCGAACTGATCCTGGCGCAGCGGGCCAGCCACCCGAGGGCGCCGGGCGACGACGTGCGGCGGCTGCTCGGCAAGCCGGAGCCCTACCGCATCGGCCCGGGGGATGTGCTGGGCATCACGGTGTACGACCACCCCGAGCTGACCTCCAGCTTCATCCCGCCGACGACGGTGGCCGATCCGGCCAGCGTCGCGCCCGCGCCGGGCTTCGTGGTGTCGGACACCGGGCAGATGAGCTTTCCCTACGTCGGCCTGTTCAAGGCCGAGGGCATGACGGCCCAGGAGGTGGAGAACCGCCTCAAGCATGACCTGGCGCGCGTGTACAAGAACCCGGAGGTCAGTGTGCGCATCCAGGCCTTCCGCAGCAGGCGCGTCTTCGTCGAAGGCGAGGTGCGCACGCCGGGGCTGCAGGTGTTCACCGACATCCCCATGACGCTGCCCGAGGTGATCAGCCGCGCCGGCGGCATCCTGTCCACCGGCGACCGGTCGGCGGTGATGCTGACCCGGGGCGGCGCGAGCACCATGGTGGACATGGTCGGCATGGCCGAGGCGGGCCTCGACCCGACCCGCATCCCGCTGCAAAGCGGCGACATCGTCTTCGTGCGCAGCCGCGAGGAGCGCAAGGTCATCGTCGCCGGCGAGGTGGTGAAGCCCTCGGCCGTGCTGATGCGCAACGGACGCCTGAGCCTCGGCGATGCCCTGGGCGAAGTGGGCGGCGTGGACCTGGGCACGGCCAACCCGCGCCAGATCTACGTGGTCCGCAACGAGCCGGCGGGCGGGCAGAAGATCTTCCACCTCGACGCGCGCACCCCGTCTTCGCTGGCGCTGGCCGACGGCTTCGACCTGGCGCCCAAGGATCTGGTCTACGTGGACCCGGTCGGGCTGGTGCGGTGGAGCCGGATCATCAACCTGATCCTGCCGAGCGCGCAGGGCGCCTATCTGGTCCGTGACACCTACAAGTAAGCAGGAGCCGTGGCGATGAGTTCCACCTTCAATATCCCCTCGACGGTCGTTCCCGTCACCCTGCAGCCGGTCGAGGGCGCATCCGACGAGCCCTTGCGCCTGGGGCAGATGCTGGATGTGCTCGTGTCCCACCGCGGCCTGATCTGCGGCATCGTGCTGGCCTGCCTGCTGGCGGGCGCCGGCGTCGTGGCCTTCTCGCAGAAGACCTACGAAACCAACATCCTGGTGCAGATCGAGGACTCGGAAGGCAACTCGGCCACCAAGAGCTTCCTGGGAGAGGCCGCGGCGCTGTTCGACGTGAAGACGCCCACCAGCGCCGAGGTCGAGATCATCCGGTCCCGCGCCATCCTGGGCAGGGCGGTGGAGGCGACGCAGCTGGACCTGGTCGCGCAGCCCCGTTACATCCCCGTCATCGGCGGCTGGCTGGCCGAGCGCGCGACGGGCCTGTCCAAGCCGGGCATCTTCGGCCTGGGCGGCCGTGTGTCGGGCAAAGAGTCGATCACCGTCGCGCGCTTCGACGTGCCGCCCTCGCTGGAGGGCGTGCCCTTCGTGCTGGTCGCCGGCGACAAGGGCAGCTACACCCTGCGCGCCGGGGAGCTCGATACCGAACTGAGCGGCCGGGTCGGCGAGCCGCTGGTGGCCGATACCGGCGGCGGCCGGCTGGAACTGGACGTGAGCTCGCTGGCCGGGCTGCCCGGTGCCGAGTTCAGGCTGGTGCGCAGCCGCCGGCTCGACGCCATCAATGCGCTGCAGCGCAGACTGAGCCTGTCGGAGCGCGGCAAGCAGTCGGGCGTCATCGATGTCGCGCTGCAGGGCTCCGATCCGGAGCGGATCGCGCAGGTGCTCAACGCCATCGCCGCCCAGTACGTGCGGCAGAACGTCGAACGCAAGGCCGAGGAGGCGCAGAAGACGCTGACCTTCCTGGATTCCCAGCTGCCTGTCTTCAAGAAGCAGCTGGAGGCGTCGGAGGAGCTGTACAAGCGCTACCGCAACCAGCGCGGCACCGTGGCCTTCGAGGAGGAGGCCAAGCTGATCCTGGAGACCGCGGTCGACCGCCAGACCAAGCTGCTCGAAGCCCAGCAGAAGCGCCGCGAGCTGGAGTCGAAGTTCACCAGCCAGCACCCGCAGATGCAGATGCTGGATGCGCAGATCGCCGCCCTGCAGGCCGACATCGGCGGCATCCAGAGCCGCATCAAGACGCTGCCCGGCATCCAGCAGGACGCCGTGCGCATGGAGCGCGACGTGAAGGTCAGCACGGCCCTGTACCAGTCGCTGCTCAGCCAGGCGTTGCAGCTGCGCCTGGTCAAGGAGGGCAAGGTCGGCAACGCGCGCCTGCTCGACTCGGCGCCGGTGCCGAGCTGGCCCATCAAGCCCCGGAAGCCGCTCATTCTGGCGCTGGCGCTGTTCACCGGCCTGCTGCTGGGCGTCATCGCCGCCTTCGTGCGCAACGGGCTGACGGAGCAGCGCATCAAGGATCCGGACCGGCTGGAGGACGACATCGGCCTGCCGGTGTTCTCCACCATTCCCCAGAGCGCGCTGCAGGCCGGCGTGGCGGCCCGGCGCCTGACGGGCCCCACCGGGGCGCGGCTGGTGGCGCTGGAGACGCCCGAGGATCCGGCGGTCGAGAGCCTGCGCAACCTGCGCACGGCCATGCAGTTCGCGATGCTGGGCGCGTCCAACAACCGCGTCCTGATGAGCAGCCCGGCGCCGGGCGCGGGACAGAGCTTCGTGGCGGCCAACTTCGCCGCCCTCATGGCGATGGCGGGCAAGCGCACGCTGCTGATCGACGCCGACCTGCGGCGCGGCCACGTGCACCAGTACTTCGGCCTGCAGCGCCACGGCGGCCTGTCGGAACTCATCGCCGGCAGCCTGACCATCCAGCAGACGGTGCACCGGCATGTGGTGGACCAGCTGGACTTCCTCGCCACCGGACAGCTGCCGCCCAACCCGGCGGAACTGCTGACGTCCTCCGCCTTCAAGGAGGTGCTGGAGCGTCTGTCGGACCTGTACGACCTGGTCATCATCGACAGCCCGCCGGTGCTCGTCGCCTCGGACGCCGCGACCATCGCCTCGCATTCCGGCACGGTGCTCATCGTCGCCCGCGCCGGGGTGTCCACCATGGGCGAGCTGCGCGAGAGCACGCGCCGGCTCGCGCTGAGCGGCAAGTCCGCGACCGGCGTGCTGCTCAACGCGGTGGAAGTCAGGAAGGGCGGCCTCGGCCACTACAAGTACGGCCGCTACCGCTACACCAACTACAACTACGAGAGCATCCTGCCCGAGGAGCAGTGAGCGGCCCCGGCCGGACCGGCGCGGGCGCGGCCCGCCTGCGCGTTCAGCGCCGCGGCGCCGCTTCCGACTCGTAGGGCAGGATCACGCCGGCCAGATCCTTGCGGGTCTCGACCAGCACCAGCGGGCCATCGTCCTGCACCGGCAGCGGCGGGCGCTCCCGCGGCACGTGCACGGGGCGGGGCTCGGCCTCGATCGCCGCGCGCACCTGCGCCACGCGCTGCGCGTCCGAGTTCACCCAGATCAGGCCGGCACCCTGCGCCACGCCTTCCAGGCTCGCCGTGGGCAGTTCGAAGGGCGTCACGCGCGGCAGGGGCGTGCGCTGCGATCCGGGCGCCGCCTGCGCAGCCGCGGGGGCCGGCGCGGCTTCCGCCACCGGGGCGGCGGGAGCCGCCGCG
>JASGDG010000302.1:0-3803 GCA_047607325.1 Xenophilus sp. | reverse complement strand
GTGCTGCACGCGGCGCAGCTCGCGGTAGGCGGCGGCCGCGTCGCGGCCCACGCCCGGCGGCAGCAGGCCGGCTTCCTCGGCGCGCAGCAGCAGCGCGATGTTGCCGACGTTGGGGATCAGCTCGCGGTGCGTGCGCGCCGACGACAGCACCAGGAACTGCACCGCGAACTCGGCGTCCACCATGCCCCCGGGGCTGTGCTTGACGTCGAAGCGGCCGGGCTTGACGGGGCGGGCGGCGCGCACCTTCTCGCGCATCGCCACGATTTCCGAACGCAGCGCGTCCACGTCGCGCGGGGCGGTGACGACGGCTTCGCGCACGCCGTCGAAGCGCTGGCCGAGGGAGGCGTCGCCCAGCACGAAGCGGGCGCGCGTCATGGCCTGGTGTTCCCAGGTCCAGGCGGTGTTGCTGCCGCGGCCGAGCTGGTATTTCTCGTAGGCCTCGAAGGTGGTGCTCAGCAGGCCCGAGTTGCCGTTGGGGCGCAGCGCGGTGTCGATCTCGTACAGGTCGCCCTCGGCCGTCTTCACCGTCAGCCAGTTGATGAGCTTGCGCACGAAGGCGGCGTACACGTCGCCGGCGCGCTCGTCGTCGTCGTCGTGCACGAAGACAATGTCCAGGTCGCTGCCGTAGCCCAGCTCCTTGCCGCCGAGCTTGCCGTAGCCGATGATGGCCATGCGCGGCGCCTCGCGGTGACGGTTGCGCAGGTGGGCCCAGCACCAGCGCGCGGTGACGCGCAGCACCGTGTCGGCCAGCGCGCTCAGGTCGTCGGCCACCTGCTCGACCGTGAGCCGCCCGTCCACGTCGCGCGCCAGGGTGCGGAAGATCTCGGCATGGTGGGCGCGGCGCAGCAGGTTGAGCAGCGCCTCCTCGTCGGCCTCGCCGGTGCTGCGCAGCGAGGCGCGGCGCGCCTCCAGCTCGGCTTCGAAGTCCTGCGCGACGAAGCGGCCGGCCAGCAGTTCGGCGCCGGCCAGTTCGTCGATCACGCCGGGGTGCCGCATCAGGTAGCGCGCCGGCCACTTCGCGGCGCCGAGCAGGCGCAGCAGGCGCTCGTGCACGCCGGGGCGCTCGACCAGCAGCGCCAGGTAGCTCTCGCGTCGCAGCAGCGGCTCGATCCAGTCGGCCCAGCGCAGTGCGGCGTCGATGTGGCTGGGCGTCTGGCCCTGGCGCTCGCCGTCGGGCTCGCGCAGCCACTGGCCGGTGCGGCGCACCAGTTGATGGAGGCGGGCGCGCGCGTCGTCGCGCAGGGCCTGCACGCGCGGGTTGCCGCACCAGCCCTGGATGCGCTCGGCGAAGGGCGGCGGCAGCCCGGCCAGCAGGCCGGCCAGGTCGGTGGGCGCGGGGGGGCGGGCCCCGTTTCTGGCCTTGCCCTTGCAGTTCCCGTTGCACGGCTGGTCGCCGCCCAGCAGGCGGTCGAACTCCTGCGCCACGCACTCGCGGTGGGTGTCCAGCTCGGTGAGGAAGGCGCGGGTGTCGGCGAAGCCCAGGGTGGCGGCGATCCAGGCCAGGTCGTCGTCGGCCACCGGCAGCATGTGGGTCTGCTGATCGTCCAGGTACTGGATGCGGTGTTCCACTTGGCGCAGGAAGACGTAGGCGGCCGCCAGCGCGTCGGCGGCCGGCTGCGGCATCAGCCCGGCGCGCGCCAGGCGCGGCAGGGCGTCGAGCGTGGAGCGGGTGCGCAGCTCGGGGAACTGGCCGCCGCGCACCACCTGCAGCAGCTGCACGGTGAATTCGATCTCGCGGATGCCGCCGCGCGAGAGCTTGACGTCGTTGGCGCGCTCGGGCCGGCCGGCGCTGCGGCGTGCCGCCTGCTCGCGGATCTGGCGGTGCAGGTCGCGCAGCGCGTCGAACACCGCATAGTCCAGGTACTTGCGGAACACGAAGGGCAGCACCACGCCGCGCAGCGCCTGGGCCGAGCCATCGGCCACGCAGGCGGCGGGCGCCACCACCCGGCTCTTGAGCCAGGCGAAGCGCTCCCACTCGCGGCCCTGCACCTGCAGGTATTCCTCCAGCGCGTCGAGCGAGACCACGCTGGGGCCCGAGTTGCCGTTGGGCCGCAGCGCCAGGTCGACGCGGAAGACGAAGCCGTGCTCGGTGGTGTCGCCGACCAGTGCGTAGATGCGCTTGACCGCGCGGGCGAAGTATTCCTGGTTGGAGAGGCGTCCGCGCCCGTCGGGCGCGCCGGCGGTCTCGCCGTCGTGGTCGTACAGGTAGATGAGGTCGATGTCGCTGGAGACGTTGAGTTCGCGCGCGCCCAGCTTGCCCATGCCGACCACCCACAGCTGCGCGCGGCCGGCGGCGGAGCCGGGCGCGCGCGGGGCGCCGTGCAGGGCGTCGAGTTCGGCGAAGGCCTCGGCCATGGCGGTGTCGAGCGCGAATTCGGCCAGCTGCGTCACGGCGTGCGTCACGTCGGCCAGCGTGCAGCCCTGGTCGCAGTCCAGCACGACCAGGCGTTCCATCACGAGCTGGCGCACGATGCGCAGCGCGTCGCCCGCCGCGTCGCCGCGCCCGCGCAGGGCGTCGTAGGCGGCCTGCATGTGGGCGCGCAGCGGTGCGCCGGGCGGCAGCAGCGGCAGCTCGGCCGCGTAGCGGCGGCGCAGGCGCTGCACGAATCGGGAATGGGCGGAAGCGGGCGGCACGGCAGGAAAGGACTCAGGAACCGGCGGGCGGGGCGCCGGTCATAATTTCCGACCCAGCACGAGCCTTGATGAACGTCACGACGCCTTCCCCTTCACGACTGCTCAGGACGACGGCCCGGATGGCGCGCGGGCTGCTGTGGCTGTTGATCGCGGCATGGCTTCTTCTGGTGCTGTGCGTGGTCATCCTGCACGGCTGGATTGTGCCGCGAATCGGCCAGTGGCGCGGCGCGCTGGAGGCCCAGGCCACGCGCGTCGTCGGCATGCCGGTGCGGATCGGCGCCATCGAGGCGCGCTCCGATGGCCTCTTCCCCACCCTCGAACTGCGCGACGTGCGCCTGCAGGACGCGCAGCAGCAGGACGCGCTGCGGCTGGCGCGCGTGGTGGTGGGCGTGTCGCCGCGCTCGCTGTGGCGCCTGAGCTTCGAGCAGCTCTACGTCGAGCGCCCCGAGGCGCAGGTGCGGCGCGACGCGCAGGGGCGGCTGCACGTGGCCGGCCTGGACCTGTCCGCCGACACCGGCGGCGGCAGCCGCGCGGCCGACTGGTTCTTCTCGCAGCGCGAGCTGGTGGTCGAGGGGGGCACCGTGCGCTGGAGCGACGAGCAGCGCGCCGCGCCGCCGCTGCTGCTGACGGACGTGCGCTTCGTCGCCCGCAACGGCGCGCGCAGCCACCGCCTGCGGCTGGACGCCACGCCGCCGGCCGGCTGGGGCGAGCGCTTCACCCTGATGGGCGCGTTCCGCCAGCCGCTGCTGTCGCTGCGCAGCGGCGACTGGCGGCACTGGAACGGCGAGGCCTACGCCGAGCTGCCGCGCATCGACGTCACCCGGCTGGGCCAGTACGTCGCGCTCGACGCGCGCATCCGCGAGGGCAGCGGCGCGCTGCGCGCCTGGGTCGACGTGCGGGACGGCCAGCCCGCCGGCGGCGCGGCCGACCTCGCGCTGGACCGCGTGGACGCGGTGCTGGGCGAGGGGCTGGAGCCGCTGGTGCTGCGCCAGCTCACCGGGCGCCTGATGGCGCGCAGCACGAGCGCGCTGTTCGAGTTCTCCACCCGCGACCTGCAGTTCACCGCCGGCGACGGCGTGCGCTGGCCCGGCGGCAACCTGTGGTTCCACCGCGCGGCCGCGCGCGGCCGCGCGCCCGAAAGCGGCGCGCTGCGGGCCGACCGCATCGAC
>JASGDG010000301.1:0-2996 GCA_047607325.1 Xenophilus sp. | reverse complement strand
GGACAGCAGCAGGCCGCCGGCCATGAACACGCCGCAGGCCAGCTGGGCGGCCAGGGAGACCGGATGCGGGGTGAGGTGGACGGGCGCGAAAGGGCGTACGGCTGCGCCGCGCGGGGTTCGGGACATGGATGGTTCTCCTGGTTGCGAGTGGTTGTTGGATTCGGTGCCGCCGCCGCGCCGGCATGGTCCCCTCTGAACCTGGCCGGTGTCCGGCTTCCCGCGGGTCTTTGCCGTTTGCGCGGCAGAGCCTCGACGCGGGGCCGGACAGGCTATGGCGGCTGCCCCTGGACAGGCCGTACCGGGCACGGCCCGGCCTCCAGATCCATCCCTCGTCAAGTAGCGAGAATCATTCCATTTTTTACTAAATCTTGGAGAAAAGAAGGATGTCGCCCCGAAGTGATGGGAAAAAACAACAGGTCGGCCGGGCGGAGGCGGCCGGCGCTCCGGCCGCTGCTGCGCGTCGGGCGCAGCGCAGGGCGCGCCGCCTTTTTCCCTTTATTTCTTCTCGCGCGGCACCCGGCCCATCAGATAGAACTGCGGGTTGGGCAGCAGGCCGCTGAAGCTGGCGATGCGGTTGGACAGCCCGAAGAAGGCGGTGATGGCGGCGATGTCCCAGATGTCCTCGTCGTCGAAGCCGTGCGCGTGCAGGGCGGCGAAGTCCGCCTCCTCGATGTCGTGCGAGCGCTCGCGGACCTTCATCGCGAAGGCCAGCATCGCGCGCTGGCGCGGCGTGATGTCGGCCTTGCGCCAGTTCACCGCCACCTGGTCGGCCACCAGCGGCTGCTTCTCGTAGATGCGCAGCAGCGCGCCGTGCGCCACCACGCAGTACAGGCACTGGTTGGCCGCGCTGGTGGCGGTGACGATCATCTCGCGGTCACCCTTGGTGAGGCGGCTGGCGCGGCCGGCGGTCTCCGGTTCCATCAGCGCGTCGTGGTAGGCGAAGAAGGCGCGCCATTCGGCCGGGCGCCGGGCCAGGCCGAGGAACACGTTGGGCACGAAGCCGGCCTTCTCCTGCACTTCGAGCACCCTGGCGCGGATGTCCTCCGGCAGGTCCTTGAGTTCGGCGAGGGGGTAGCGGGCGGTCATGGCGTGTCTCCTGTCGGGGCGGGGTCTATCGCCGCGATGAAGACAATCAACTTCACGCGGACGTCTGGGCTTTCTAACATCGCCGGACCATGAAGATGATCCTGCATCCCCGTCGCATCCTCGGTCTGGCCATCAGCACCGGCGGCCTGGTGGTCAGCCTGTCGCAGGGCCTGTCCCTGCTGCTGTCCTGAATCCTGCGCCGGCGGTCGCTCGGGCGGGTCGGCACGCGGCTGCAGGCGAGGTGCCCGCCATCATGGCCGGCCCTGCCACTTCCTGCCAAGCTGAATTTCGAGGCGGTCCGCCGTAGCCGGCCGCCGCTCTCTTGTGCCGCCGGGCCGACCCGGGGCAGGAGGCGGCCGCTCGACGGGCCGTCTTCGCTCCGTGCACCGTCAGAGCTGGAAGGCGATCGTCAGCAGCAGGCCTTCGGCCAGGTCGCGCAGCAGCCCGGGCCGGCGCGGGCGGTAGGCCGCGCCGGCCGAGGCGGTGCGCTCGATCCACTGCGCCAGCCAGTCGATCTGCGGCGTGCCGTAGAAGACGACCGCCGCCTCGTGGTTGAGCAGCAGGCTGCGCTGGTCGAGGTTGATCGAGCCGCACAGCGCCAGATCGTGGTCCACGACCACCGCCTTGGCATGCGCCATGAAGGGCAGCAGGCGGAAGGCCACGCCCGCGCGCGCCAGGTCGCGCATCGCGCGGCTGCGCACGAAGTCGGCCAGCCGGTGGTTGGAGCGGCGGGGCAGCGCGATGGTGATCTGCACCCCGCGCCGGGCTGCCAGCCGCAGCGCATCGCGCAGGCCGTCGCCGGGCACGAAGTAGGGCGTGGCGGCGAGGAGGCGGTGCTTCGCCCGGAAGCAGGCGTCGATCAGCAGGGCCTGCGCCGTGTCTTCCGTCTGGTCCGGCCCGCTGGGCAGGAATTGCGCCGCTTCACCGCCCGGCACCGCTGGCAGCAGGGGGGCCGGGCGCGGTGTCTCGCGTGTCACGGAAGTCCAGTCCTGCTCGAACTGGCGCGCGGCGGCTGCTGCCACGTCGCCGCGGATGTCGAAGGACAGGTCGCGCCATGGCTCGGGGTGCGCCTCGCTGCCGCAGAAATATTCGCCCGCCAGGTTGCGGCCGCCGCTCCACAGCCAGGCATCGTCGGCGAGGGTGAGCTTGCGGTGGTTGCGCAGGTTGCGAGGTCCGCTGCGGCGCAGGCTGAACAGGGGGCGGAACACCCGGACCCGCCCGCCCGCGGCGCGCAGGGCGTCGAAGTGCTGCTGCGGCAGCCGCAGCGCGCCGAAGCCGTCGAGCAGCACGCGCACGCGCACGCCGGCGCGGGCGCGGGCCGCCAGGCGCTCGATCACCTCGTGGCCCAGTGCGTCGTCGCCGATGATGAAGGTGCATACGTCCAGCGTGCGCCGGGCGCCGTCGATCACGGCCCACAGCGCCTCGCGCGCCTCCACGCCGTCGGCATGCAGCCGGATGGTGCAGGACGACGGCGCAGCCAGGCCGAAGGCGTCGATCAGTTCGGCCGCCCAGTGCGATGGGGGCGCGCTGCGCGGCGGCCGGGGCAGCCCGGCGGGACGCAGCTTGCGCTGGCCGAACAGCAAGTACACCGGCAGGGCGACATAAGGCATCAGCAGCATGCCCATCACCCAGGCGATGGCGGCGGTGGGCGCGCGCTGCTCGCGTCGGCCGCGCGTGGTCAGCACGTAGACCAGCAGCGACACGGCCACGGCCAGGAAGTGCTGCGAGATGCTGGGCAGCCAGGAGGCGAAGGAATGAAACATGAAGGAACGCAGCTTCGCACACCCGCGTCCCGGGGCCGTGCGCAAAGACCTTGGCGGGTCAGCGCGTGGGCGCAGGCGCGGCGCGGGCCGCGCGGGCGCGCGCCAGTGCGGCCTGCACCACGCTGCGCTTGCGCGCCTCGGCGTCGG
>JASGDG010000300.1:0-4701 GCA_047607325.1 Xenophilus sp. | reverse complement strand
GGGCGCCGGCGCCCGCGCCGGCGTGGTGCAGGCGGCCAGCGCCAGCGCCAGCGCGGCGGCGGATGCGGCGGCGAAAGGCCTGCGAAGGGGCGTGGAAGGCATGGCTGGGGACGGAGGAAGGGGCGTCAGGCGTTGCGCGGCAGTTCGATGCGGAACCGCGCGCCGGGGCCGCTGGGCAGCAGCTCGATGCGCCCGCCATGGGCCGCAATGTACTCCTGCACGATCGACAGCCCGATGCCGGTGCCCTTGACGGCGTGCTCGGGCTGGCGCTCGCCGCGGAAGAAGGGCTCGAAGATGCGGTCCCGGTCCTGCCCCGACACGCCGGGCCCGGCATCGGCCACCTCGATGACGGCCAGCGAGGACGTGCTGGAGACGTGGAAGGCGATGGTGCCGCCGCGCGCCGAGAAGCGGATGGCGTTGGACAGCAGGTTGCCCAGCGCCGTGCCCAGTTTCACCGGGTCGACCGAGACGGTCAGCGGCTCGCCCTCGGCGCGCACCGTCAGGCCGCCGGCCTGCCACTGGAGACGCTGAGCCTCGATCTGCTGCTCGATCAGCGGCAGCAGCGGCGTGCGCTGGCGGTGCAGCTGGCGCGCCTCGAAGGCGGCCGCGTTGAAGCGCAGCAGCGCCTCGATCTGCCCCTGCAGCGCCACCGTGTTCTGCTGCAGGATCTGCACCACCTCGCGCTGGGCCGGGCTGAGCTGGCCGGTCACCTCTTCCTCCAGCAGCGAGACACCCTCGCGCAGCGCGGCCAGCGGGGTCTTGAGCTCATGCGAGACGTGACGCAGGAAGCGTGCCTTGTCGGCGTCCAGCTCGGTCAGCCGCAGGCGCAGCCAGTCCAGCTCCTGCGCCACGCGCCGCACGTCGGCCGGGCCGCGGATGTCGATGGGCTCGTCGAGCCGGTTCTCGCCCAGGCCGTGGATGGCCTGCTCCAGCCGCTTGAAGGGCCGCGCCAGCCAGATGCCGAAGGCCAGCGCCATGGCCACCGCCAGCGCGCTGGCGGCCAGCACCTGCTGCATCAGGCGCCGGCGGGCGCGCTCCAGCCGCTCGGCCAGGGCGTTGTTCTGCGTCTCGATGAGGGACTGCGCCTGCTGCGCGATCCGCGTGTTGACGGCGTCCAGCTCGCGGAACTGGATGGCCATGGTGTTCTCGCGCGCCAGGGCCGTTTCGGCCGGGCCGCTCATCAGCGCCTCGATCGTGTCCAGCTGGGCCTGCCAGTCCTGCGCCGACTGCGCCGGCATGCCGTTGTCCACCAGCCGCCGCACCACGCCCTGCGCGTCGTGCTCGGCCTCGCTGAAGCGGCGGCGCAGCACCGCGTCGCTGAGCACCAGCGACTGGCGCCCGGAGCGCTCCATCACGGCGCTGCGCTCGGCCAGCGACTGGGCCGCCCCCGACAACTGCAGCGCGCGCTGGGCCGCGTCGCGGCTCTGGGCCATCAGCCGGTCGTACTGGAGCACGGCGCGCAGCGACACGCCCACCAGCAGCGCGGTGATGAGCAGGAAGGCGAACAGCAGCAGCTGCTGGAAGGAGCCGCGGGCGCGGCGCTGCGTCATCGGCGCGTCCCCCGTCCTGCGCACTGCGGATGCGCGCGCCCCCGCGGCGGCCGGACGGCGCCCCTCATGCCGCCAGGCGCTCGCGCGTGACGACCTCGCCGCGCAGCGTGTGGGAAAGCGCCCGGGTGATCTTCACCTCCGCCATCCGGCCGATCAGGCGCGCCGGCGCCTCGAAGTTGACGACGCGGTGGCAGTCGGTGCGGCCCATCAGTTCGGCCGGGTTCTTCTTCGACGGGCCCTCGACCAGCACGCGCTGGGTGCTGCCCACCAGCGCCTCCGACAGGCGCCTCACGTTGTCGTCGATGGCCTTCTGCAGCTGCTGCAGGCGCGCCAGCTTCACCTCGTGCGGCGTGTCGTCGGGGAGCTGGGCGGCCGGCGTGCCGGGGCGCGGGCTGAAGATGAAGGAAAAGCTCGAATCGAAGCCGACGTCGTCGATCAGCTTCATCATCTTCGCGAAGTCCTCCTGCGTCTCGCCCGGGAAGCCGACGATGAAGTCGCTCGACAGCGCCAGCTGCGGCCGGATGGCGCGCAGCCTGCGGATCGTGCTCTTGTATTCCATGGCGGTGTAGCCGCGCTTCATCGCCATCAGGATGCGGTCGCTGCCGTGCTGCACCGGCAGGTGCAGGTGGCTCACCAGCTGCGGCACGCGGCCGTAGACCTCGATCAGCCGCGGCGTGAACTCGCTGGGGTGGCTGGTGGTGTAGCGGATGCGCTCGATGCCCGGGATCTCGGCGATGTACTCGATCAGCGTGGCGAAGTCGGCGATTCCGCCCGTGCCGCCCATCCGGCCGCGGTAGGCGTTCACGTTCTGTCCCAGCAGCGTCACCTCCTGCACGCCCTGGTCGGCCAGGCCGGCCACTTCCACCAGCACGTCGTCCAGCGGGCGGTTGACTTCCTCGCCGCGGGTGTAGGGCACCACGCAGTAGCTGCAGTACTTGGAACAGCCTTCCATGATCGAGACGAAGGCGGTGGCGCCCTCCACCCGCGCCGGCGGCAGGTGGTCGAACTTCTCGATCTCGGGAAAGGAAATGTCCACCTGCGGGCGCTTTTCCGCATCGCGCCGGGCCAGCAGCTCGGGCAGGCGGTGCAGCGTCTGCGGGCCGAACACCACGTCCACGTAGGGCGCGCGCTCGATGATGGCCTGCCCCTCCTGGCTGGCCACGCAGCCGCCCACGCCGATCTTCGCGCCGCGCGCCTTCAGGTGCCGCACGCGGCCGAGGTCGGAGAACACTTTCTCCTGCGCCTTCTCGCGCACCGAGCAGGTGTTGAACAGGATCAGGTCGGCTTCCTCCACGTCCTGCGTCGGCTCGTAGCCCTCGGCGGCGGCCAGCAGGTCGGCCATCTTGTCCGAGTCGTACTCGTTCATCTGGCAGCCGAAGGTCTTGATGAAAACTTTGCGGGTCATGCGGCAACAACTCCCGTGGCGGTGGAATGCATGGCGGCGGCGGCCCGCGCGGGCGGGCGCCGGGGGCGGCGCGCCGGCTACTCGTTCTGCGCCTTCGTGGTGAAGGGCCAGAAGTCCAGGAAGGGCGTGTTCGCCGCCTGGCGCCCGGCGGCGGCCTCGGCCGGCGTGAGGATCCACACCTCGTTGACCAGCCCGGCCGGATCGCGCCGGTAGTTGACCGCCAGGCGCTGCCCGGTGATGGTGGCGGGCTGGATGATCATGTTCTGCGGATCGCGGATGCGCACGCCCGGCGCCAGGCGCTCGGGCCGGTCGTCCAGCGCGGCCTCCGGGAAGGCGGTGACGACCAGCCGGCCGCGCAGCGTGTTGACGGGGAAGCTGCGTCCGCCGGCGGCGGCCTCGTTCTGGGTCTGGACCTGGACTTGGGCCTGCGCCGGCGCGGCGCCGGCCAGCAGCAGGGCGGCGGCGAGAAGGATCGGTGTTCGGTCGCGGGGCAGGCAGCGGTTCATGGGGTACATCCAGAGGCTGGCGAGGCGCGATTCTAGGAGCCCCGGCGCTGGCCCGCGCCCGGCTTCAGGCCATCAAGGCGCCGAAGCCGGTGGATGCGGCCAGGGCCGGCGCGTCGCGCTGCGCGGGCTGCGCCTGCGCCGATGCGGTGGCGGCTTGGTGGGCCACGCGCCGTGCCCACCCGCAGGCCAGGTCGAGGAAGAGGCGCTGCGATTCCAGGGTGACCAGCGTGTGGTCGATGCGCGGCTCGAAGCGGTACTCGATGTCGCGGGCGAAGGGCTCCCGGCCCATCCTGCCGAGCTGGTCGCGGCCGGAGTCGGCCGTGTCGAGGCTGCCCGAGCTGAGCATGCACACCGCCGTGCCCCGTGCGGCGAGCTTCTGCATCGCTGCCCGGAAGCGGCGCTCGTGCTCGTCGGGCGCCAGCGTCTGGTAGATCTGCGGGCGCGGCGGCCCCAGGCGCTGGCGGACGGCCTCGGCCACGCGGCCGCGCAAGGGGGCATTGAACGGCAGCGCCGCGATCTTGCGCAGCCGGCGCATCAGCACCACGCGGCGCCGGGCGAAGGAGAAGCTGTCGAACATCATCAACCCGGCCACGCGTGGATCCTCGCCCGCCACCGCCAGGCCGTGGACCCCGCCCGAGCACAGGCCGATGGGCGCGAAGCGCCGCACGCCCAGCGTGCTTTGCAGCAGATCCATGGCCGCCTGCAGGTCGGCCACGCCCTGCTGCACGAAGTCCCCCTGGCCGGAGGGCGCGCCGCTGTCGCCGAGGCCGGCCAGGTCCATGCGGATGCTGGCGATGCCGTGTTCCGCCAGCCGGCGCGCCAGCTTCACGTTGATGCGGCGCGGCCCGGTGCGGTCGCCGGCGCCCTGGTTGAGCAGCAGGCAGGCCAGCGGCGGCGTGGACGGGCCGGCCGGCCGGGTGACCACGCCGAGGAGGCGGCCGCCGTCGGGGCCGAAGAGGACGGGTGTTTCGGTCATGCCGTGCCTGCGGTGAGCGGGACGCGCCCGGCCGGCGCGCCGGCGCGCAGCTGCTGCATCAGCATCTGCAGCGCCTCGGCTGGCACCATCGCGTGGCCCGGCTGCGGATCGTCGGTCCATGCCAGGGCGTGCCGAAGGGGCACGAGGTCGATGGGCGCGCCGCCCGCGCCCAGGGTGCGCGCCCAGGCATGCGCCGCGGCGTCGCCGGGCGCCGCCAGCACCGTGACGCCGCACGAGGCGGCGGGCGCGAGCCGCGCCGGCACG
>JASGDG010000299.1:0-11431 GCA_047607325.1 Xenophilus sp. | reverse complement strand
GGGGTGATGGACGGTCAGAAGGTCTCCGTGCGGGTTCGGGGTTCCATCGGCGCCGGGGCGGCGTGCCTGCCCATACGGTACTCGTGCGGGCGCTTGCCGGTCCAGCGGGCGAAGGCATGGCGGAAATCGGCCGCGTCGCTGTAGCCCAGCCGGCTGGCGATCTCCCCGGTTGTAGCTGCGGCACGCCGTCCTCGGCCAGGGTCGCGGCGACGGCGGCGATGCGCGGGGCGTATGGACGCGCGGCTCGAAGTCGGGTCGCGAACGGTGCACGATTCTTCATTCCTCCAGACGTGAGCGCCGCGAGAATAGCGAACCGCAACGCGGCGCAGATGGGGAGATTCCCCACATGCGCGGCGCTGTCCCAAAGTCACCGCCGAGTGGTCCGAACGAACCTTTCGCCAGCGCGGCAGGTGCGAAAAGATGCCGTGCGGCAACCCCATCGTCAACGACACGGAGACAAGGACATGAGCAAACCCCTGGAGGGCAAGCGCGCCCTGGTGACGGCAGGCGCCTCGGGCATCGGCCTGGCGATCGCCCGGCACCTCGTGGAGGCCGGCGCGCGCTGCATGGTGTGCGACGTCGACGACGGCGCGCTCGCGGACTTCGCATCGGCCTTCGGCGAGGGCCTGGCGGTGCGCGCCGATGTCTCCGACGAGACGCAGGTCGACGTGCTGTTCGCGCAGGTCCGGCAGCAGCTGGGCGGGCTGGACATCCTCGTCAACAACGCCGGCATCTCGGGGCCGACCGCGCCGCTGGAGGACGTGTCGCTCGACGAGTGGCGGCGCACCCTGGCGGTCAACCTCGACGGCCACTTCCTGTGCACGCGGCGCGCCATCCCGATGCTGCGCGCCTCCGGCGACGGCTGCGTCGTCAACATGTCGTCGATCGGCGGGCGGCTGGGCTACCCCAAGCGCGCGGCCTACGCGGCGGCCAAGTGGGGGATCATCGGCTTCACCAAGACCCTGTCGATGGAGCTGGGGCCCTACGGCATCCGCGTCAACGCCATCCAGCCGGGCATGGTGCTGGGTCCGCGCGTCGAGCGCGTGATGCGCGAGAAGGCCGAGGCCGCCGGCATGCCCTTCGAGGACCTGCAGAAGCGCGCGCTGCAGCGCATCTCGCTGCGCCGCGGCGTCACCGCCGACGACGTGGCGGCGCTGGTGACCTTCCTCGCCGGCGAGGGCGGGCGCAACATCTCCGGCCAGGCCCTGCCGGTCGACGGCGACGCCACCAGCCTGGGCTGAACGCCCGCCGTCCTTCTTCCCGCCCGGTCCGCACCATGTACCGCGACCCCTCCCCCACGCGCTTCGCTTCGTCCAACGGCATGAAGCTGGCCTACGACAGCTTCGGCGACGCGGCGGCGCAGCCGCTGGTGCTGGTCATGGGGCTGGGCACGCAGATGATCGCCTGGGACGAGGCCTTCTGCGAGCAGCTCGCCGCGCGCGGCTACCGCGTCGTCCGCTTCGACAACCGGGACATCGGGCAGTCGACCCACCTGGCCGCCGCCGGACTGCCCGACGTCGGCAAGCTGCTGGCCCAGACGCTCAGCGGCGTGCCGGTGAGCCCGGCCAGCGTGCCCTACACGCTGGCCGACATGGCGCAGGACACGGTGGGCCTGCTCGACGCGCTGGGCATAGCCAGCGCGCACATCGTCGGCGCGTCGATGGGCGGCGCCATCGCCCAGGAGGTCGCGCTGCGCCACGCGAAGCGGGTGCGCACGCTGGTGTCGATCATGGCGACCAGCGGCGCGCCCGACCTGCCGCCGCCGCGGCCCGAGGCGCTGCAGGTGCTGCTGACGCCGACGCCGACCGACCGCGCCGGCTACGTCGCGCGCCACCGGCAGGTGATGAAGGTGCTGCGCGCCGGCCGCGATGCGCAGGAGGAGGCGCTGGACGCGCCGCGCGCGGAGCGCGCCTTCGAGCGCGGCCTCAACCCGGCCGGCTACGCGCGGCAGCTGGCCGCCATCATCGCCTCGGGCAGCCGCCGCGAGCGCCTGGCTGCGGTGCGCACGCCGACGCTGGTGATCCACGGCGACGCCGATCCGCTGGTGCCCATCGAGTGCGGCAGGGACGTCGCGCGCAGCGTGCCCGGCGCCCGCATGGTGACGATCCCGGGCATGGGCCACGCCCTGCCGCGCGCCACCTGGACGCCGATCATCAATGCCATCGCCGAACACGCGGCCTGGACGGACTGACGGCGCCGGAGCGGCACCATGGCACAGAACAGAAAGCAGGGCGGCGGCGACCGCGGCAAGGACTTCGGCCGCGTGCTGATCACCGGCGCCTCGGCCGGCATCGGCGCCGAGCTGGCGCGCGAGTTCGCCCGCCACGGCCACCCGCTGGCGCTGGTGGCCCGGCGGCGCGAGACGCTGGCCGAGCTGGCGGCCGAGCTGCAGCGCGACCACGGGGTGGACGTGCAGGTCATCGCCCAGGACCTGGCGAAGCCGGGCGGCCCCGCCGCCGTGGTGAAGGCGGCGCAGGCCGGCGGCGAGGCCATCGGCATCCTGGTCAACAACGCCGGCGTGATCGACGTCGGCCCCTTCGCGCAGGCGCAGGCCGAGCGGCTGGCCGGCCTGGTCGACCTGAACGTGCGGGCCATGACCGAGATGACCAGCCGCCTGCTGCCCGGCATGGTGGCGCGCGGCGCCGGGCGCGTGCTCAACGTGTCCTCGCTCTCGGCCTTCCAGCCGGTGCCGACGATGGCCACCTACGCGGCGAGCAAGGCCTTCGTGCTGTCTTTCACCGAGGCGCTGTCGGAGGAGCTGCGCGGCAGCGGCGTCAAGGTCACGGCGCTGTGCCCGGGCTTCACCGAGACGCCCATGATCGACCAGATCCGGGCCGGCTCGGCGGCCGTGCGCGGTCTGCCGCGGCTGTTCCTGCTGAAGCCCGGCGACGTCGCCGCGCAGGGCTATCGCGCGCTGATGGCCGGGCAGGCGGTGGTGGTGCCGGGCCTGCCGAACCAGCTCACCGCGGCCTGGGCCCAGGTGACACCGCGCTGGGTGACCCGCTACATTGCGGGGGTCGCCGCGCGGCGCGGCGCCTAGGCCGGCAGGCCACGGCCTCCATGGCTGCACCGCACGGACGACGGGAGGGACCGGAGATGGCAAGCTCATTCTTCCTGGACCCGCTGCAGCTCTGGCGCGAAGCGGTGAACAAGCTCGAGAACGACGTCAACGCGCTGGCGACGGGCAGCATGAAGTCGCAGGAAGTGGCGCGCTCGCTGCAGCAGTTCTCGACGGCGTCCCTCGGCATGCAGCAGGTGCTGGAGAAGGCCATCGAGGCCTACCTGCGCCGCGCCAACCTGCCCAGCCGCAAGGGGCTGGAGGCGGTGGCCGAAGCGCTGCAGCGCATCGAGCACAAGATCGACCAGCTGTTGCCGGCCGAGGCGGTGCCGGTGCCGGTGCCGCGGCCGGCCCGCACTCGCGGCCGCGCCGGCAAGCCCTGAGCGACGCCATGGCCACGAACGTCAAGGACCGCGACGCCGGCCCCGCCCTGGCGGAGCGACTGCGCCTGGAGGTCGAGCGCGCCTTCCAGCGCAGCCTCAAGGGCTTCGAGCTGCTGGGCGCGCCGCCGCCCACTGTCGGGCGCACGCCCAAGACCGTGCTGCACCGGCGCGGCACGCTGGAGCTGGCGCACTACCACGCGGTGACCGACGAGGTCCACCGCATCCCGCTGCTGATCGTGATGGCGCCCACCAACAAGGGCTACATCCTCGACCTGGCGCCGGGCCAGAGCCTGATCGAGTTCCTGCTGCAGCGCGGCTACGACGTCTACATGATCGACTGGCACGCGCCGGCGCCGCACGAGCGCGACCTGAAGATCGACAACTACGTGCTGGACTTCATCCCCGACTGCATCCGCCGGGTGCAGCAGGACTCGGGCGAGGAGGACATCAACCTGATCGGCTACTGCGCCGGCGGCATGCTGGCGGTGATCTACCAGTCGCTGCACGCCGGCGGGCCGGTGAGGAGCCTGGCCTGCTTCACCACGCCGGTCGACTTCTCCAAGATGGAGCTGTTCCGCTCGATGGCCGGCGAGCAGGCCTTCGACGTCGACGCCTTCGTCGAGAAGAACGGCATCGTGCCGGCCGACGTGGTCGCCAGCGGCTTCGAGGCGCTGCGGCCGGCCAGCCGCATCGCCGGCCAGATCAAGCTGTGGGACAACCTCTGGAACGACCAGTTCGTCAAGGGCTTCCGCATGATGGAGCGCTGGGGCAACGAGACCCTGCCGCTGCCCGGCGGCTACTTCAGGCAGACCACGCGGGAGCTGCTGCGCGGGAACGCGCTGTACGAAGGCACGCTGCGCATCGGCGGGCGGCCGGTCGACCTGGGCAACATCACCGTGCCGCTGCTGCACGTGGTGGCGCAGTACGACCACATCGTGCCGCCGGCCTGCGCGGCGCCGCTGGTGCAGCGCGTCGGCTCGGCCGACAAGGAGGAGATCGTCCTCCCCGGCGGCCACGTGAGCATCGCGGCCGGCCCCAACGCGGTCAAGCGCATGTGGCCCAAGCTCGACGCCTGGCTGGAGGAGCGGTCTGTATGAGCACCGCCGGCCGCTCCGCAGGCGCCCGCACCGCAGTGCGGAGCACCAAGACACCCCCCATGACCGAGAGCATCCGCACCTACCCGCACCGCATCGACTGCGGCGGCACGCCGATCGAGATCAACCGCATGGCGGGCAGCGACCGCGAGGCGCTGGTCGCCTTCGTGGCCGAGCTGCCGGCCGACGACCTGCTCTTCGTGCCGCGCGACATCGGCCATCCCAAGGTGATCGACGCCTGGATGCGCGCGCTGGACAACGGCCGCATGGCCAGCCTGGTCGCGCGCGACGACGGCCGCATGGTCGGCTGCACCGCCATCGCCATCGACAAGCTGAGCTGGTCGCGCCACGTCGGCGAACTGCGCGTGCTGGTGTCGCCGGCCGGCCGCGGCAAGGGCCTGGGGCGCGCCCTCATCCAGGAATGCTTCGCGCAGGCGCTGGCGCTGGGCCTGAAGAAGCTGGTGGCGCAGATGACCATCGGCCAGCGCGGCGCGATCGCCATCTTCGAGGACCTGGGCTTCCGGCCCGAGGCGCTGCTGCACCGCCACGTGGCCGACCGCGACGGCGCCATGCACGACCTGGTGGTGCTGAGCCACGACGTGGACGCCGTAGCGGCGCGCCACGAGGCCTTCGGCATGGGGGGCGCGGCGGACTGAGAAGGCGGGGGCGCCGCCGCACGGCAAGACGCCCCGGCACGGCCATGCGCCTGGAGGCGCAGCCGCATCAGCCGATGACCGTGCCGCTGGCTTCGCCGAAGCCGATGCGCACCGCGCCTTCGCGCTCGCACCAGCCGCGCAGCACCAGCGTGTCGCCGTCCTGCAGGAAGGTGCGCTGCTCGCCGCCCGGCAAGGTGATCGGCTGCTTGCCGCCGAGCGTCTGCTCCATCAGCGAGCCGGCGGCATCCGGCGTGGGGCCCGACAGCGTGCCCGAGCCCAGCAGGTCGCCGGGCTGCAGGTTGCAGCCGTTCACCGTGTGGTGCGCCACCAGCTGCGCGGCGGTCCAGTAGGCGGCCTCCCTCACCCGGCCGAGCGTGAGGCGCGCGGGCGGCTGGCCCTGCTCGCGCATCTTCGCGCTCTGGATCAGCACCTCCAGCGTGATGTCGAGCTGGCCGCGCTCGCGGTTGGCCGCGCCGTCCAGGTAGGGCAGCGGCTGCGGATCGCCGGCGGGCCGGGCGAAGGGCGCGCGGAACGGGGCCAGCGCCTCCATGGTGACGATCCACGGCGACACGGTGGAGGCGAAGTTTTTTGCCAGGAAGGGCCCCAGCGGCTGGTATTCCCAGGCCTGCAGATCGCGCGCCGACCAGTCGTTGAACAGGCCCACGCCGAACAGGTGCGCCTCGGCCTCGTCGATGCCGACGGGCTGGCCGAGCGCGTTGCCCTGGCCGACGTAGAAGCCCAGCTCCAGCTCGTAGTCCAGCCGCTTGCAGGGGCCGAAGCTGGGCTCGGCCGCGTCGGGCGCCTTGGTCTGGCCCTGCGGGCGCCTGAAGGACGTGCCGCTGACGACGATGGAGCTGGCGCGGCCGTGGTAGCCGATGGGCACCCACTTGTAGTTGGGCATCAGCGGCTGGTCCGGGCGGAACAGCGCGCCGATGGCGGTGGCGTGGTGGATGCCGGTGTAGAAGTCGGTGTAGTCGCCGACGCGGCAGGGCACGGTGTATTCGGCCTGCGCCTGCGGCACCAGCGCCCGGGCCCAGGCGGCCTGCTGCGCGCTGCCCTCGGCCAGGCCCTCGGACAGCCTCGCGCGCAGCGCGCGGCGCTCGGCCGGCGCGGCGGCCATCAGCGCGTTCATGTCGTCGGTGTCGGCGAGGCCGGCCGCGCGCAGGTCCAGCACCTGGTCGCCGATGGCCACGCCGATGCGCCAGGCCTCGCCGCTGCCGGCGCGGCGAAAGCGCCCGAAGGGCAGGTTCTGGATCGGGAAGCCGCTGCCCTCGGCGTTGGCGGATTCGACCCAGCTGCTGCGCTTCGGGTCGTGGGTGGCGTCGATGTCGTACATGGTGAGATCTTTCCGTTCAGGGCTTCTTGAACTGGTCCTGGAGGCCGGCCCAGCAGTCGGCGTAGCCGGTGTCCAGCGGCGCGGTGTTCAGCGCGAAGGCGGTGGGGATGAAGCGGTAGCGGCTCTCGAACATGAAGGCCAGGGTGTTTTCCAGCTTCTGCGGCTTCAGGTCGACCGAGGAGGCTTTCTCGAAGGCCTCCTCGTCCGGCCCGTGCGGCACCATGCTGTTGTGCAGGCTGGCGCCGCCGGGCTTGAAGCCGCCGGGCTTGGCATCGTACTCGCCGTACACCAGGCCCATGAATTCGCTCATCAGGTTGCGGTGGTACCAGGGCGGGCGGAAGGTGTTTTCCATCACCAGCCAGCGCGGCGGGAAGATGACGAAGTCGCAGTTCGCCGTGCCGGGCGTGTCGCTGGGCGAGGTGAGCACGGTGAAGATGGACGGGTCCGGGTGGTCGAAGCTGATGGAGCCGATGGTCATGAAGTTGGCGGTGTCGTACTTCAGCGGCGCGAGGTTGCCGTGCCAGGCCACCACGTTGAAGGGTGTGCCCTTGGCCGGCGCGCGCCAGAAGCGGCCGCCGAACTTCTTGACCAGTTCGTGGGGTTCGTTCGCGTCCTCGTAGGCCGCGACGGGCGCCAGGAAGTCGCGCGCGTTGGCCAGGCCGTTGGAGCCGATCGGGCCCAGCTCGGGCAGGCGGAACTGGGCGCCGTAGTTCTCGCAGACGTAGCCGCGCGAGGGGCCGTCGGGCACCGCCACCTTGAAGGCCACGCCGCGCGGCAGCACCGCGATCTCGCCGGGCCGGACGTCGAGCACGCCCATCTCGGTGGTGATGACCAGGCGCCCCTGCTGCGGCACGACCAGCAGCTCGCCGTCGGCATTGACGAAGGCACGGCGGTCCATCGACTTCGTTGCCAGGTAGACCAGCGAGCCGACGCCGCACTGCGCGTCGGCATCGCCGTTGGCGGCCAGGGTGCGCATGCCGTCGACGAAATCGGTCTCCGCGCCGGACTCGAAGGGGATCGGGTGCCAGCGCATCGGCTCGGGCGCGAGCGCCGTCCCGCGGTCGCCGCCGGTGGTCCACAGCGGCTGCGCATGGGGCTGGTAGCGGCCGGCCACCACCGAGGGCTGGCGGCGGTACAGCCAGCTGCGGCGGTTCTCGTGGCGCGGCGCGGTGAAGGCGGTGCCGGAGATCAGCTCCGGGTACAGGTCGAAGGGCGCGCGCTGCGGGCTGTTGCGGCCCTGCGGCAGGGCGCCGGGCACGGCCTCGGTGGCGTGCTCGTTGCCGAAGCCGCTCTGGTAGCGCAGGGTGCCGGCGGTGTGGGTCATGGTGTGGCTCCTCGATGGAAGGCGATGGGATGCGGGGATCAGTGCTCTCGGGCGGCAGCCAGGGCTTCGCGCAGCGCGGACAGGCTGCCGATGTGGTGGGCCAGCAGCCGCACGAGGCGCGCGTTGAAGGCGTGGCTCTGGCCGGTCGCGAGGTCCTGCTGGGCGTCGAGTGGCTGCGTACCGGCCGGCGCGAGGTCGCTCAGCTTCATCCTGGTCGTCTCCGTCGTTCTTCTTCGGACGTGTTCTTCCTATTGCCCTTCGAGGGTCTTCCACATCTCGATGTCGCGCTCGGCCGTCCACACACGCGGGTCGGCATATTTCGTCGCCTCGTCGTAGCAGCGCGTCACGTCGAAGGGCATGCAGTGGTCGAAGATGACCCAGTGGCCGTACCTGGGCTTGAGCTTCGCGCAGGTCTCCTGGTAGACCGTGTTCAGGTCCTTGCCGGCGCGGGCGCCCTCGCTCACGCTGGCCCACACGTCGGCGATGAAATCGCGCGTGCCGGTCAGGCCCCGGGCCACGTCCTCGGGCGTGGTGAGCGCGGCGCCGCGGCCGGGCACCAGCGCCCTGGGCTGCAGGGCGGCGAGGTGGTCCAGCGTCTTCGGCCAGTCCTGGAAATAGGCGTCGCCGGCGTAGGGCGTGGCGCCGTACTCCACCAGGTCGCCCGAGAGCAGCGTCTTCTCGCCCGGCAGCCAGACCACCGTGTCGCCCTTGGTGTGGCCGCGGCCGAGCTGCAGCAGCTGCACTTCGAGCTGGCCCAGCCACAGCGTCATCTTCCCGGTGAAGGTCATGGTCGGCCAGGTCATGCCCGGCGGCACGGTCTCGACGCCGGCGAACAGGCGCGGGAAGCGGCCGATCTCACTGGCCTTGTCCTGCTCGCCGCGCTCGACGATCAGGTCCCAGGTGTCCTGGCTGGCCAGGATCTGCTGCGCGCCGTAGGCGCTGGCGCCCAGCACGCGCACGGCGTGGTAGTGCGTCAGCACCACGTACTGGATCGGCTTGTCGGTGACTTCGCGGATGCGGCGGATCACGTCCTGCGCCATCGCCGGCGTGGCCTGCGTGTCGGCCACCAACACGGCGTCGTCGCCGATCACGATGCCGGTGTTGGGGTCGCCTTCGGCCGTGTAGGCCCAGGCGTGCTCGGAGATCCGGCTGAAGGTGACCTTCTTCTCTTCCAGGTCGGCCTGACTGGCGAAGGCCTTCGCGGGCTGGCTCATGAGGGTTTGGCTCCGTTGTTTGTCTAAAGTAAATTAGTTCGTCTATTGCGAATTTGACGCGAGTCTAGACGGACGATCGGATCATGTCTAATGGTTTCTCCATGAACGAATGACGGACAGGCAGGGCATGAGCGAGGACGGCGACCGCAGCGCGGCGCGGCGCGGCATTCAGAGCATCGAGGTGGGCGGCCAGCTGCTGCGCGCCCTGGTGCACAGCGGCCGGCCGATGGCCCTGAAGGACCTGGCGCGCGAGGCGGACATGGCCCCGGCCAAGGCGCACCCGTACATGGTCAGCTTCGGGCGGCTGGGGCTGATCGAGCAGGACCGCGCCAGCGGCCACTATCTGCTCGGCCCCCTGGCACTGCAACTGGGGTTGATCGCCATGGCCCAGGCCAGCCCGGTGCAGGTGGCGGCGCCGGTGATCGAGGCGCTGGCCCGCCGCACCGGCCAGACGACGGCGCTGGCGGTGTGGGGCGACCGCGGCTCCACCATCGTGCGCATCGCCGAGTCGCCGGCCGCGGTGCACGTGGCGATGCGGCACGGCACAGTGTTCTCGCTGGCCGGCACGGCCTCGGGGCGGCTGTTCGGCGCCTACCTCGACGAGGCCACCGTGCGCGCCGCCCTCGAAGCGGAGCGCCGCCGGGCGGCCGCGCCCGAGGCCGGCATGCCGGCGCTGGCGCTGCCGACCTGGGAGGCGTTCGCCGCGCAGCTCGACGAGGTGCGCCGGCACGGCGTCTCGCGCTCCGAGGGCGAGATCGTGCCGGGCGTGAGCGCGATGGCGGCGCCGGTGTTCGACGCGCGCGGCGGCATCGTGCTGGCGCTCACCGCCATCGGCCCGGCGGCGGTGCTCGACACCGGCTGGGACGGCGCCACGGCCACGGCGCTCAAGGCCGCCGCGCAGGAGATCTCGCAGCGCCTCGGCTGGCGCGCCGCCGCCTGAAGGCGCAGGAAAGCCTCAGCGCGCGTCAGGGCGCCTTGGCGGCCTCGAGCTGGTCGCGCAGGCGCAGGGCCTCGCGCCGCGCCGCGGCGGCGAAGTCGTCGCCGTCGGAGGCGTAGCAGATGGCGCGCGAGGCATTCACGACGATCGGCGCGTCCGGCCGCCAGCCGGCGCGCACGGTGGCGACCGCATCGCCGCCCTGGGCGCCCACGCCCGGGATCAGCAGCGGCACCGTCGGCGCCAGTTCGCGCACCCGCTCGATCTCGCGCGGGTAGGTGGCGCCGACCACCAGGCCCAGCTGGCCGCTGAGGTTCCACGGCCCCTGCGCCAGGCGGGCCACGTGCTCGTACAGCAGCGGCTCGCCCGCCACCGAGGCCAGCCGCTGCCCCTGCAGGTCGGCACCGCCCGGGTTGCTGGTGCGGCACAGCAGGAAGGCGCCCCTGTCCGCGTACTTCAGGTAGGGCGAGACGGAATCGAAGCCCATGAAGGGCGAGAGCGTGACCGCGTCCGCGCCGTAGCGCTCGAAGGCCTCGGCGGCGTACTGCTCGGCGGTGGAGCCGATGTCGCCGCGCTTGGCGTCCAGGATCACCGGCACGCCGGGCGCGGCGGCGCGGATGTGGGCGATGAGCCGTTCCAGCTGCGCCTCGGCGCGGTGGGCGGCGAAGTAGGCGATCTGCGGCTTGAAGGCGATCACGCAGTCGGCCGTCGCATCCACGATCTGTGCGCAAAATTCGCCGATCCTGGCTGCATCGCCTTTCATCTCTCCCGGAAACCGCGAAGGCTCCGGGTCCAGCCCGACGCACAGCAGGGAACGGTTCCGGCGCTCTGCCGCGCGCAACTGGTCGATGAAAGCCATGGGCCGGATTCTAGGAGCCCGCGCCTTCCAGGCAGGCTGCGGCCAGGCACAGGTCGGCCCACGCACGCGCCTTGTCGGCCGGATTGCGCAGCAGGTAGGCGGGGTGGTAGGTGGCCACCATCCGCACCCCCTGGCCCAGCGCCGGCAGCGCATGGGCCTGGCCGCGCAGGCGGCCCAGCGGGTCGCCGCGGCCGAGCAGGCGCTGCGCGGACAGCGGGCCCATCGCCAGCACGACGCGCGGCGCCAGCGGCGCGGCCCAGGCGGCGAAGGCGGTGTCGAAGTCCGCCTCGTCCTCTGCGGCCGGCGATGCGCCGGGGCCGGGGCGGTGGGCGCGCAGCAGGTGCACCGGCGCCGGACCGGCCTGCAGGCGCAGGGCCTTGAGCATCTGGTCGAGCAGGCGCCCGGCGTCGCCGGCCAGCGGCGGGCCGTGGCGGCCGTCGGCACCCGGCGGCATGTCGGCCACCACGAGCCAGCCGCCCTGGGCGAGGGCCTCGGCCGGGCCTGCGGCGGCGTACAGCCGCTGCGGCGCCGCCAGGCGCAGCGCGGCGGCAGCCGACGGACGGGACGCGGCGG
>JASGDG010000298.1:0-4437 GCA_047607325.1 Xenophilus sp. | reverse complement strand
GCAGCCGGCGCGCGTGGGCCAGCAGCCGCTCGCCGGCCGGCGTCGGCACCGCGCCGGACTTGCCGCGCACCAGCAGCGGGTGGCCGGCCCGCTCCTCCAGCTTGCGCAGCTGCTCGCTGACCGCCGACTGCGACAGGAACACCCGCGGCGCGGCGGCGGTGAGGCTGCCCGCGTCCGCCACCGCGACGAAGGTGCGCAGCTGCGCGAGGTCGAAATCCTGCATGGCGCGATCCTCCTGATTTTCCGATGGATCACATTATCAAATCCCGCTTTTCCGATGCCATGGAGGCGCCCAGAATGCCTTCCATCCCCATGCCACCCAAGGAGCCCGCCATGCCGCACATCGCCATCCACCTTTCCGGCGAACCCGACGCCGCCCTCGCCCGCCGCGCCGCGGAGGCCGTGGGCGATCTCACCCGGCGCCTGCTGGGCAAGCAACCCGAGGTGATCGCCACCACGGTGCAGTTCATCCCCGACACGCAATGGTTCATCGGCGGCCGCACCCTCGCCGAGCAGGGCGCCAGCGCCTTCCACCTGGACATCAGCATCACCGACGAAACCAACACCAAGGCCGAGAAGGCCCGCTACCTGGCCGCCGTGCACGAGGCGATGGCCGGCCTGCGGCCGAAGCTGCACGAGGTGAGCTACGCGCACGTCATCGACGCGCGGGCGGCGGCCTACGGCTACGGCGGCCGCACGCAGGAGTTCCGCCACCAGCAGGCAGGTGGGTGAGCGGCCGCCGGGCGGCGTCAGCGCCCCGGCGCGGCGGCGGGCAGCTGCGCCTCGACGAAGCGTCGCACCTCCGCGTCGTCGAGCGGCCTCACGGGCACGCCCGCGCCGGCCAGGTGCCGGCTGATCGCCTGTGCCCACAGCGCGTTGGCCGCCAGGCCCCAGTGGTCGTCGACCAGCACGGCGTGCCGGGGCTCGTCGCCCATCGTGTTCGTCACCTCCAGCGGGCCGATGCGCACCGTGCGGTACGCCGGCGCGCCGCCGGCGCCGCGCCCGCCCCACAGGGCCTGGAACCAGGCGCGGTCGTCGAAGAAGCTGGCCTGCGGCGTGCGAACGGCCAGCTCGCGCAAGGCAGCGTCGTAGCGGTCCAGCCCGCGGGCGATGTTGTCCAGCGCAGCGCGCGAGCGCCAGCGGCCGAAGTTCAGCGGATCGTTGCTGTCGTCGAACAGGCCCACCAGCACGATGCGGGTCTGCGGGTGCGCCGCGCGGATCCACCCCACCGCCTGCTGCACCTGCGCGAGGCAGCCGTCCATGACGCGCATCTCGGCTGGCGCCTCCGGATCCAGCGCCAGCCCGTCCAGGAAGTCCGGCGTGCTCATTTGCACCATGCCGATACGCACCACCACCACGCCCCGGCGCCAGCGCGCGGCATCCTGCGCCATCAGGTGCAGCAGCGGCTGCACCTGCCGCGTCGCGCCCTCGGTGAGCGATGCGCAGAGGGCGCCGGAATGGGCGAGGTTGTAGCGGTAGTCTTCCTTGCGCGGCGCACGGGCCCCCTGCCATCCGAGCACCTGGCCGGCGCGCGCGACGATGCGGCGCTGGCCGTCCGCCTCCCACGGCCCGGGGTCGAGCACGCCCCCGCGCAGCCGCGCCAGCACCTCGATCCACTGGAAGGTGCGGGCATGGAAGGCGCCGCCCCGCCGCCCGGAGCCCGGCGGGAAGGCAATCGCGTCCTGGTACGAATGGCCGAGGGAATCGCCCAGCACCGCGATGGGCACCGACCCGGCCGCAGCGGCCGGCGGCTGCGCGCCGGCGTCCCCCGCGCCGAACGACGCCAGCACGGAGAGCACGGCCGCCCCCAGGAAGCGCAGGCGCCCCGTGCGTGCCGGCGCGGCGGCCATCAGCGCCTCTTGAGCACGTGGACGAATTCCGGGCCGAGCGCCTGCTGGTCCACCAGCTCGTTGCCGGTCTGCCGCGCGAAGGCCTGGAAGTCGCGCAGCGAACCGGGGTCCGTCGCCACCACCCTGAGCAATTCGCCGCTTTGCATGCCGTTGAGCGCCTTCTTGGCCTTGAGGATGGGCAGCGGACAGTTCAGGCCGCGGGTGTCGATCTCGCGGGCGATGGGCAGGCCGGGCGTCATCGGACGCCTTCCTGCTGTGGCGGCTGGTCGAGGCCGCGGCGGCGCTCCTCGTTCTCGGCGGCAGTGAAGAACACCGGCTCGTGCCCACGCGAGCGCAGCCAGTCGGCCAGCGCGTAGCCGGTGCCGGCGGGCCAGCATTTCAGGTCGGGCAGGTCGTACAGGCGCCAGTCGACCAGTTCGGGCGAGAGCCGCACCTCGCCCTCGGCCACCACATGGTAGGCGATGATGACCTGGTTCATGCGCTGGAAGTCGTAGGCGCCGACGATGTTCACCTCGCTCACGTCGAGGTTGGTCTCTTCCTTCACCTCGCGGGCCACGCCCTCCTGCGGCGTCTCGCCCGCCTCCATGAAGCCGGTGATAAGCGCGAACATCCTGGCCGGCCAGGCCGCGTTGCGTGCCAGCAGCACCTGGCCGCGGTACTCGACGATGGCGGCCAGCACCGGCGTCGGGTTGTTCCAGTGCGTGTGGCCGCAGGCCGGGCAGCGCAGCCGCGACTTGGGCCCGCCGTCTTCCATCAGCTCGATCCATTCGAGCGGCGTGGCGCAGGCCTGGCAGAAGCGGGGAAGCTGCGTCACTGGATCACCTCGGCGCTTCGCATCATGCCGGAAACACCCCCGTGGACAGGTAGCGGTCGCCGCGGTCGCACACGACGAAGACGATGGTGGCGTTCTCCACGGTCTGCGCGACCTGCAGCGCCACCCACAGCGCGCCGGCCGCGGAGATGCCGCCGAAGATGCCCTCCTCGCGCGCCAGCCGGCGGGCCATTTCCTCGGCGTCGTCCTGCGTCACGTAGATCATCTCGTCGACCGCCTTGGGGTCGTAGATCTTGGGCAGGTACTCCTCGGGCCACTTGCGGATGCCGGGGATGCGCGAGCCTTCCTCCGGCTGCGCGCCGACGATGCGCACCTCGGGGTTCTTCTCCTTGAGGAAGCTCGACACGCCGGTGATGGTGCCGGTGGTGCCCATGGCGCTGACGAAGTGGGTGATGCGCCCGCCGGTCTGCTCCCACAGCTCGGGGCCGGTGGTCTCGTAGTGGATGCGCGGGTTGTCGGGGTTGGCGAACTGGTCGAGCACGCGGCCCTTGCCCTGCGCCACCATCTGGTCGGCCAGGTCGCGCGCGTACTCCATGCCGCCGCTCTTGGGCGTGAGGATCAGCTCGGCGCCGAAGGCCTTCATGGTCTGCGCGCGCTCGACCGACAGGTCCTCCGGCATGATCAGCACCATGCGGTAGCCCTTGATCGCCGCGGCCATCGCCAGCGCGATGCCGGTGTTGCCCGAGGTGGCCTCGATCAGCGTGTCGCCCGGCTTGATCTCGCCGCGCTCCTCGGCGCGCTTGATCATCGACAGCGCGGGCCGGTCCTTCACCGAGCCGGCCGGGTTGTTGCCCTCCAGCTTGGCCAGGATCACGTTGCCGCGCTGTGCGTTGGCCTGCGCGTCGATGCGCTGCAGGGCCACCAGCGGCGTCCTGCCGATGGCGTCTTCGATGGTGGGATAGGTCATGGGTACGGGTCTGTGAGCCGAGGGCACTGTGCCATAATTTTCGAATCCTCTCCCAACCCCTGCCCGGGTGGTGAAATTGGTAGACGCAGGGGACTCAAAATCCCCCGCCGCAAGGCGTGCCGGTTCGATTCCGGCCCCGGGCACCAGAGATGTCCAGGCAAGCCCGCGGCCCGTCTGCGCCACGCCCGGGACGCCGCAGACCCGCCACTCCAGGGGGCCGGTCCGCATGGCGGTTCAGGCTGCCCGCCCGTCCTGCAGCCCGGCATGGACGGTGGGATGACGCAACGCCACGCGCAGTTCGCGCTTGAGGCGCCGGTTGACCAGGCGCCGTGATTCGCCCATGAAGCCGAGCAGCGACGGCGCCAGGCGGCCCTGCGCCTCGTCCCGCGCGATGCGCGGCGGCCGCGGCAGCCCGTACAGGTCGGCCGCCAGGTCGAAGTAGTCGCCCATCTTCAGTTCGGTGTCGTCGCTGGCGTTCGCCACGCGCTGCGGCCGGCCCCGGAACAGGGCCGCGATGCAAGCGCGCGCCAGGTCGTCGGCATGGATGTGGCTGGTGTGGACGTCGTCCTCGGAGCGCAGCGCCGGCGTGCCGCGCAGCAGGCGTTCGCGCGGCGTGCCGCCTGCGCGGTCCGGCGCGTAGATGCCGGGGATGCGCAGGATGCTCGCGCGCACGCCAGTCATCCGGCCCAGCCAGCGCACGGCCTGCTCGGCCGCCACGCGCCGTCGGGCACGCGAGGTGGCGGGGCGCACGGGGCGCGTCTCGTCCACCCGGGCGCCGCCGCAATCGCCGTAGACGCCGCTGGTGGAGCCATAGACCAGCGCGCCGGGCGGCGAGCGCCGGCGCAGCG
>JASGDG010000297.1:0-2513 GCA_047607325.1 Xenophilus sp. | reverse complement strand
GGCGCCGCCGCGCTGGTGTTCGAGTCGGCGGCGCATGCGCGGCGGCGCGGCGCGCGCGGGCAGGCCGTCCTGGCGGGCTACGGCCTGAGCTGCGACGCGCGGCACATCAGCCAGCCGGACAGCGAGGGCCAGGTGCGCGCCATACGCATGGCGCTGGCCGACGCCGGGCTGCCGCCCTCGGCCATCGGCCACGTCAACGGCCACGGCACCGCCACTCTGGCCGGCGACGCGGCCGAGGCCGCCACGCTGCGCGAGGTGTTCGGCGCGCATGGTGTGCCGGTGTCGGCCACCAAGTCGCTGCACGGCCACCTGATGGGCGCCGGCGGCGCGGTGGAGCTGGTGTGCGCGCTGCGCGCGCTCGAACGGCAGTGCCTGCCGCCCGCCGCCGGCATGGCCGAGGCCGACCCGGCCCTCGGCATCGACCTGGTGTGCGGCAGCACCGCGCGCCGGGCGCCGGGGCTGCGCTACGTGCTGTCGAACTCGTTCGCCTTCGGCGGGACGAACGCCGTGCTGGTGGCCAGCCGGCTGGATTGACGCGCGGCGCCCGGCGCGCCGCTTCGAGCTGCTGCAGACGCGCCGGGTGCACACGCAGGACTTCCGCTTCACGCGGCCCGCGCGGCGGCGGCCACGCACAATGGGCGCTCCATGAAGCGCCCGCGCCTGCCTTCGACCAGCACCCTGGCCACCTTCGAATCCGCCGCGCGGCACCTCAACTTCCGCCGCGCCGCCGACGAACTGCACCTGACGCAGGGCGCGGTCAGCCAGCAGGTGCGCCAGCTGGAGGACCTGCTCGGCGTCGCGCTCTTCGCCCGGGTGCGCCAGCGCGTGCTGCTCACCCCGGCCGGCAGCCGCTACCTCGGCGAGGTGCGGCGCATCCTGCAGGACCTGGGCGAGGTCACCCACCAGGCCATGGCGACGGGCGACAAGGAGATCCTGAACCTCGCCGCGGTGCCGACCTTCGCCGTCAAGTGGCTGGTGCCGCGCCTGCCCTCGTTCTTCGCGCGGCACCCGGCGGTCAACGTCAACCTGGTGTCGCGCAACGCGCCCTTCGACTTCGCGGCGCAGCCCTTCGACGCCGCCATCCACTACGGCGAGCCGGCCTGGCCCGGCGCGGTGTGCACGCAGCTGATGCCGGAGGACATGATCCCGGTGTGCAGCCGGCGCTACCGGCGGGCGCTGAAGCTGCGCAGCCCGGCGGACCTCGGGCGCGCCGTGCTGCTGCAGCAGTTCACCCGGCCGTCGGCTTGGCAGGACTGGTTCCACCATGTCCAGGCCGAGCCCGCCAACGCCTTCCGCGGGCCGCGCTTCGACTCGTTCAGCATGATCCTCGAAGCGGTCCACGCCGACCTCGGCGCCGCGCTGCTGCCGCGCTTCCTGGTCGCGCCGGGGCTGGACGAAGGACAGCTCGTCCAGCTCTCGCGCCACGGGCTGCCGAGCACGCGCGGCTACCACTTCGTCTGCCCCGATGCCCGCCGCGAACAGCCGGCCGTGATGGCGCTGCGCGACTGGCTGCTCGAAGAGGCCGGTGCAGCCCGGGTTGATTAGCCCGGCTCATCAGGCAATCAATTAATGTCGCTTCCGCTCCAGGGAGCGGCTTTGCAGAATCCGTGGCCATCCGCAGCCGTGCTGCACAACCCTGCCCACGAGTCCCGATGGCTGCCACCCCCTCCGACCGCCGCTGGAAGAAACCGGTCCCCCCGTTCTTGACCGGCCCGCGCCCGCCGGCGCCGCCCGCGCGGCCACTGGAGCTGCTGCGCGCCGCCGACGTCACCCGCGTCAGCGACCTGGTCGGGCGCATGTACACCTGCAGCCCGGCGGTGCATTCGCTGGTGTCGCCGGCGCTGCCCATGGCCGGCCCGGCCTTCACCGTGAAGTGCCCGCCCGGCGACAACCTGGGCGTGATGGCGGCGATCCGCCGCGTGCGGCCGGGCGACGTGCTGGTGGTCGACGGGCAGGGCTTCACCGCCTGGTGCATGGGCGGCTTCGAACTCCTCAACGTGGCGCGCGAGCGCTTCGGGCTGGCCGGCCTGCTGGTGAACGGCGCCTGGCGCGACATCGGCGAGGCCGAGGCGGCCGGCATTCCCCTCTACGGTCTGGGCGTGTCGCCCCACTCGGGCCCGAAGCTCGGTCCGGCCGAACTCAACGTGCCGGTGGCCTGCGGCGGCGTGGTGATCGCGCCCGGCGACATCGTCTGCGCCAGCCGCGAGGGCGTCGCCGTCGTCCCGCGGCACAGCCTGGAGGCGGTGGGCGAGGCGCTGTCGCAGCCCGGCGGCGGCCACGGCATCGACGGCTTCCTGGACGAGATGGACACCCACGTGGCCGACTGGCTGGCGCCGGACGGCGGCCGATGAGCACCGGCACCGCCACATCGCCGGGCCTGACCCGCGCCTTCGCGGCCTTCGCCGCCGGCACCGGCCTTGCCGACCTGCCCGAGCCGGTGCGCGCGCAGGCCCGCATCGCCATCGCCGACTGCCTGGGCGGCGCGCTGGGCGGCGTGCGCGAGCCGGTGGCCG
>JASGDG010000296.1:0-3259 GCA_047607325.1 Xenophilus sp. | reverse complement strand
GCGCGCCCAGGCCGTAGCCCTTGCGCAGCACCACGGCGAAGAAGGGCACCGTCAGGTGCGAGGCGATCATGAACATGCGGCAGACGTGGCGCACCTGCGCCTGCGCCTCGATGTCGGGGCCGACCATGAAGCCGGGCGTGTCGACCAGCGAGACGATCGGCAGCCCGTGCGCGTTGGCCAGCTGCATGAAGCGCGCGGCCTTGTCGGCGGCATCGACGTCGATCGCGCCGCCCAGGTGGTGCGGGTTGTTGGCCAGCACGGCGACGGGCCGGCCTTCCAGCCGCGCCAGCGCCGTCACCATGCCGGCGCCGAAGCCGGCGCGCAGCTCCAGCAGCGAGCCGGTGTCGAACAGGCCCTGCATCACGGCGCGCACGTCGTACACGCGCAGGCGGTTCTCGGGCACGGCGTGGCGCAGCAGGCGCTGGTCGGCGCACTGCCAGTCGGCCAGCGGGCCCTGGAAGTAGCCCAGGTACTGCTTCGCCACGGCCACCGCCTCGGCCTCGTCCTCGACCAGCACGTCGATCACGCCGTTGGCCGACTGCACGCGGCTGGGGCCGATCTGCTCGGGCGTGAAGGTGCCCAGCCCGCCGCCCTCGATCATGGCCGGCCCGCTCATGCCGATGTTGCTGGCGCGGGTGGCGATGATGACGTCGCAGCAGCCCAGCAGCGCCGCGTTGCCGGCGAAGCAGCGCCCGTGCACCACGCCCACCACCGGCACCTTGCCCGACAGCGCCGCGAACTGGCTGAAGGTGTGGTTGTTCAGCCCGGCGACGATCGGCATGTCGGTGTCGCCCGGCCGGCCGCCGCCGCCCTCGGCGAACAGCACCATCGGCAGCCTGAGCTGGTGCGCGACGGCGAGCATGCGGTCCTGCTTGTGGTGGTTGCGCAGGCCCTGCGTGCCGGCCAGCACGGTGTAGTCGTAGGCCATCACGACGGTGCGCGAGGCCTCGGGCCCGAAGTGCCTGGCGTTGACGCTGCCGATGCCGGTGACGATGCCGTCGGCCGGCGTGTTGGCGACCAGGTCCTCCAGGCTGCGGCGGCGCGTCTGCGCGGCGATGGCGAGCTGGCCGTACTCGATGAAGTTGCCCGGGTCGTCGGCCAGCTCGCACAGGTCGGCGACGTTCTCGCGCGCGGTGCGGCCGCCCTGCGCGTGGCGCTTGGCGACGGCCTGCGCGCGGTTCGCGTCGAGCGTCGGCGCGTGGCGGTCGATCACCTTCTGCAGGTCGGGGCGGATGGCGTCGGGGTCCAGCGCGGCACCCTGCTGCGACTGCACGCTGCCGGCATCGACCGCCTCCAGCCGCACCAGCGGCTGGCCTTCGGCGAGGTAGTCGCCCGGCTGCGCCAGCAGCGCGACCACGCGGCCGGCCTGCGGCGCGTGCAGCAGGTGCTCCATCTTCATCGCCTCCAGCACGCCCAGCTGCGCGCCGGCCGGCAGGATGTCGCCCACCCCGACCTCGAACTGCACCAGCCTGGCCGGCATGGGCGCGCGCACGGTGTGCAGGCCCTCGGTGTCGGCCTCTTCGGGCGCCGCCGCCTCGGCCGTGCCCGGCGCGAGCGTCCTGGCGGCCTTGGCGAGCGTGTCGGCCGCGGCCAGCAGCTCGCCCAGATGCTCCTCGACGAAGCGGGTGTGCACGGCCTGCGCGGCGAACTCCGGCCGCTCGCCGAGGGCGCGCAGCAGCGCCAGGTTGGTGGCCACGCCCTCGATGCGGCACTCGGCCAGCGCGCGCAGCGAGCGGCGCTGCGCATCGGCGAAGCGCGGCGAGGGGCTGCTGACGATCAGCTTGGCCAGCAGCGTGTCGTAGTGCGGCGAGGGCGCCAGGCCCGCATAGCCCTGCGTGTCCACGCGCACGCCGGGGCCGGTGGGCAGGTCGAAGCGCGACAGACGGCCGCCGCTGGGGCGCGCCTGGCCCTGCGCGTCGAGCGTCTCCGCGTTGATGCGCCACTGGATGGCGAAGCCCTTCTGCGGCGCGGTGGCGCCGGCCTGAATGCCCAGCGCGGCCAGCGTCTGCCCGGCCGCCACGCCGATCTGCAGCTGCACCAGGTCCAGGCCGGTCACGGCTTCGGTCACGGTGTGCTCCACCTGCAGCCGCGGGTTGGCCTCGATGAAGACGAAAGGCAAGGTGGTGGAACCGTTGTCCACCAGAAACTCGAAGGTGCCCAGCCCGCGGTAGCCGACCTGCTGCGCCATGCGCAGCGCGGCCTGCGTGAGCGACAAGCGCAGCGCCTCGGGCAGCGAGGGGCTGGGCGCGATCTCGACCAGCTTCTGGAAGCGGCGCTGCAGCGTGCATTCGCGCTCGCCCAGGCTGGCGACGGCCTGCCCGTCGCCCAGCACCTGGATCTCGATGTGGCGCGCCTGCTTCATCAGCCGCTCCACGTACACGCCCTCGACGCCGAAGGCCGCCCTGGCCTCCGACGTGCAGCGCGCATGCGCCTCCGGTAGATCCTCGGCGCGCAGCACGGCGCGCATGCCGCGCCCGCCGCCGCCGCCGATCGCCTTGACCATCACGCCCGCGCCGTCCTTCGCCTGCCCGGCGAAGAAGGCCTGCGCCGCCTCCAGCGTCACGGCGCCGGCGCTGCCGGGCATCACCGGCACGTCGCACTGCTGCGCCAGCGCACGGGCACGGGCCTTGTCGCCGAACAGCGAAAGCTGCTCCGGCGTGGGGCCGATGAAGACCAGGCCGGCGTCGGCGCAGGCCTGCGCGAAGTCGGCCCGCTCGGACAGGAAGCCGTAGCCCGGATGCACCGCGTCGCAGCCCTGCGCCTTCGCCACCGCCAACAGCGCGGCGATGTCGAGGTAGGCCGAGGGGCCGGTGCCGTCCAGCGCGACGACCGTGTCGGCCAGCTGCACGTGGAGCGCCTGCGCGTCGTCCCTCGCATGGACGGCCACGCTGGCGATGCCCAGGTCCTGCAGGGCGCGGACCAGGCGGACGGCGATCTCGCCGCGGTTGGCGATCAATACCTTCTTGAACATGGATCAGCTCTCTATGGCGCTGAGTACGGCCTGCCGCCCATGCAAGCACGCCGCACTGGAGGCCGCGGAGCAGGCCATGCGGGAACACGCGCGGAACCGGCTTTGCCGGGCCGCTGCGTGTGCCCCCTGGTGGGGGTTGGCGAAGCGGAACGAAGTCCGCGGAGACTGGGGGTGTTTTTTCACTCTATATCTTTCAGCATGCGGCGCAGCACCTTGCCTGCGCCCGTGGCCGGCAGCGCGTCGATGAAACGCACGTGCCGCGGCGCCTTGTAGGTCGCCATGTTCTCG
>JASGDG010000295.1:0-11095 GCA_047607325.1 Xenophilus sp. | reverse complement strand
CCGGTCCTGGTTCGCCGCACCCCCGCGCGTGGCCGCCGCGATCTGCGCCCACGTGCCGTCGAAGGCCGCCGCGCGCGCCTCGTCGCCCAGCGCCAGGCCCTCGGCGCGCACGAAGCGCACGTCGGTGATGCCGAAGAAGCCGAGGATCACCTCCAGGTAGCTTTCCTGGTGCTCGGCCGCCCGGCCGGCCTCGGTGGTCGAGTGCACGCCGCCGCGGGTCGAGGCGACGATCGCCGTCTTGCCGCCGGCCAGCCCGACGAAGCCCTTGTCGGTGTACTTGAAGGTGCGGCCCGCCTGCGCCAGCCGGTCGATCCAGGCCTTGAGCTGGGTAGGGATCGAGAAGTTGTAGAGCGGGGCGCCGATCACGACCACGTCCGCCGCCAGGAACTGGCTGACGAGCCGTTCCGACACGGCGTTCTCGCGCTTCTGCGCCTCGGTGGGCTCGGCCGGCGAGCCGATCTTGATGTCCAGCGCGTCGGCGCCGAAGTGGCTGGGCGCATCCGCCGCCAGGTCGAGGTATTCGACGCTGGTGCCGGGGTGGGTGGCGTGCCACTGGGCCACGATCTCGGCCGTGAGGCGGCGGGAGGCGGAGTTGGCGCCGAGGACGCTGGAATCGACGTGCAGCAGTTTCATGATCCATCCTTGCTGGGGAGTCGCCTGCGGAGATGCGGCGACGACGGGGAGAGTCTATGGATGGATCAATCTTCTGATAATACGGCTGTTAGGCAAAAGATTGTTCCTCTCGCAGGACAATCGAGGCCATGCAGGACCTCAACGACATGCTCTTCTTCGCCGAAGTGGCCGAGCGCGGCGGCTTCAGCGCCGCCAGCCGGGTGCTCGGCGTGCCCAAGTCGCGCCTGTCGCGCCGTGTGGCCGAACTGGAGGCGGCGCTGGGCGTGCAGTTGCTCCAGCGCAGCACGCGCCGGCTGTCGCTCACGCCGGCGGGCGAGCTGTTCCTGCGCCACTGCATCGAGGTGCGCGAATCCGCCGAGGCCGGCCTGGAAGCCGTCGCCCGCGTGCAGAAGGAGCCGCGCGGCACCGTGCGCCTGAGCTGTCCGGTGACGCTGGCGCAGAGCAGCGTCGGCCCGCTGCTGCCGCGCTTCCTGCGGCAGTACCCGCAGGTGCGGGTCGAGATGCGGGTGCTGAACCGGCCGGTGGACCCGGTGGAGGAGGGCATGGACCTCGCCCTGCGGGTGCGCGCGCAGATCGAGGACAGTGCCACGCTGGCGGTGCGCGTCCTCGGCCCCGGCCAGGGCCGGCTGCTGGCCGCGCCCGAGGTGCTGGCGCGCAGCGCGCCCGTGCAGGGGCCGCAGGACCTGGCGCGGCTGGATTCGGTGGCGATGTCGGCCGCGGACGCGCGCGACGGGCTGCTGCTGCACGGGCCGGGCGATGCGACCTTCCGCTACGTCCACGCGCCGCGCTACCTGGCCGACGACATGGTCACGCTGCACTACGCGGTCCTGCAGGGCGTGGGCCTGGGCGTGCTGCCCGACTACCTGTGTCGCGACGACCTGCGCGCCGGCCGGCTGGTGGAGGCGCTGCCCGGCTGGCACCCGGCGCCAGGCATCGTTCACGCCATGTACCCGCCGCGCCGGGCGCTGGTGCCGGCCGTGCGGCTGCTGCTGGATTTCTTCTCGGCGCACCTGTCCAGCCAGGAGCCGCACCGGATGCTTGGATGAAAACAGCGCCGCCGCAGGCCTTATCTCGATGCGGGCATATTCAAACAAGGAGATATTCGTTTGTTATCCGAGGCGGGCTTTCGACAATCGTGAATCCAACAGCTGAAAGGAACCGCCATGGCCACCCTGCGACTGGGCGACACCGCCCCCGACTTCACCCAGGACTCCTCCGAAGGCCCGATCCGCTTTTACGAATGGGCCGGCGATTCCTGGGTGGTGCTGTTCTCGCACCCCGCCGACTTTACTCCGGTGTGCACCACCGAGCTGGGCAAGACGGCCGCCCTGGGCGGCGAGTTCGCCAGGCGCGGCGTCAAGCCCATCGCCATCAGCGTCGATCCGGTGGACAGCCACCAGAAGTGGATCGGCGACATCAACGAGACGCAGAACACCACCGTCAACTTCCCGATCCTGGCCGACGCCGACCGCCAGGTGGCCGAGCTGTACGACCTGATCCATCCCAACGCCTCGGCCACGGCCACGGTGCGCAGCGTTTTCATCATCGACCCGAAGCACGTCGTCCGCGCCACCATCACCTACCCGGCCAGCACCGGCCGCAACTTCGACGAGGTCCTGCGCGTGATCGACTCGCTCCAGCTGACCGACAGCCACAAGGTCGCCACGCCGGCGAACTGGCAGGACGGCAGCGACGTGGTGATCGTGCCCAGCCTGCAGGACCCGGCCGAGTTGAAGGAGCGCTTTCCCAAGGGCTGGAACGCCGTGCGCCCCTACCTGCGCATCACGCCGCAACCCAACAAGTGAGGCGGCGGGCCGCAGCGGCGTGAATCCCACGAACCCCACCATCGTCATCGTCCCCGGCTGGCGCGACTCCGGCCCCGGCCACTGGCAGAGCCTGTGGGCCGAGCGCATGCAGGGCGCCGTGCGCGTGGAGCAGGACGACTGGGTGACGCCGCACCGCGCCGCCTGGGTCGGCGCGCTGGAGCGGCTCATCCTGGCGCAGCCGGGGCCGGTGGTCGTCGCCGCCCACAGCCTGGGCTGCATCACCACCACCCATCTCGGCCCGGCTGCGGCCGGGCGCGTCGCCGGCGCGCTGCTGGTGGCGCCGGCCGATCCCGAGCGCCGCGCCGTGCTGCACGACTTCGCGCCCGTGCCCTGCACGCCGCTGCCCTACCGCAGCATCGTGGTGGCCAGCAGCAACGACCCCTTCTGCCCGGTGCGCCGCGCCGGCGCCTATGCCCGCTCCTGGGGCAGCGAATTCGTCCGCGTGCAGAGCGCGGGCCACATCAACGTCGAATCCGGGCACGGCGACTGGCCTTTGGGCCTGGCCCTGCTCGAATCGCTGACCCATGCCCCCAGCCGCCTGCTCGGCGGGCACGACCGCCTTCACCCCCTGGCAACCGTATGAACCAGAAGATCAGGAACATCGCCGCCGTGCTCGTCGTGGCCTCCTCGGCCCTCGCCGGCAACGCCTTCGCGCAGGCCAACCAGCTGCTCAACGCCTCCTACGACGTGGCGCGCGAGTTCTACAAGGACATCAACCCCGCCTTCGTGGCCTACTACAAGAAGGCCACCGGCAAGGACGTGAAGGTCGATCAGGCTCATGGCGGCTCCAGCGCCCAGGCGAGAGCAGTCAACGACGGGCTGGACGCCGACGTCGTGACGTTCAACACCACCACCGACATCGAATTCCTCGCCAACAATGGCGTGGTGGCCAAGGACTGGGCCAAGCGCTTCCCCAGCAATGCGGCGCCGACGCTGTCGACCTCCATCTTCCTCGTTCGCAACGGGAATCCGAAGAACATCAAGGATTGGGACGACCTGATTCGCCCCGACGTCAAGGTCGTCGTCGTCAATCCCAAGACCGGCGGGAACGGGCGCTATGCCTACCTCGCCGCCTGGGGCTACGTGAAGAAGAAGGGCGGCACCGACGCTCAGGCGGCCGAGTTCGTGGGCAAGCTGTTCAAGAACGTGCCGGTGCTGGGCAAGGGCGGGCGCGACGCGACCACGATCTTCCTTCAGCGCAACATCGGCGATGTGCTCGTGACCTTCGAATCCGAGTCGCTGTCGGTGGATCGCGAATTCGGGGCGGGCAAGGTCGATGCCGTGTACCCCTCGATCAGCATCATTGCCGAGAACCCCGTGGCGGTCGTGGAGCGTACCGTCGCCAAGAAGGGGACTGCGGAGGTGGCCAAGGCTTACCTCGACTTCCTCTACACCGACGAGGCGCAGGAAATCGCAGCCAAGCATGGGTTGCGCCCGCGTTCGGCGGCGGTACTGAAGAAGCACGCCGACCAATTCAAGCCATTGCAGTTGTTCAGTGTTCAGGAACTGTTCGGCAGCCTCTCGGAGGCGCAGAAGGTCCACTTCAACGACGGCGGCCAGTTCGACAAGCTGTACACGGCCGGCAATTAAAAGACAAAAAAGGAGGGAGTTTTCTTTATGAGCGCTGTCACATCATCGGCGCTGCCTCCTGCGGCGCCGCAGGGTGCCGCAACTGGCAGGAAGGGCCGTGGCGTCTCGCTGCGCGTGCTGCCCGGCTTCGGCCTGACGCTGGGCTATACCTTGCTCTACCTCAGCCTGATCGTCCTGATTCCGCTCACGGCGCTGGTCTTCAAGACCTTCACGCTGACGTGGGACCAGTTCTGGGCAGCCGTCAGTGCGCCGCGCGTGCTCGCCTCCTACCGGCTGACGTTCGGCGCTTCTTTCCTGGCCGCGCTGCTGAACCTGTTCTTCGGGCTGCTGGTGGCCTGGGTTCTGGTGCGCTATGAGTTTCCGGGCAAGAAGATCATCGATGCGCTGGTGGATCTGCCTTTCGCGCTGCCGACGGCCGTGGCTGGCATCTCGCTGACCGCACTGCTGGCCGGCAACGGCTGGATCGGCCAGTACCTCGAACCGCTGGGCATCAAGCTCGCGTTCGGTCCGGGCGGCGTGGTGGTCGCGCTGATCTTCATCGGGCTGCCCTTCGTCGTGCGAACGGTGCAGCCCATTCTGGAAGATTCGGAGAAGGAACTGGAAGAGGCGGCCACCTCACTCGGCGCGACGCGCTGGCAGACCTTCGCCAAGGTCATCCTGCCGACCATCCTGCCGGCTTTGCTGACCGGCTTTGCGATGGCGTTCGCGCGCGCCATCGGCGAGTACGGCTCGGTCATCTTCATTGCCGGCAACATGCCGATGATTTCCGAGATCACTCCGCTCATCATCATCGGCAAGCTGGAGCAGTACGACTATGCGGGAGCAACCGCGGTTGCGCTGGTACTGCTGGCGCTCTCGTTCCTGCTGCTGTTCGTCATCAACGGGCTGCAGGCCTGGCAGCGCAAGCGTTCGGCGGGGGCCAACGCCTGATGCGCCGATGCCCGGACGGGTATGGGCAGTCGCGCTGCCCGGCGCAAGCTGCCCCATCACTTAAAACAAACTGAGGGAGTTCTTTAGATGAGTGGATCCAAACCGGCGCACCACGCGAAGGCCGGCACGACGGAAGCGGCCTGGGTCAGGCGGCTGTTGATCGGCGGTGCGCTGCTGTTTATCTTCCTGTTCCTCGTGCTGCCGCTGGCGGCAGTCTTCACCGAGGCATTGCGCAAGGGCGTCGGGGCGTTCTTCGATGCGTTGCGCGAGCCCGACGCCTGGAGCGCCATCTGGCTGACGCTGATCACCGCCGCCATCACGGTGCCGCTGAATCTCGTCTTTGGTATTGCGGCGGCATGGGCCATCGCGAAGTTCGAATTCAAGGGCAAGGCTTTCCTCACCACGCTGGTGGATCTGCCCTTTGCGATTTCGCCCGTCGTGGCAGGCCTGATCTACGTGCTGGTGTTCGGCGCTCACGGCTGGATCGGCCCCTGGCTCATCGAGCACGACATCAAGATCATCTTCGCCGTTCCGGGCATCGTGCTCGCCACCGTCTTCGTGACCTTTCCTTTCATCGCGCGGGAACTGATCCCGCTGATGCAGGCCCAGGGCACCGACGAGGAGCAGGCGGCCGTCGTGCTCGGCGCGAACGGCTGGCAGACCTTCTGGCGCGTGACGCTGCCCAACATCAAGTGGGGCCTGCTGTATGGGGTGATCCTGTGCAACGCGCGGGCGATGGGCGAGTTCGGCGCGGTGTCGGTGGTGTCGGGGCACATTCGCGGACAGACCAACACCATCCCGCTGCATGTCGAGGTGCTCTACAACGAATACCAGTCGGTCGCGGCCTTCTCCGTGGCGACGCTGCTGGCGCTCCTGGCCATCGTCACGCTGGTCATCAAGTCATTCGTGGAATGGCAGCATGAGCGGGAACTGAAGGCCGCAGCCGCAAGCTCGTCGGCACCGGAGCGCGCACTGGTGCTGCCGAGCGTGGCGCACTGATTCAGAAACATTAGGCGAGGTTGAAGAATGAGTATTGAAATCCGTGATGTCAACAAGCGCTTCGGCAATTTCCAGGCGCTCAGTGACGTGAATCTGACCGTCGACTCCAGCGAACTGATCGCCTTGCTGGGGCCCTCGGGCTGCGGCAAGACCACGCTGCTGCGCATCATTGCCGGCCTGGAAAGCCCTGATTCGGGCACGATTTCCTTCTACGGCGAGGACACGACCGACGTGCACGTGCGCGAGCGCAAGGTGGGCTTCGTGTTCCAGCACTATGCGTTGTTCCGCCATCTCACGGTGTTCGAGAACGTGGCCTTCGGCCTGCGCGTACGCCCGCGCGACCAGCGGCCGAGCGAAGCGCAGATTCGAAAGAAGGTGCACGATCTGCTCAATCTGGTGCAACTGGACTGGGTGGCGGACCGGTATCCGCCGCAACTCTCCGGTGGCCAGCGCCAGCGCATCGCGCTGGCTCGCGCATTGGCCGTGGAGCCGCGTGTGCTGCTGCTCGACGAGCCTTTCGGGGCGCTCGACGCCAAGGTGCGCAAGGAACTGCGCCGCTGGCTGCGCCGCCTGCACGACGAACTGCATGTGACCAGCATCTTCGTGACGCACGACCAGGAAGAGGCGCTGGAGGTTGCCGACCGCGTGGTCGTCATCAACAAGGGCCGCATTGAGCAGAGCGGGTCGCCGCAGGACGTGTGGGACCACCCGGCCACGCCCTTCGTCTATAGCTTCCTGGGCGACGTGAACCTGTTCCACGGCCGCGCGCGGAGCGGTCAAGTGCAAATCGAGGGACTGCGCATCGATGCGCCTGAGCATGGTGAAGTGCGCGATGGCAAGGCGCTGGCCTACGTGAGGCCGCACGAGTTCGACATCGCTCCCTTCAAGGAAGGCGTCAACGGCATCTCCGCGACCATTTCGCGCGCCATCGTCGTCGGCCCGACCGCCCGGCTCGAATTGGAGCCGGCCGACCGCAGCGCCGTGGCCGCGGGCGACTCCGAGCAAAGCCTGATCGAGGTCCATCTGCCGGCGTCCCAGTTCCATGCGACGGGCCTGCGCGAGGGCGACAAGGTGCAGGCCACGCCGCGCCGCGTGCGGCTGTTTGTCGAGGAAGCCTGACGCAGATCGGCCTGCCGGCGGCCAGGCTGCCGGCAAGTGGGCTTTCTTTCATAATCCGACCCACGTGCCAGCGGTTCGCCAGCTCGCGGGTCGGGTTCATTGACGGAAGGCTTCTCATCTTGATTCATTCGTTCGGGCGTGGACCGCGCCCCGTTTACGCTCTGATCTGCGCCGCCTGCGTGGCGATGCTCGCCTTCGGCATGTACCTGCAGCACGTGGTCGGCCTGGAGCCGTGCCCGATGTGCGTGGTACAGCGCTACGCTCTCATTCTGGTCGCTGTCTTCTCAGGACTGGCGGGCGCTACGAGCCGAAATGGCTTGCAGAAAACGTGGGGCGTGCCGGCCCTCGCCGCGGCCGTCGGCGGCGCCTACACCGCCGCCCGCCAGAGCTGGCTGCAATGGCACCCGCCGGAGTTCGTCAGCTGCGGGCGCGACATCTACGGGATGATCGAGTCCTTCCCGTTGCAGCGGGCCATCCCGATGATCTTCCGCGGCAGTGGCGACTGCAGCAAGATCGACTGGACCTTCCTCGGCCTGTCGATCGCCAACTGGTCCTTCATCTGCTTCGTGCTGTTCGGCGTGGTGCTGCTGGGCCTGCTGATTCGCCGCCGGGCCAGGTCCGGCCTGTCGTTTGCCGCGGCCTGAGCGGGCGATCAGAGCGGCAGCGTGTCAAAGGCCGCGTAGGCGCTTGCCAGCCAGCTCTTGACGCGCTGGCGCTCCAGCAGGCCGAGGGCGTCGGGGCCGTCCTTGTCGTTCACAGCCTTCCAGAAGCTGCTGTTGTGCGCGTCGATCTTGCGCATGCTCGCCTCTTGCAGGCGCGGCAGCGAGATCACCCGCGCGCCCAGCGCCGTCGCCTTGGCCAGCGCCTGCGAGCCGAGCATCAGCGCGAAGTCGCTGCCGCGGCCGTAGTTCTGCACCACGATGTAGCTGGCGCGATCGCCGAAGCTGTCGACCAGCCGGCCCAGTAGGTCGCTGGAGTCGCGGCCGTCGTCCATCACGTGCCAGAAATTGACGTGGACGCCCAGGTCCCCGAACACCTCGAACAGGTCCGACTCCTGGATCCAGCGCGCCAGCGGCGCCAGCGTCTGCGCCGCCATGTCGACGATCACGCTTTGCCCGGGGTTGTGCTCGAAACCATTGACCACCTTGTCCAGCCCTTCGAAGCTGTCCACCACGATCGGCGAGGCGAAGCCCTCGTAGAAGCGGGTGAAGGAGTTGTGCGAGCGGTCGGTGTCGAAGCCGACGAAGGGCTGGCTGCGGTCGATGAAGTACTGCGCCAGCAGGCGCGAGGTGACCGACTTGCCGACGCCGCCTTTTTCACCGCCGATGAAATTCAGAGAGCTCATGGATGGACAGGGGAGGAGGAAGGTGGGGGAAAGGCCGCCGCGCCCAGGCGGCGCAGCGGTGCAGTATCTGCGATCCATTCTAGGAGCCGCCTCCCGGGCGCACTACGCGCCACGCCGCGCCATGCCTTCCAGCAGCGGGTGCGAGGCCAGACGCTGCACGAGGCGCGCCTTCCATTCCGCAGGCAGGGCGGCGGCCCCGATCAGGGGCGGCCAGTGCCCGCGCGCGCGGCGCGCCGTGTCGGCCACCAGCCGACGCACTCGCGGCTCGTGCAGGCCGGCGGAAAAGCAGAAGGCGCGCACGGCGGCGGGCGTGAACAGGCTGGTGCGGCGTGCGGTGGCCTCGCCGGGCAGCCAGGGCAGCGCATGCCCCTCCACGCCCTGCATGGCGGCATAGGCCACGATGTCGTAGGCAGGCGCCAGCCGGGGCGCGAGGCCGTCGGGGTAGAGCACGCCGAAGTTCTTCAGGTGCGCGTCGGGGTTGCCGAGCAGGTCGTTCACCACCAGGCGGCGCAGCAGTTCCAGCACCGCCTCCTCGCCCAGCGAGGGGAAGGCGCGCATCGCCAGCGCCATCGCCAGGTAGCTGCCGGTGTATTTGTCCTGCGGATCGACGGCGAGGATCTGCGCGAAGTCCTCGAAGTGGATGCGCTTCGCCCCGGCGCGGTCGAAGCGGGTGACGGCCAGGAACTCGGGCTCGTCGGGCAGGGCGTAGCCGTGCTCGGCGTCGATGGCCGACAGCGGTGCCAGCTGCGCATGGCACACCTCCACACCGGCCGCGCGTGCCAGGTCGAGCGAGAGCATTTCCAGCCGCGGCATGTGGGGCCGGCCCGCCACCGGCAGCTTGGCGATGACGCGCACGCCGCGGCCGGTGCGCACGCGGGCGGTGTAGCGCCGGCCCTGCCGGGCCAGCACCAGCTTGGGCTGCATGCCCGAGACGGAGATGCCCTGCGGCAGCGGATCGGCCAGCACGGACATCTCCAGCGCGTCCTGGTCCTGCGTCACGAGGCGCTGCAGCGTGGCGCGGTCCACCTCGACCGGCCGGGCCGCCACGGCGCCGGGCAGGTCGCCGCCGCAGGCGGCCAGCAATTCGAAGTGGTCGTCCTCGCGGCAGCCGCGCAACTGGGCGATGTGGGTGCGCAGCACGCCCTCGGGCAGCAGGTTCTGGAACCAGGCGGGCAGGCGCCCGCCCTGGGCGTTGAAGAGCGGGTTGCGCACGTCGGCCCAGAGCGCCGCCTGCGCCGCAGGCTCGCTGGCGAGCATGGACAGCGACAGCACCTGCGGCGGCGGCTCGGCCACCACGCCGGGTTCGGCCACGAAGCGGCACAGGTCACCGTACTGGAACAGCTTGCCCCAGCGGCGACCGGCCAGGGCGATGTCGAGGATCTTGACGTTCATCGCCCGGCTGGCGGCGCAAAGGGCGGCGGGGCCGCCTCGGCCACCGCCTGGGCGACGCGTGTGGGCACGGGGCGATAGCCGGCTTCGGCGTTGGCGACCAGTGCGGGGCCGAAGCCGCGCGGCACGAGCTGCAGTTCCATGTCCAGCGCCTCGACCAGCGCCAGCAGCGACGAGAGCTGCGGGTTGCCCTGGCTGCCCAGCGCGTTGCGGATGGAGCGCTCCGTCAGTCCCGAGCGCGCGGCCAGTTGGGCCGCCGGCAGGCCCAGCGTGTCGCGCCGCCGCGCCAAGTGTTCGATGAGCTCCCGCTTGTTCACGGAAAAATAATATCTTATTTCTCCAGTAGGGAAATATATTTCTCCATGACGCCCTCCCCGGACCGGACGGCTTGCGCCAGGCGGGCGAGGCCGCTGGCGCGCGATTCCGGGCCGCCTGTCCTGGAACAGAGGCGGACGCGCGCTGCGTGCCAAGTCAGGGCGCCGCCGCCAAGGCCCGGGACGTCCGACGGCCGACGAAAACCAGCGCACGGCGGCCTGGGTGGATCGCGGCACGGCATGCCGGAGCGCATGGACCGCACGTTATCATTCCCGCGCCGGGCGGCAGCGCATCGACCCGTGCGATTTCCCTTGCAAATCAACGCCTTGGCCTCAGGCCTCCCGCCGTGCGTCTCAACTCCATCAAGCTCTCCGGGTTCAAGTCCTTCGCCGAGCCCACCAACTTCATGCTGCCGGGGCAGCTGGTCGGCGTGGTGGGCCCCAACGGCTGCGGCAAGTCCAACATCATGGACGCGGTGCGCTGGGTGCTGGGCGAGTCGCGCGCCAGCGAGCTGCGCGGCGAGTCGATGCAGGACGTGATCTTCAACGGCACCACCAGCCGCAAGCCGGCCAGCCGCTCCAGCGTGGAGCTGGTGTTCGACAACGCCGACCACCGCGCCGGCGGCCAGTGGAGCCAGTTCACCGAGATCGCCGTCAAGCGCGTGCTCACGCGCGACGGCACCAGCAGCTACTACATCAACAACCAGCCGGTGCGCCGGCGCGACGTGCAGGACGTGTTCCTGGGCACCGGCCTGGGCCCGCGCGCCTACGCCATCATCGGCCAGGGCACCATCAGCCGCATCATCGAGTCGCGCACCGAGGAACTGCGCCTGTTCCTGGAGGAGGCCGCTGGCGTCTCCAAGTACAAGGAGCGCCGCCGCGAGACGGAGAACCGCCTGTCCGACACGCGCGAGAACCTCACGCGCGTGGGGGACATCCTGCGCGAGCTG
>JASGDG010000294.1:0-10602 GCA_047607325.1 Xenophilus sp. | reverse complement strand
GGCGGCCACGCTGGCGGGCGAGGGCGGCGGCCCTGCCACCGCCGCCCTCTGGGGCCGCCGGCACGGCGCGGCGGTGCGCGATGCGGCCCTGGTCAACGGCTGCGCCGCGCATGCGCATGCGCTCGACGACACCAACGAATCGATGCGCGGCCATCCTTCGGCCCCCGTGGTGCCGGCGGTGCTGGCCGTGGGCGAAGCGATCGGCGCGGACGGCGGCGCGCTGCTGGCCGCCTATGCCGTGGGCGTGGAGGTCGCGGCCAAGCTCGGCCGCACGGTGAACGACCGGCATTCGCAGCTGGGCTGGCACACCACCTGCACGCTCGGCGCGGTCGGCGCGGCGGCGGCCTGCGCCAACCTGCTGCGCCTGGACGCGCGGCGCACGGCCCATGCGCTGGGCATCGCCGCCTCGACGGCCGGCGGCCTGCGCGTCAATTTCGGCACCATGACCAAGGCGCTGCACGCCGGGCTGGCCGCGCAGCACGGCGTGCTGGCCGCGCAACTGGCACAGGCCGGCGTCACGGCCAGCGAGACGGCGCTGGAGGGCCGCGAGGGCTTCCTGGCCCTGTTCGGCGGCGCCGCCGCGCAGCCGGAGCGCGGACTGGCGGCGCTGGCCGCACCCTTCGAGCTGGCGCAGCCGGGCATCGTCTACAAGCTGTACCCCACCTGCTCGCTGATGCATGCGCTGGTCGACCTGGCGCTGGAGGCCCGGTCGCGCGGACTGCCGCCGCTGGAGCGCATCGACACCATCCGCTGCGGCATCAGCCGGCGGCTGGAGGCGGCGCGCGCGGCCGCGTGGCCGGCCAGCGGCCTGCAGGCCAAGTTCCACGTGCAGTACTGCGTCGCCGTCGCGCTGCTGGCCGGCACGCAGGACCCGCGCGACTTCGAGGACGCCGCGCTGGCACGCCCCGGCGTGCGCGAACTGGCCGAGCGCATCGAGATCCGGGTCGGCGCCGACTTCCCCGAAGGCAATGGCGATTTCGCGGAGCTGCTGCTGGCCAGCGGCGGCGAGGTGCTGTGTCACGCGCGCCGCGACAAGCCGGTGGGCCACCCCAGCCGGCCGCTGAGCCCGGCGGCGCTGCGCGCCAAGTTCATGGACCACGCCGTGCCGGTGCTCGGCGCGCGGCAGGCCGAGGCGCTGCATGCGGCGCTGGTGCGGCTGGGCCCGGACGGTGCCGACGCGCGCTCGCTCGGCGCGCTGCTCGTGCCGGCCGGCTGAGCCGGCCACCCCTTCATTCCCCATCCGATCCCTTCAGGAGAACTCGCCATGCCCCAGATTTCGCGACGCCAACTGCTGGCTTGCGCGGCCCTGCCGCTGCTCGGCGCGGGCGCGGCTGCCGCCCGCGCCCAGAGCCCGCGCGACATGACCATCGTGGTGGCCTATCCGGCCGGCGGCTCGCTCGACGCGATGGCGCGCGTGCTGGCCGAGAAGCTGACGACGCTGCGCGGCCACCCGGTCATCATCGACAACCGGCCCGGCTTCTCCGGCAACATCGGCGCGCAGTACGTGGCCAAGGCGGCGCCGGACGGCCGCACGGTGCTGATGACCGCGCTCACCACCTATGCGATCAACGCCAACCTGATGGGCGCCTCGATGGGCTACGACCTGCAGAAGGACCTCGAGCCGGTCGCCATCGTGGGCAACCTGCCGAACGTGATGATCGTGCCGGCCTCCCTGCCGGCCGGCACGCTGCAGGAGTTCGTCGCGCTGGCGCGGCGCGAGCCCGGCACGCTGTCCTATGCCACCACCGGCAACGGCTCGCTGGAGCACGTGGCCGGCGAGATGCTCAAGCGCGCCGCCGGCATCGACCTGCTGGGGGTGCCCTACAAGGGCTCGACGCCGGGCGTGACGGACCTGATCGGCGGGCAGATCCAGGCCATGTTCGTCAACACCTCGACGGCGATCAACAACCTGAAGACCGGCCGCATCAGGGCATTGGCGGTGGCCAGCCCGAAGCGCAGCGCCGCGCTGCCGCAGGTGCCCACCTTCCGCGAGGTAGGCATCCGGCTGGGCAACGACGTGGTCTCCATCTTCGGCATCGCCGCGCCGCGCGGGACGCCCGCGCCCTTCGTCGCCAAGCTCAATGCCGACCTGAACGCCGCGCTCGGCGACGCGCAGGTCAGGTCGCGCTTCGAGGCGCTGGGCATCGAGGTGGTGACGCGCGACGCGGCCTACGCGCGCCAGCAGACGCTCGCCGAGGTCGAGACCTGGCGCAAGGTGCTGGCCGAGACCCGCATCACCCTGCAGTAGCCCGGCCCGGCGCCTTCAGCCCACTTCGGCCAGCGCGCTGCGGGGACAATCGCGGACTCCGCGGCGCTGCCGCGCCCTGATGCCTCCTTCGTTCCCGCCATGCCGATCCAGTGGTTCCCCGGTCACATGAACGCCACCCGCAAGGCCATCGCCGAGCGGTTGAAGACCACCGACGTCGTCATCGAACTGCTCGACGCGCGCCTGCCCGGCTCCAGCGCCAACCCCGCGCTGGCCGGGATGACCGCCTCCAAGCCGCGCCTGAAAATCCTCAACAAACAGGATCTGGCCGACCCGGACCGCACCGCCGAGTGGCTGGACCACTACCAGGCGCAGAGCGCGACCGGCGCCATCGCGCTGGACGCCAGCCAGACGCCGCCGGCCCAGCGCCAGGCCATCATCGACGCCTGCCACCGCCTGGCGCCCGGCCGCGGCGGCCTGGCCAAGCCGATGCGGGTGCTGATCTGCGGCGTGCCCAACGTGGGCAAGTCCACCCTCATCAACACGCTCAGCCTCAAGCGCCAGGCCAGGGCCGCCGACGAGGCCGGCGTGACCAAGCAGGAGCAGCGCATCCTGCTGGCCGACGACTTCTACCTCTACGACACGCCGGGCATGCTGTGGCCCAAGATCATCGTGCCCGAGAGCGGCGACCGGCTGGCCATCAGCGGCGCCGTCGGCCGCAACGCCTACGACGACGAGGTGGTGGCGCTGGAACTGCTGGCCTATCTGAAGACCCACTACGCCGGGGCGCTGCGCGCGCGCTACCGCCTGCCGGCGGACGAGGCCGTCGAGGCCCGGCCCGACGAGGCGCTGCTCGACGCCATCGGCCGGCGGCGCGGCGCGCTCGTCTCCGGCGGCCGGGTGGACGCGCAGAAGGCCGCCGAGGCGCTGATCACCGACTTCCGCGGCGGCGCCATCGGCCGCATCACGCTGGAGACGGTCAAGGAGTTCGCGGGCTGGCTGGCCGCAGGCCAGCGCGCCGAGGCCGAGCTGCGCCGCCGGCGCGAGGAGGCGCGCCGCGCGCGCGACGGCCAGGGCGCGGGCTGAATCCACGCCTTCTGGCCGCATGCAGGGCGGCGCACGGCGCGCCACAATGGCCCGATGACCCACCCGCCGCAGCCCGCCCCCGCCCCGTTCGAAGTCCTGCCCCGCGACCTGTCGGCCTACCGCCAGGGCAACGTCGGTGTGGACTATGTGCACCGCTTCGAATCCGGCCGCCCCGGTCCGCACGTGCTGATCAACGCGCTCACCCACGGCAACGAGATCTGCGGCATGGTCGCCGCCACCCACCTGCTCGACACCGGCGTGCGCCCGAAGATCGGCACGCTCACGGTGAGCTTCGCCAATGTCGCGGCCTACCAGAGCTTCGACATCGAACGGCCCTTCGAGAGCCGCCAGCTGGTGCACAACATGAACCGCATCTGGTCCGCCGAGTGGCTGGACGGCGGCGAGCAGAGCCCCGAGCTGCAGCGCGCCCGCGCCCTGCGCGCGGTGGTCGATGCGGCCGACCACATCCTCGACATCCACTCCACCAGCCAGGACGTCGAGCCCTTCTGGGTCTACCCGGCCCACGGGCGCAACGCCGCCGTCGCGCTGGCCATCGGCCGGCCGGCGGTGCACCTGGTGATGCCGCGCGGCCTGGGCTCGGGCGTGCCGCTCATCGAATACGGCCGCCACGGCGTGGACGGGCCGGGCCCCGGCGTGGCGCTGGTGGCCGAGTGCGGCCAGCATTTCAAGCGGTCGGCGGCCGACCTGGCCACGGCCGTGACGCTGGATTTCCTGGCGCACTTCGGCCTGGTCGACGCGCCGGCCGAGGCCGCGCCCAGGGTGCCGCAGCGCCGCTTCGAACTGCTGCAGACGCATCGGGTCCACACGAAGGCGTTCCGCTTCACGCGGCCGCTGATCGGCTTCGAGACCTTCGCCAAGGATGACGCGATCGCCACCGACGGCGAGCGCCGCATCGTCTCGCCCTGCGACGGCTGCACCGTCTTCATGCCCACGCACGCGCCGATCGTCGGGCGCGAGGCGGTGTACCTCACGCGGCCGATTTGAGCGCGTTCCTGCGGTCCTGGGCGTTGCAGCCTGGCTTTTTGGCCATGCGGCCCGTGGACCGGCCCTCTCCGGGGCCTGCGTGGCGGGGAAGCGGCCGTCCCCAGGGAGCCTCCTTTCTACAATCGGAGGCATCGCGCTGCAGGCGTCCCGGCTGCAGCGCGTTTTCGCTCATCCACACCGGGGCCATGTAGAGGAACACCATGTACAAAAACCTCGCTGCCGCGCTCGCGGCCGCCTGTCTTTTGCTTCTTTCCACCCCGGCACCGGCCGCGGCGCAGGCGCCGCTGAAGATCGGCTTCGTCTATGTCGCGCCGCTGGGCGACGCCGGCTGGGTGCGCCAGCACGACGAGGGCCGCAAGGCCGTCGAGGCGGCGCTGCCCGGCAGGGTGCAGACCACCTATGTCGAAAACGTCGCCGAGGGGCCCGATGCGGAGCGCGTGATCCGCGACCTGGCGCGCCAGGGCCACCGGCTCATCTTCACGCCCAGCTTCGGCTACATGGAGCCGACGCTGAAGGTGGCCAGGGACTTCCCCGACGTGAAGTTCGAGTCCATCACCGGCTATCAGCGCGCCGCCAACGTCGCCACCGCCAATGCGCGCTACTACGAGGGGCGCTACCTGGCCGGCATCGCGGCCGGGCGGATGACGCAGTCCGGCATCGCCGGCTACGTGGCGGGCTTCCCGATCCCTGAGGTGCTGCAGGGCATCAACGCCTTCACACTGGGCATGCGCTCGGTCAACCCGGCGGCGCAGGTGAAGGTGGTGTGGCTCAACGTCTGGTTCGACCCGGCGCTGGAGCACGACGCCGCCATGCGCCTGATGGACCAGGGCGCCGACGTGCTGGCCTTCCACACCGGCTCCACTGCGGTGATGAAGGCGGCGCAGGAGCGCGGCCGGCTCGCCGTGGCCTACCACTCCGACATGCGGCACGTGGCGCCCGACGCGCAGCTGCTGGCCGTCACCCACCAGTGGGGCGCCTACGACACCGAGCGCGCCCGCGCCGTGCTCGAAGGCCGCTGGACGAGCACCGACACCTGGGGCGGCGTGAAGGAGGGGATGATCCGCGTCGGCGACTTCGGCCCCAGGGTCCCCGAAGCCGTGTGCCGCGAGGTGCTGGCATGCCAGCAGGACATCGCCGCCGGCCGCCTCCGGCCCTTTGCCGCCGTGGGCGGCGACGTGCGCGACAACCAGGGCCGCGTGGCCATTGCGCGCGGCTCGGCGCTGGACGACGCCGCGATCCTGAAGATGGACTGGCTGGCCGAAGGGGTGCAGGGGCGCATCGCTCCCTGACGGCCGGGGCGCGTGCGACGGGCCGCGCCAGAACGCAGTGTGAAGATCCAATAGGTTATTGCGGGTGTTCGCCCGAAGAGGTTTTGAGAGCCATCCCTTTCAAGGTCTTTCAATCCGGCTCCTCTAAGCTACAGATTGTTCTGCTGTATCGAGCTTCGGCGTAGTCCAGCGAAGTGCCGGGCTGGAGTCATCCTCAAAAAAACCTGCTCGCGGGTGAGCACTTTTTCGTGCTCGTCCGGTGTAGGGGGTGAAAGCGCGTTTTCAGCGCCTGCATCACCAAACGACAGGATAGACACACCATGGCCCTTCAGCGTCAGCGTGCACGGCAGCCGGCCCGTGCCGCAACAGGCTCCGCTTCTCCCATCCCCGCCTCTGCCGCCCGCTCGGCGCAACCCTCCTCTCGCGCGCATGCACTGGCGTTTGCCGTCGGCTGCACGCTTGCCGGCCTGGCCGGTGGCGGCATGTTCGCTCCTCGGGTCGCGCTGGCCGCTGAAATGCATGACGGTGCCGCTGTCAGGGACTACGCCATTTCCGCCGGCGACCTGAGCGACGCGCTGGCCGAGTTTGCGGCTGCCTCCGGCGTGCAGTTGGTGTTCGACCCCCGCGCGTTGGCCGGACTGCGCAGCGGCGGCGTGCAAGGCCGCCATACCGTGGTTTCGGGGCTGGCGCGTCTGCTGGCGGGCAGCGGCTTCACGGCCATGGATGCCGGCAATGGGCGCTACGTGCTCCGAGCGGGCCGCACAGGCGACGCCGCCACGAGCGAGGACGGTGCCACGCTGCCCATGGTCACCGCGACGGCGTCCGCCGCCTCCGCGAGCGACGCGCCGCCGGCCTATGCCGGGGGGCAGGTCGCCACAGGCGCGCGGCTCGGCTTGCTGGGGAATGTGAGTCTGATGGACACGCCTTTCAGCGTGACCAGCTACACGGCCGAGACCATCGAGAACCAGGGCGCGCGCACCGTGGCCGAAGCGCTCAAGAACGACGCTTCGGTACGCAACGCCACGTCGGACGGCCACCCGTTCGAGAACTTCCGCATCCGCAACTTTGCGGTCAACCAGAACGAGTTGACGATCGACGGCATGTACGGCATGGCGCCCTACAGTCACACGCCGGTCGAGATGTTCGAGCGCGTCGAATTGCTGCGCGGCCCGAGCGCGCTGTTCACGGGCATGGCGCCTGCTGGCGCGCTCGGTGGCACGGTCAACCTGGTGCCCAAGCGCGCGGGCGAGGAGCCGCTCAACCGCGTCACGCTGGGCTGGTGGTCCGAAAGTCAGGTCGGTGCCAAGTTCGACCTGAGCCGCCGCTTCGGCGAGAGCAAGGAGTGGGGCATCCGCATCAACGGCTCGTCCGCCGACGGCGACACCGAGGTCAACGGGCAATCCAAGCAGCGCCAGTTCCTGTCAGTTGCCCTGGACTACCGCAATGGCGGCTTCAAGGGTTCGCTGGATGCCTACTACAGCAAGGAAAAATTCAACGGCGGCACGACCGCGGGCATCTATTTCAGCAACGCCGCCCTGGGCGTGCTGGCCCCGCCCGACGGCAGCCTGAACCAGTTCCCCGGCGCCTATGGAGAGGCGGAAAACAAGGCCGCCATCCTTCGCGCCGAATACGCTTTCAACGATGTGGCGACCGTCTTTGCCAACGTCGGCGTACGCGACGGCAAGGTTGCGGGCTACCACACGGGCACATGGGTGCGCCCCACGTCGGCGAACGGTTCCAGCAGTCTGTCCATGTATGGCCAGCGCATGTACGAGGACAACGTGAACCTGGAGACGGGCCTGCGCCTGAACTTCAGGACCGGCGGCGTCGGCCACGAGATGACGCTTCAGGCCTCGCGCCTGGAGATGGGCTATGGCTACGCTGACAATGCGAGAAGCGGCACCACCAATATCTACAACCCGGTGTATGTGGCGATGCCCGATCTGCCCGAGTCGGCCACGAAGTGGTCCGACAAGACTTTCAGCAGTCTGGCGCTGGTGGACACCCTGTCCATGCTGGACGACCGGCTGAAGCTGACGCTGGGCCTGCGCCGGCAGAGCTTCAAGGTGGTGCCGACGGCGGATGGCATTTCCATCGGCGGCGAGGTCGCCTACGACAAGAGCGTGGTCACGCCCGCCGCGGGCGTGACCTTCAAGCCCTGGGGACCGGGCGTGTCGCTGTACGCCAGCTACGTGCAGGGCCTGAGCCAGGGCGACAGCATCTCCACGACCAGCGGCTACGTCCGCAACTACGCCTTTGCGCCGTACAAGACGGAGCAGACCGAGGCCGGCGTCAAATGGGACGCGGGCACGTTCACCAACACGCTGGCGCTGTACCAGATCACCAAGCCGACGCTGATCACCTTCGACACCGACGCGGGCATGGACGCCACCGCCGGTGGCGAGAAGCGCGTGCGCGGGCTGGAGTGGAACACCTTCGGCGAGGTCACGCGCGGCGTGCGCGTGCTGGGCGGCGTGGCCTATGCGCAAAGCGTCCAGACCAAGACGCAGGACGGCACGCTCGATGGCTACGCGGCCGCGGGATCGCCCAGGTGGCAGGCCAATCTGGGCGTGGAATGGGACGTGCCGGGAACGAACGGCCTGACGCTGACCGGCGGCACACGGATCACCAGCAGCCAGTGGCTGACCAACGCCCACACGCTCCGGCTTCCGGGCTGGGCCGTGTTCGACCTGGGCGCGCGCTATGCCACCAGGCTGTACGGCCGCAATGCGGTGCTGCGCTTCAACGTGGACAACGTGACCGACCGCAGCTACTACTCGGGCATCTTCCGCGAAGGCTCGGCGATTGCCACGCTGGGGGCGCCGCGCACGTTCTCGGTCTCGCTCACGATGGACTTCTGAGGAAGACGTCCATGCCCAGGAAGCACCGGCTTGAGGGTGCTCAGACCCCGCCGGTGGGGTGCGTGGGGTCCACCCACAGCACCGTCTCGGGCTTCTCCACCGGCTCGATGTCGATGTTGACGGCCACCGCCTCGCCATCGCTGCGGCACAGCACGCACTCCAGCGGCTCGGTGGCGCTGGCGTTGATCTCCTGGTGCGGCACGTAGGGCGGCACGTAGATGAAGTCGCCCGGGCCGGCCTCGGCGGTGAATTCGAGCTGCTCGCCCCAGCGCATGCGGGCCTTGCCGCGCACCACGTAGATCACCGATTCGAGGGGGCCGTGGTGGTGGGCGCCGGTCTTGGCGTCGGGGTGGATGGTGACGGTGCCGGCCCACAGCTTCTGCGCGCCGACGCGGGCGAAGTTGATGGCGGCGGCCCGGTTCATGCCGGGCGTCTGGGCGGTGTTGGCGTCGAGCCGGTCGCCGGGGATGACGCGCACGCCGTCGTGCTTCCACGCCGGCCCGGCATGGTCGTGATCGTGATCGTGGGAATGACCGTGCGCCATGCCTGCCGCGTCCTCAGGCGGGCTGCGCGAGCACCTGCTGCAGCTCGCCCGACTCGTACATCTCCATCATGATGTCCGAGCCGCCGATGAATTCGCCGCGCACGTACAGCTGCGGGATGGTGGGCCACTGGCTGTAGTCCTTGATGCCCTGGCGGATCTCGGCGTCGTCGAGCACGTTCACCGTCTTGACGGCCTTGGGGTCGACGCCGCAGGCCTTCAGGATCTGGATCGCGCGGCCGGAGAAGCCGCACATCGGGAAGCTGGCGCTGCCCTTCATGAAGAGCAGGATGTCGTTGTGCTTGACGAGGTCGTCGATGCGTTGCTGGACGTCGCTCATGGGGTATTCCTGGGGCAAGGGTGAGGATGGGGCGGATTATTTCACCGGGCGCCAGACCCCGCCGGAACAGCGGGCGATGCCGGCCAGGTCGGCACGGCTTTGCACCTCGGCGAAGCCCCGCGCGGCCAGCAGGGCCCGCACGGCCGGCGCCTGGTCGTGCCCGTGTTCCAGCAGCAGCCAGCCGCCGCCCGCCAGGTGCGCCGGCGCGTCGGCCACGATGCGGCGGATGTCGGCCAGGCCGTCCGGCCCGCTCACCAGGGCCGGGGCGGGCTCGTGCCGCAGGGCCGCCAGGTGGGGGTCGCCCTCGGCGATGTAGGGCGGGTTGCTGGCGATCAGGTCGTAGCCGCCTTCGGCGCCGGTCAGCCAGTCGGCCCGCGCGAAGCGCACCGGCAGGCCCAGGCGGGCGGCGTTGGCGCGGGCGACGTCGAGGGCGCCTTCGCTGGCGTCCACGGCATGCACCCGGGCGTCGGGCCGGGCCCGCTGCAGCGCCAGGGCGATGGCGCCGCTGCCGGTGCCCAGGTCCAGCACGCGCGGCGCGGCGCGGCCGCCGATGCGGTCCAGCGCCCACTCGACCAGCGTCTCCGTGTCGGGGCGGGGTACCAGCACGCGCGGGTCCACCGCCAGCGGCAGGCCGTGGAATTCCTTCTCGCCCAGGAGGTAGGCCGTCGGCTCGCCGGCGGCGCGTCGCGCGGCCAGGGCATGGAAGGCGGCCCAGGCTGGCGCCGGCAGCGGGTCGCGGTCGTGGGCGAGCAGCCAGGCCCGGTCGCCGGCCGGCCGGGCCAGCGCGTGCAGCAGCAGCATCTGGGCGTCGAGCCGGTCCAGGCCGAGGGCACGGGCGGCGTGCAGCGCCTGCTCCAGATCGGCGGGGGCGGCACTCACGTCGCCGCTTCCAGTTCTGCCAGCTGCTCCGCCTCGCGCGCGGCGCGCAGCGCGGCGACCACTTCGGCCAGGTCGCCTTCCATGACCATCGCCAGCTTGTAGAGCGTGAGGTTGATGCGGTGGTCGGTGAGCCGCCCCTGCGGGAAGTTGTAGGTGCGGATGCGGTCGCTGCGGTCGCCGCTGCCGATCAGGCCCTTGCGGGTGGCGGCCTCCTTGGCGGCGCGCTCGCTGCGCTCCTTCTCCTGCAGGCGGGCCTGCAGCACGCGCAGGGCCTGGGCCTTGTTGGCGTGCTGGCTGCGGCCGTCCTGGCACTCGGCGACGATGCCGGTGGGCAGGTGCACCACGCGCACGGCCGAGTCGGTCTTGTTGATGTGCTGGCCGCCGGCGCCGCTGGCGCGGAAGGTGTCGATGCGCAG
>JASGDG010000293.1:0-8274 GCA_047607325.1 Xenophilus sp. | reverse complement strand
TCCTTCGAGCGCGTCCAGAAGTTCGCCGTTGGCCCAGGCCTGGTAGCGGAACAGGCCTTGGAGCGATGCCAGAACGTCCATCGTTCTCTCTCCGCAAAAATGTGAGTAATGGCTCGAATCCTCCGATCCGGGAGACGCTGTGTCTACTCGCATTCCCCTCGCCGATACGCCGATGCGCAAGCAGCCTCGCCAGGCGCGTTCCCGCACCACGGTCGAGGCGATCGTCCAGGCCGGGGCTCGCATTCTGGGCCGGCGCGGATGGGCCGGCTTCACGACCAACGCGGTGGCCGAGGCCGCCGGCGTGAGCATCGGTTCCCTGTACCAGTCCTTCCCCGACAAGCACGCGCTGATCGATGCGATCCGGCGCCAGCACCTGGCCGACTGCCTGGCGGCGGCGATCCGGACGGAACGGGTGCGGATGCTGAGGCTGTACCTGGCCGACCTCGCCGGCCGCCGAGCCACTCAGGGCCGCACCGGATGCAGTCCGCCCACTGCTCCTGAACGTTGAGCAGGGCTCCCGGGAGGCTCGCACCATCCCGGCGTTGCGCCCTCACCCACCGTCAACAAGGCGGACGGCCCACACGGTCCACCCGCATCCGATACTGGAAGGCGTCGGTGCGGAAGTAGAGATGCTCGTAGGCCAGCGGCCGCCCATCGGCGTCGAACACCTGCCGCACCACCTTCAGCAACGGCGTGTGCAGGGGCACCCCGAGGATCGCCTCGAACGCCGGATCGGCTGCAGCGGCCTCGATGGCCAACTGCGCATGGCCCAGCGGCCGGTGCAGGTCCTGTTCCAGGATGGCGAACAGGTCGCGGGTCACCAGGTCGGCCAGCGCCAGCAACCGCCCCACGTCCCCCGCCACCAGCGTGCGCTCGAAGGAAACCGGTTGCCCATCGAGCAGGCGTACCCGTTCGATCGATGCGACTTCGGCATCGGGCTCGAGCCCGAGCATGCGCACGGTGTCCGCATCGCCACGCAGGTAGTGGAAGCCCTGGAGCCTGTTGCGCACCTCCAGCCCCAGGGGTGCCATCGCTTCGGAGAAGCCCTGAAGCTCCGTCGCCTGCTGGAACGCCTTGGCCCGCCGGACGAATGTGCCTCGTCCATGGATGCGGTCTATGACCTCTTGGCGCTCGAGGTCCGCCAGCGCCTGCCGGACGGTGATGCGACTCACGCCGAAAGCCTCGCACAAGGCGTGCTCGGACGGCAGCTTGCCGCCCTGGGCGTAGATCCCCGCGCGGATGTCCGCCAGAAGCGACTCCCGAACGTGGGCATGCAGCCTGCCGGGTGTCGGTGCGGCAGGTTCGGCTTCGGTCGTTCTTGTCATGACCAATCATCCCCCCGGGGTCTGGCAAGCATCTGTGAATTCCTCATAAGGATAGAACAAAGCATACGCTCGCGGCGGCCAAGCCGTTTATAGACTCGGCCCCATCTTGTTATTACATCTATCAACCATTGGTCATGCCAATGCATGAGCCCGCGATGACGATCCGCCTGGAAACCGACGTCCTGGTCCTCGGGGGCGGCCCTGCGGGAACCTGGGCGGCCCTCTCGGCCGCACAGGCCGGTGCCCGGGTGATCCTGGCCGACAAGGCGTACTGCGGCACCTCGGGCGCCGCCGCGGCGTCGAACAACACTATCTGGTATGTGCCCGACGAGCGGGACCATGCGCGCCACTATAGGGAGCGCGGCCTCCTGGGCGGCGGGCTCAACGAACCGGGCTGGGTGAGCGCGGTCCTGGGCATGGCGGTGACGCAGCTCCACCGCTTGGCCCAACTCGGCTACCCCTTTCCCCGTTCGCAAGACGGGAGCGTCAACTACGCATCGCTGCGGGGCCCGGACTACCTGCGGTGCATGCGCCACCTGATCGGGCGCGCCGGCGTGTCGATCATGGACCACAGCCCTGCCGCTTCGCTCATGCAGGACGGTGACGGCGCGGTCACCGGCGCCATCGGGACGACACGGCAGGGAGCGCACTGGCGGGTTTCGGCAGGCGCCACCGTCATCGCGACAGGCGGCTGCGCATTCCTGAGCGGGGCGCTGGGAACCAACGTCTGCACGGGCGACGGGCATCTCGCGGCAGCCGAGGCCGGCGCCACTTTCTCGGGGATGGAGTTCTCGTGCCAGTACGGCATCGCGCCAGCCTTCTCGTCGGTGACCAAGGGCCTGCCGTTCCACTGGGCCAGCTACTACCGGGCCGATGGCAGGGAAGTCGACACAGGAGACGAGGAGCCTTTCATCGCCGTGGCACGCGTGCTGGAGCAGGAGGCCGTCTACGCCTGCTTCGACCGGGCCGATGCCAACATCGAGCGCTGGCTGCGCAGCGGCCAGGCGAACGCCTTCCTGCCGTATGACCGGCTGGGCATCGATCCCTTCCGCGAGCGTTTTGCGGTCGCACTGCTCCACGAGGGAACCGTCCGCGGCACCGGAGGCATCCTGCTGCGCGACAGAACCTGTGCCACGACGGTCCCGGGACTCTACGCCGCCGGCGATGCGGCCTCCAGGGAGCCGATCGTGGGCGGACGCAGCGGTGGTGGCTCGCCCAACGCCGCGTGGGCGGTCACCACGGGCAGTTGGGCCGGCGCGAGCGCCGCGCAGTGGGCGCTCGAACGGCACGGAGCGAGCCCAGGTGACATGCCGGTGCCGCCAGCCGCCCTCGCCGATCCCGCGCACGCCCGATGCGTCATCCATTCGGAAGTCTGGCCCACGCAGAAGAGTCTTTTCCGGGAATCCTCCACCATGGGCGCCTCGCTGCAGGCGCTCGACGAGGCATGGCACCGCCCCTCGCCGGCGGACGTGGCCGTGGCGCAGGGACGCAGCGCCCGGGCCATGCTGCTCGTGGCCCGCATGGCCAACCGCTCTGCACAGGCCAGGCGCGAATCCCGGGCCCTGCATCGCAGACTGGACTATCCGGACACCCTGCGCCATCCACGCCACGTCCTCGTCCGCGGGTCTTCGGACCTGGAGGTATGGCATTCCCCTCCCCTGCATGCGGAGGCTCCGTGATCGAACTCATCAGCGAAGCCCGGTGCACCCGCTGCCGGCGCTGCGTGGACGTGTGCCCCACCAATGTCTTCGACATGGAGCCGCGTGCCCTGCCGGAGATCGCCCGGCCAGACCAGTGCCAGACCTGCTTTCTCTGCGAACTCTACTGCCCGGCCGATGCCCTGTACGTCCATCCGAACGCGCGGGAGCACATCGCCGTGTCCGAGCAGGCGCTCGCCGCCTCCGGTGAACTCGGCGGCTATGCGGCGCGGCTCGGCTGGGTCAAGGCGCGCGCCGGCGGCACCGACCGCGATGAAATGGACCGCATCTTCGCCCTCGGCGTCTTCTAGGAAAAGAACAAGCCCCCTCGGCTCAGCCCCGTGTATCCGCACGGCATTCCAACCGCCCCTCCCGAAATGGCACTTTCGACCCTCCAGGATTGGACCCATGCTCCACAAATATCTGAAATCTCTGCTGACCTTGATGCTGGCGGCCTTCGCCGCCGCCAGCCTCCATGCGCAAACGGTGCGCGTGGGATACCAGACCGGCGACATCAACGTACTGCTGCTGTACGCGTCGCAGACCGAACAGTTCAAGAAGGCGGGACTGGACATCCGCCTGGTGCCTTTCCCCGCAGGGCCGGCCATGCTGCCCGCCCTGGCGGCCAAGGAGGTGGACCTCGCATGGATGGGCGAAGTCCCGGTGGTCACGGCATTCAGCAACGGCGCGCCGCTGGAGATCCTCCTGGCGGAACGGCTGGACGAGACCAACCACCGGCTCGTCGTCCGTCCGGCCGCCGGCATCGGCAAGCTGTCCGACCTGAAGGGCAAGCGCGTCGGCGTCAGCCTGGGTTCGACAGGGCACTACCATCTGCTGCAAGCGCTGCATCAGGCCGGCCTGTCCCCGGCGGACGTCACCGTGGTGAACCTGGCGCCGGCAGCGATGCCGCCCGCCTACCTGGCCGGCCAGATCGACGCGGCCATCACCTGGGAACCGAACGTCGGCCTGCTCGAAAAGGCCGGGGCGAAGCCCATTGCGACGACACGCAGCCTGGGCCTCGTGACCGGCGGCTTCTGGGTGGCTCGCTCGGCATTCACGCACGACCAGCCGCAAGCGGTCCAGACGTTCTTCACGGTATGGCGCCAAGCGCAGAAGGACTACCAGCGCGATCCCGGCGCGGTCCGGCAGTACGAGGCCAAGCGCGTACAGCAGACGCCCGCCGAGTTCGACGCGCTGATCGCCGGCCAATCGGCCACCCATCCCAGCTTCGAGGAACAGTTGACGCCGGCAGTGCTCGGTGCACCCGGCAAGGAGACCGACGCCATCCTTCTCAAGCACTTCCGGAACATCGGTCAGTTCCTGCTGGACCAGAAGCGCGTGCAGCAGTTGCCCTCCGACTGGAAGCCGCTCGTCAACACCCAGCCGATCCAGGCGGTGCTCGCCGCGGAAAAGCGGCCCTGACCATGGCGACCCGGCGCGCTCCACTGCTGGAACTCGACCGCGTCCGCTTCTCCTACGATGGGCGCCGGGTGATCGACGATCTGTCGTTCTCGGTGACGCAGGGTGAAACCCTGGCCCTGCTCGGGCCTTCGGGCTGCGGGAAGACGACCGTCCTGAACCTGCTGGCCGGCTTCCTGCTCCCCGATGCCGGAGAAGTCCGCATCGGCGGGACGCGGGTCACAGCCCCGGGCCCCGACCGCGGCGTCGTCTTCCAGTCATACGCACTTTTCGACTGGATGACGGTCTCGGAGAACATCGCGTTCGCGCTGCGATGCGCGGGCAGGCCGCTCTCCGAGCAGCGCCGTGTCGCGGCCGAGATGGCGGAACTGGTCGGGCTCCAGGGCTGGGAACGCGCCTATCCCTATGAATTGTCCGGAGGCATGAAGCAGCGTTGCTGTCTGGCGCGTGTGCTCGCGGCCAGGCCGCGCGTCATGTTGATGGACGAGCCCTTTGCCGCCGTCGACATCCAGACGCGGGAGCGGCTTCAGGAGGAGATCCTCGCCATCCAGGAAGCCCTCGGGACGACGCTGGTGTTCGTCACGCACAGCATCGACGAAGCGATCTTCCTGGGCCATCGGATCCTGCTGTTCGATCCGGCCGGAGCGAACGCCGAGTCGACGTCCGTGAGGGAGTTCGAGGTCGACCTGCCCGCCCCGCGTGCCCGGGCGCAGATCCGTCTGGATCCGCGCTTTCTGGATCTGCGCAACGAGATCTACCTCGCCATGCACCGCCCTGCCCTGCACGCATCATGAACCTCTGGCGTCCGAAACCGCGTCCGCACCGAGGTGCGGCGCATCCGCGCGACAGGAAGTACCTGGTCCTGGCGGTGCTGTCCCCGGTCGCGATCCTGGCGCTGTGGGCGCTGGCGGCGTCCCTGCACTGGGTCGCACCGATCATTCTTCCATCGCCGCAGAAGGTGCTGGCCAGCCTGTGGCGAATGGTCCACAGCGGGTATGCCGATGTCCCCTTGTCCACGCACCTGGGCGCCAGCCTGCGGCGGGTAGGCCTGGCCTTCCTGGCGGGGGCCGTCCTGGGCACGATCACGGGGCTGGTACGCGCGCGCAGCGCGCCGGCCGACGCACTCCTGCTCGTCCCCTCCGAGGTCCTGCGGCCGATTCCACCGCTGGGCCTGGTTCCCATCTTCATCCTCTGGTTCGGCATCGGCGAGATGTCGAAGGTCCTGCTGATACTCCTGGCCGTGTTCCTGGTGATGATGGTCGGCAGCCAGGCCGGCGCCCGTTCGGTCTCCGGCGACCTCGTGCGTGCAGCACAGATGATGGGGGCGACGCCGCTGCGCATATTCCGGCACGTGATTCTGCCCAGCGCCCTCCCCCAGATCATGACCAGCCTGCACCTCGCGATGAGCATGGCGCTGTCGATCCTGGTGGCGGCCGAGTTGCTGGGGGGCGACCGCGGGCTGGGCTTCATCGTGCTGGATGCCGCGAATTTCTTCCGCACTCCCGACGTGTTCGCAGGTGTGCTGCTGATCGGGCTGCTCGGGCTGGCTGCGGACCGGCTGATCGGCCTTCTCAGCCGGTGGCTGGTCCATTGGCAAGGGCGGTAGCACGCAGCCTCGTGATGCCGGCCAGGAACATGGCCGTGCATGGCTGGAACATCAACCCACGCAGCATGGCCATAGGCTTCCCCGTGCTATATTGGGAACAATCTCTCCCCAAATGGTCGCGTGCTGCCGAATGCCTACGCCCCGTCATCAACCCGACACCGTTGCCCGCCCCCGTGGCCGGCCGCGCGAGTTCGACATGGATGAAGCGCTGGACAAGGCCGTGCGCGTGTTTTGCGAACGCGGCTACCACGCGACGTCCATCACCGATCTGACCTCGGCCATGGGACTGGCTTCGGGCAGCATCTACAAGGCATTCAAGGACAAGCGCGCGGTATTCGTTGCCGCGTTCGACCACTACAAGGCAAGGCGCGACGCGCAGTTGCGCGAGTCCGTCCAGCGCGGAGCCAATGGCCGCGAGCGATTGCGCAAGGCCCTCGACTTCTTCGCCGCCTCATCCCATGGCGCACAAGGACAGTTGGGGTGCATGGTGGTCAGCGGCGCCACCGAACTGGCGACCTTCGATGCCGAGATCGGGCAGCGCGTCACCGGCTCGCTGAAACGAAGCGAGGCCATGCTCGGTGAACTGCTCCGGCAAGGGCAGGACGACGGCTCCATTCCCTCGACCCTCGACAGCCAGGCCACGGCCCGACTCATGCTCTGCGTGCTCCAAGGCATGCGCGTCATCGGCAAGGCGGGCCGGAGCCAAAAAGACATGCAGGCCGTGGCGGACGCCGCGATGAAGTTGCTGGACTGATATTTTTTGACGATTTGGGAAGCAGATATTCCCTTTATGAAAGATTCCATGGCAACATCTGCCTCCTCACCCACCACCACGGCGGAACCGCAAGTCCTCTCCCCCTGGCTGACCTTGCTGCTGGCCGTGGCCTGCGGCCTGATCGCCGCCAATCTCTACTATGCGCAGCCGCTGGCCGGACCGATCAGCGCGGCGCTGGGCCTGTCCGCCCAAGCCACGGGGTTGATCGTCACGCTGACGCAGACCGGCTACGGCCTGGGCTTGCTGCTGATCGTGCCGCTGGGCGACCTGATCGAGAACCGCAAGCTGACGCTGGCCCTGCTGGTGATCGCGGCGCTGTCCCTGCTGGGCGCGGGACTGTCGGCGCATCCGCTGCCGTTCCTGCTGTCGGCGCTGGGCATCGGCATGGGCTCCGTCGCGGTGCAGGTGCTGGTGCCCTATGCCGCGCACATGGCGCCGGCTGCCGTCCGCGGGCGCGTGGTCGGCAACGTGATGAGCGGCCTGATGCTGGGCATCATGCTCGCGCGGCCGGTGTCGAGTCTTCTCACACAGCTTGCCTCCTGGCACCTGGTGTTCTTCGCCTCCGCCGTGGGGATGGCCGTGCTGGCCGGTGTGCTGAGCCGGCTGCTGCCGCGGCGTGCGCCCGCTGGCAAGCTGCGCTACGGTGAACTGCTGTCGTCGATGGCCGGCCTGGTTCGCACGACGCCGGTGTTGCGCCGTCGTGCGCTCTACCATGCCGCGCTGTTCGGGGCCTTCAGCCTGTTCTGGACGACCACGCCGCTGCTGCTGGCCGGGCCGGCGTTCGGCCTGTCGCAAGGCGGCATCGCCCTGTTCGCATTGGCCGGCGTGGCAGGCGCCATCGCCGCGCCGATCGCGGGCCGCGTGGCCGACCGGGGCTGGAGCCGTCCGGCCACGGCGGCGGCCATGCTGGCAGTGGCGGCGGGCTTCCTGTTGAGCCATTTCGGCACGCCCGGCTCGTCGTGGTCGCTGGGCTGGCTGGTGCTGGCGGCCATCGTGCTGGACTTCGGGGTCGCGGCCAATCTGACGCTGGGGCAGCGCGCCATCTTCGCGCTGGACGCCCACGTGCGCGCCCGGCTCAATGGCCTCTACATGAGCACCTTCTTCCTCGGCGGTGCGCTGGGCTCCGCGCTCGGTGCCTGGGCCTACGCCAGCGGCGGCTGGACGTGGGCATCCGGCTTCGGCATCGCCTTGCCCTTGGCCGCCTTGGCCTATTGGGCGACGGAAGAACGCCCGGAATGAGTCATCGTCACCGAAAGCGCGGCGGAAGGCTTGGAAAGGCGGGCTACTGATGACCACCGAGACCGTGAGCGCCGCCGTGCCGGCGTCCGTGAAGGCCGAAGCTGCCGCCGTCGCGGCCGCGCACGGCATGAGCATTGCCGCGCTGATACGCGAGCTGCGCAGCCGCGTGATGGACTGCCTGGGTTGCGATTGCATTGGTAGGATTCAGAGTTG
>JASGDG010000292.1:0-6602 GCA_047607325.1 Xenophilus sp. | reverse complement strand
TCGTGGTCGTGCCGTCGCTGACCGTGTAGCTCAGCGTGTCGCCCGCGGCCGCATCGCTGGACAGCGTGAACGTCGCCGTCGCCGTGGTCGACGTGCCCAGCTCGCTGCTGCTCAGGGTACCGTCGTCGTTCGCGTCGGTGGTGATCTCCACCGTCACGCTCGGCGCGGTGGTGTCGTTGACCGTGATCGTCAGGTCGGCCGTGTCGGTGCCGCCGTTGCCGTCGCTGATGGTGTAGGCCACCGTCAGCACCTCGCCGCTGTAGCCGTCCGCCGGCGTGAAGGTGTAGCTGCCGTCGCTGTCGATTTCCAGCGTGCCCACGCCGTCGATGGTCACGCTCGTGCCGGCCGCGTAGGTCTCGCCGTTGACCGTGAAGGTGGCGACGGTCAGCGTGTCGCCGTCGACGTCGCTGTCGTTGGTCAGCACGCTGCCGGTGACGGTGGTGCGCTCGTCGGTGACTGCCGTGTCGCTGGCCGCCACCGGCGCGTCGTTGACAGCCTCGACCGTCACGGTGACGGTGGCGGTGGTGGTGCCGCCCTGGCCGTCGCTCACGGTGACGGTGAAGCTGTCGGTGCCGCTGTAGTTCTCGGCCGGGGTGTAGGTGTAGCTGCCGTCGGCGTTGACGGTGACGGTGCCGTGGCTCGGGTCGCTGGCCTTGGCGTAGCTCAGGCTGTCGCCGTCGGCGTCGCTGGCGGACACCTTGCCGCTGATGGAAGTGTCTTCCTGGGTGGTCAGGCTCTGGTTGGTGACGGTGGGAGCGTGGTTCTGCGAGCCGCTGCCGCCGCCACCACTACCTGCTGCAGCACCCAGGCCGAGCAGTCCGAGCGCGGCCCAGGGCCACCAGGCGGCGGCGGCCGGGTCGGTCGACTCGATTTCGGTGAAGTGGAATTCCGTCCACGGCCCGTGGTACTGGCCCCACCAGTACACGCCGGCGGCGTCCTCCAGCACCAGGTCGTTGCGCCCACCGTCGGGGTACTCCGCGAAGAAGCCCGGCACGGCGACTTCCTTGCCATCGTGCAGGACGAGCACGAGATCGCCGCCGCGGCGCTCGAACCTGGCCACGCTCTCCGGCGCGAGCTTCAGGATGACGATCGACGGATGGTCCAGGGACAGACCTTCGGTGGCAGTGGCTTGACGCGCCGGGCCGCCAGACTTGTAAACAGCTTCCATGTCTTCTCTTTCTTCCGTGAATCCCGACGCCGGCCGGCCTTCGAACGACGCCACATCGCCTGTCCAGGCAGTGCAGGCTCCCGCGACCCCCTTCATGAGAGCCGCAGCAAACGAATGTTTTCATTTATTTACATTAATACCTTTTGATTAACCGTCCACCGGTTTTGCTGCGGCGGACGGCAGCCCAAAGGCAGGGCCCGAATACCAACTACGTCACACGTCATGGCCCCGGAAAACTTCCGTCCCGCTGTGCCTCGGCAGTCGAGGACCTCCCCCGGGAAGCCGCCGAAGGCGGCCGGGCCGCGCCCCTTGCCTTCACTGGCTCGACTGGCTTCTGCCGTTCAGCACCAGCGCACGGATCCCGGGGAAGTCGAAGCGCTCCAGCAGTTCGCGCAGCAGCGCGATGAAGGGCGCATGGGCGGCCTCGCCGGCATGGCGTTCGACCCAGGACTCGATGTCGGTGAAGCGGCCCTGGCCCGCCAGGCTGGCCAGCTCGCTCAGGGCCTGATCCGCCGGCATGGCGCATCCAAGCAGCGCGGGCTGGGCGGATGGTGCGCCGGATGCCGTCGCCTCCCTCGGCGTGACGGCAGACCAGGCCGCATCGAACGCACCGAGGGTCGGCACCGGAAGCGCGAAGGCAAACGTGGTGCCCTGGCCGCAGGCGCTGGCCACGCTCAACGATCCGCCCATGGAGGCGAGGATGCGCTGCGCGATGAACAGGCCCAGCCCGACGCCGCCGTTCACGGGCTGGACCTGCTGGAAGGCGCCGAAGATATCGACCCCCTGGTTCAGGTCGATGCCGATGCCCGTGTCACTGACCGTGAAGTGCAGGGTGCAGAGCTCGCCTCCAGGCCTGGCCGTGACTGTCAGGGTCACGGTGCCATCACGGGTGAACTTGGCGGCGTTGGAGATCAGGTTCAGCAGCACCTGCTGCAGGCGTTTGCCGTCCACGCAGACCTGCCGGGGCAGCCGGCCGGGGCATTGGCCGTGGAAGCGGTTGTTCCGCTGCGCGCACAGGGCGATGGCGTATTCGGAGACGTCGTCCAGCAGCAGCGGCAGGTCGGTGGAGACGGGCTTGACCGCCAGGGGCTGCAGCTCGGCCCGGACATACCCAAGCAGTTCGTCGATCAGGTCGAGCTGGTACTTGACGCTGCGCTGAATGGTCTGCAGCAGCTTGCGCTGTTTGTCGGAGGCCTCCGCGAGCAGAAGCGTGGCATACCCGCTGATCGTTGCCAGCGGCGCGCGCAGGTCATGGCCGACGTAGCCCAGGACTTCGACCTTCTGCCGGTCCTTGGCCTGCGCGGCGGCGAGCGCTGCGCTCAGGTCGCTGTTCAACGCAGCGGCATGCAGGGCCGCCTGCCGCTCTTCCTGGCGGCGCAACACCATCTGCCCGGCCGCATGGCTGGCCAGCAGGATCAGGGCCAGGCCCACCGCCGCCACCAGCGCCGTGGTCAGGACGTGCCGCCCGCGCATGGCGGCCAATGCGTCGAGGGAGGCCAGCGTGACCAGCTGGTATGGGGCATTGGCCAGCGGCTGGCGCTGCACCAGGTAGGGCCTGCCGTCGACGAGCCACTGATCGGCGCCACCCCGGCCGGCCAGTGCCTCGATGTCCAGGGGCTCGCCCGGCGCCTCGTCATCGTCCGAGGGCCGCAGGGCGTCGGCGGGCAGCAGCGCCGCCACGTTGCGCAGCATGAACGGCGCCGACGAGGTGGTGGTCACGCGCCCCTTGCCGTTGACGAGCAGCGCAATGTGCGACCCGGCCAGGTAGCGCGCCATTTCGGTCGCGTCGAATCTCACGGTGACCGACCCCAGCGGCAGGCCGTTCAGGTCCTCGATGCGGCTGGACACGAAATAGGAGGGCGTCCTGAGCAGGCGTGCAATGCCGAACGAATGGCCATGGCCGTGGCGCAATGCGTCGATCAGGTAGGTCCGCCCCGAGGAAATCGTCCCCACGATGCTGTCGGGTTCGGCCCAGTTGCTGGCCGTCACCGTGTCGTCCGACAGGTTGCTCATGTAGATGCGGGCATAGCGCAGATCGCCGGACAGCGCGCTCATGAAATCGCCGACCTCGCGCGTCAGCGGATCGCTCGTGAACCGTTCGGCGCGCTGCGCCCGCGTCAACCCGGCGGCGCCGGGCGCATCGGTGCGATAGCGGACGGCGAGCTGGATCACCTGGGCCTGATGCGCCACCATGCTGGCCACGCTGGTCATCTCGGTGAACAGCCGGTCCATGACCTGCGCGGTGGATTGGCCCTGCTGCCTGGCATCGGCCGCCAGCCGTTCCACATGCACGGCCACGATCCGCTGCGACATCCACCACCCCAGGCCGGCCACCAGCGCCAGCCAGGCCGCGATCGCGCCGAGCGCCGCCCGGCGCAGGCCGGGCGGCATCTGCCGATGGCTGCGCCCCTGCCGCGGCGGCTGGCCGCCCTCGCCGTGCCCACGGGCGTCACGGCCTTCTTTTTTGTCCATATCGCGCTCTTGCCTCACTCACGGCGCCCGCATGCAATGCAGAGCGCAGACGCCGCCGAGGTGCAGAAGCACACGGCGGCCGTCAGACTCAAATGAATTCTTTTGTGTTAATTTTATCCTGCAAAATTCGTCCGGCCCGGCGCCTGCTCCGGCGGCGGTCCAGCGCCTCCCAGGCGAAGCCGCCGCAAGCCGTCAGGCAGACCAGCCCGAAAAAGCAAGCGGCGACGCTCTGGTGCATGGCGCCCCAGGCCATGAGCGCGCTGGCGGCAAAGGCGCAGATGGCGCCGGCAATGACGTCACAGGAATGCATGGGACTCGTTTCATCCGGAGTGAAAGCACCCGGCGCGGCGCAGGCGCGGAGCGGGCTGGGCCGATTGGGTGCGGCGGATTTTTCGGCCAGCCGGCCGGCCGCGCCTTTGCGCGGCGGCCTGCTTTCTTTGATGGGTTGGCCTTTCTTTGCACAAAAGTTCACAGTCTGCGCCATCGGCGCCGTCGCGGGCGGCACGAGGAAGCCGTGACGATTTAAATTAGAACTTTTGCAGTCACCACTTCATCCACGGTGCGTCCGACGCGCAGCGTGCAGCCGATCCATGTCCTACTGGTCACCTGCCGAACCCCGGCAAGCCCACATCCTGGTCGTCGACGACAACATCGACGAGTTGCGGCTGCTGCTCGAGGCGCTGCGCAACACCGGCTACCGGATCACGCTCGCCTTCGATGCGCTGGAGGGCTACCGCCGGGCCACCGCGCTGGGAATGGACCTGGTGCTGCTGGACGTGCGCATGGGCACCATCAACGGATTCGCCGCCTGCAGGCTGCTGAAGGCCGACCCGGCCACCGCCGACATCCCGGTCATCTTCGTCACGTCCTCGGCCACTCCGCAGGAGCGCCTCCAGGGCCTCCGGTCGGGGGCGGTGGACTACATCCCCAAGCCTTTCGATCCCGACGAGGTGCTGGCGCGGGTGGAGATCCATCTGGCGCTGGCCGAACGGCGCGGACCGCAGGCTGTGGCAGCACCGCCGCAGGCGCCGGCCGCGCCCCGCGCCGAGGCCGACCCGTGCGCGGACAGGGACCGGGTGCTGGCGCGGGCCGCCGAGCGCCTGGTGCTTTCCGACCTGAGCACGGTGCTGCCGCTGAGCGAACTGGCGGCGCAGGTGGGCACGCACGAGAAGCGCCTGTCCAGGGTGTTCAGGGAGCACACGGGCCGCACGGTGTTCGAGTTCGTGCGCGAGGCACGCCTGCACGAGGCCCGGCGCCTGCTGGCCGGATCGGCCATGCGCATCGAGGAGATCGCTGCCGCGGTGGGCTTCTCCAGCGCCGCCAACTTCGCCACGGCGTTCCGCGAGCACTGCGGCAGCACGCCGTCGGCGTTCCGCCAGGCCGCAGCGGCCGACCCGGATGCATCAGGCCGGGCCGCCGGCGGCTGACGCCGCCGTCACGCCGGACCGGATCGCGGCGGCTCCGGCGGCGGCCATGCGCTGCGGACGCGGCCCCAGGCGCGCCAGCCAAGCAGCAGTGCGACGATGGCGGCATACACCGCCACCTCGCCGAAGTCGTGCTTGCCGGCGCGCATCCAGAAGAAGTGCAGCAGCCCCAGGCCGGCGACCGGGTACGCCATCCGGTGCAGCCGCTGCCAGCGGCGCACGCCCAGCGCCTTGACGGCGCGGTTGAAGGAGGTGGCCGCCAGCGGCGTCAGCAGCGCGAAGGCCGTGAAGCCGGCCAGGATGAAGGGCCGCTTGCCGATGTCGCGCGCAATCCCGCCCGGCTCGAAGCCCATGTCGAACCAGGCGTAGGCCAGCAGGTGCAGCACGACGTAGAAGTACGCGAAGAGGCCCAGCATGCGGCGAAAGCGCGCCAGCTGCGGCGTGCGGGTGGCCATGCGCAGCGGTGTGATGGCCAGCGCGATGCAGATGAAGCGCAGCGTCCAGTCGCCGCTGGCGCGGACCAGGTATTCGGCCGGGTTGGCGCCCAGCCCATCAGCGAAAGCGCCGCAGACCCACCAGGCGCAAGGCAGCAGGCCGGCCGCGGCGACCAGCGGCTTGGCGGCCGGATGCAGCAGCAGGCGTCGCACCGGGGTGCCGCTCAATAGAACTTCCTGAGATCCATGCCGGCATAGAGCTGGCCGACCTGCGGCTCGTAGCCGTTGAACAGCAGCGTCTTGCGCCGCCTGGCGAACAGGCCGCCGGGCTCGCCGATGCGCCGCTCGGTGGCCTGGCTCCAGCGCGGGTGGTCCACGTCCGGGTTCACGTTGGAATAGAAGCCGTATTCGTTGGCCGCCGCCTTGTTCCAGGCGGTGCCGGGCTCCTGGTCGACGAGGCGGATCTTCACGATCGACTTGGCGGACTTGAAGCCGTACTTCCACGGCACCACGACGCGCACCGGCGCGCCGTTCTGGTGGGGCAGCACCTGGCCGTACATGCCGAAGGCCAGCAGCGTGAGCGGGTGCATCGCCTCGTCCAGGCGCAGGCCCTCGGCGTAGGGCCAGTCGAGGATGCGCGAGCCGACGTAGGGCATGGTCTTCGGGTCGGCCAGGGAGAGGAACTCGACGTACCGGGCGCTGCCCAGCGGCCCGGCCCGCCGGATCAGCTCCGACAGCGAGTAGCCGACCCAGGGAATCACCATCGACCAGCCCTCCACGCAGCGCAGGCGGTAGATGCGCTCCTCCTGCGGGGCGAGCTTGAGCAGCTCGTCGATGGCGTACTTGCCGGGCTTGTTCACCAGGCCCTCGACCTCCACGGTCCAGGGGCGGGTCTTGAGCGCGCGGGCGTTCTGCGCCGGATCGGACTTGTCGGTGCCGAACTCGTAGAAGTTGTTGTAGGTGGTGGCGTCCCTGTAGTCGGTCAGCTTCTCCAGGGTCTGGGCGCCGTCCACGGCGGAGCGCACGCCCTTGAGCGGCGCCAGCCCGCCGGGCGTTGCGGCGCCCTGCGCCAGCGCCTGGCGGCCCGCCCAGGCGGTCAGCGAG
>JASGDG010000291.1:0-3079 GCA_047607325.1 Xenophilus sp. | reverse complement strand
GGCACCGCGGCGGCACATGGGCTCGATGCGCTGGTGTACCCGGCGGCGCGCGTGGTCGCGCCGCTGCGGACCCAGCCGCCCGTGTCGCCGGGGCCGGACGTGGACGTGGGCGGCACGCTGTTCCCGGCCAGGCTGGCGTTCGCCCATAACCTCGCGCCCGCCTCGCTGGGCGGGTGGCCCAGCCTGGTGGTGCCTGCCGGCCGCGGCCCGGCTTCCGGCCTGCCCGTGGCGTTGGCCTTCGACGGCCTGCCGGGGGGCGATCGGGCCCTGCTGGCACTGGGCGCCGCGCTGCAGCCGCTGATCGACACCGCGTACCGACGGCCAACGGCCTGAAGACCACCGCTCAGCCTCTTGCCGCCCGGCGCCAACCCTCGCCGCTGGTTTCCACGCGCGCCTCGATCCGCAGGGCTGCGCGGCGCAGGGCATCGCCGATGCGCGCACCGTCTTCGGCAGTGGCGCCGGCGCGATCGCGCACCACGCTCAGGCTGCCCAGCAGCAGCGGGCCGGCGAACAGCGGCACGGCCCATCCGCGCGCCTGCGCATTCACCGCGCCCGAGGTCGTCAGCACCTTCTGCCCGCGCTCGGCACGCAGCCGCTCCTGCAACTGCGGCAGCGCCGCGGGCCAGCCGGCCTGGCGCAGGCCGTCCGCATCTTCCGCCAGGAGCTGCCGAAGCACCGGTTCCGGCGCGTGGGCCAGGATGGCCAGCGACGTGGCCCCACGGTAGAGCACCATCGCGCGGCCGCGCTCGTAGCCGGTGATGCGCGGCGCGGCCGTGCCCGCAACGCTGTGCACGCACAGCACTTTCAGGCCGTGCAGCCGGCACAGCAGCACCGTGCCGCGGGTGCGCTCCGACAGGCCCGTGCAGAGGTCCGACGCCGCGGCGATCAGCGGGTCGGCAATGCGGATCTGCCGGTCGAGTTCGACGATCGCCGGCCCGAGCGCGTATTCGCCTGCGCCGATGGACTCGACCAGCCCGGCCGCCTCCAGGTCGGCGATGCAGCGGTAGGCCGTCGCCAGCGACACCCGCAGGTGGCGCGCCACCTCGCCCGCGCGCAGCACGGGGTGCTGCTCGTCGTAGAGCTGCAGCAGCCGCAGGACCTTGAGCGTGCGCGACATGGTGGCCCATGCTAGCGCTGCGCCCACGCGGCACATACCGGATTCGCGGATTCCGAGAAACCGGCTTGCGCCCGCCGCGTGCGCGGATATTCCGCCCCGGTAGTGCGCGTCGCCGATGCCCGTCCGCTCCAACTGGGCCATGTGGCACGCGCCGACAGCTGCTGGCGCCTGTCCTGCGTGCGACGGCCAGCGCGGGCCCACGGCGGCTAGCGCGGCGTGAAGCCGTCGTCGCTCCACGCCTCGCTGCCCACGCCGTGGTGGACGAAGAACAGGCCGTCGGGGTCGTAGCGGCGCTTGGCCGCCAGCAGGCGCGGGTAGTTCGCGCCCCAGAACGCGCGCTGCCAGTCGGCCTGGAAGTAGTTGCTTTCCGACACGTAGGCGCCCGCGTCGGGCACCAGCCTGCGCAGTTCGGCCATGGCGCGGCCGATGGCCTGCGCCTGCTGGCGCGCCAGCGCCGCGTCCGGCTCATGCCCCGCCACGCCGGGATAGCCGGGCGGCCCCTCGGCGCCGAGGATAGCGAGCGCGAAGGCGTCGAGCACGGCCGGGTTCATGGCCGTGTCGCGCGCGGCGGCGATGGCCTCGGCCGGGGCGCCGGCCAGCCCCTTGTTGAAGTGCAGCGACACGGGCCAGTGGCGCGTGGCCGCGAACAGCGCGTCGCCCAGGGCCTCGCGCCGGGCCGGCTGCAGCAGCGCGGCCGGCAGCCAGGCGGACTCGTAGCCGTGCAGCACCTGCCCGGCCTGCGCCTGGTCGCCGGGCCAGAACACGTTGGTCTCCGGCGCGCCGGGCCGGTCGTCCCGGCCGATGAAGCCCAGCGCCCGCTTGACCAGCGTCGGCGCCCAGAAGTTGCGCGCCGAGGTCGAGACGACCGCCAGCGGCGCGAAGCCGACCTCGAAGTCGTCCGGCTCGCGCGCCAGCGCATCGCGCAAGGGCTGCCAGACGGCCGCCGCCTCGCCGCGCGTGAGGCCCTGGAACACCATCGACACCTTGACCACGTTGTCGCGTCGGAAGCGGATCTGCTCGCCCCAGTGCGGGCCGATGAGCGCCTGGCTGCAGAAGTCGAGCACCCGGCCGATCAGGCGCCGGTACGCGGCCGGCGAGGTGGCCTTGATCGTGAGGTTGACGGCGCCGAAGCGCTCGGGCAGCTCGTGCACGCGCAGCGTGAGGCGGGTGACGATGCCCAGGCTGCCGCCGCCTCCGCCCTTGAGGCCCCAGAACAGCTCGGGGTGGCTGCAGGCATTGGCGATGCGCACCTGGCCGTCGGCCGTGACCACCTCGGCCTGCAGCAGGCTGCCCGACGCCAGGCCATAGCGCTTGGAGAAGCTGCCGAAGCCGCCGCTTTGCACCAGCCCGGCCACGCCCACCGTCATGCAGCCGCCGCCCTGCACGTAGCCGCCGGCCTGCGTGGTGACGGCGTCGTACACCTGCGACCACACCGCGCCGGCCTCGACCGTGACGGCCCGCTGCGGCGCCGCCTGCCCGGCACAGCCCTCGGCGACGAAGGCGTCGTGCAGGGTGACGGCGTGCATCGGGCGCGTCCACACCAGCAGCGAATCGGGCGCGTTCGAGGTGCCCTGGTAGCTGTGGCCGCCGCCCTTGACCACCAGCCTCAGCCGGTGCTCGCGCGCGAAGTTGACGGCGGCGACCACGTCGCCGGTGCGGTACGCCGCGACGGCATAGGCGCTGGGCATGCAGGTCCAGGCATCGGCCCAGCCGAGCGTCTGGGTCAGGGCGACGTCGTCGCCGATGAAGTACGGGTTCGCGATCGCCTTGAACAGGCGCTCGCAGTCGGCGCCGGCCGACGCGGCACGGCAGGCGTCGAAAGGGGACTGCACCTTGACGAGCGGCGCGGCCAGTTCACGGCTCAGCGCCTGCCAACTTTCCTCGGTGGGCCAGAGCGGATCACCGGGGCGCACGCGCGCGGCGGCGCCGGACGCCGCGGCCAGCGCGCGCCGCGGCGAGAGC
>JASGDG010000290.1:0-6461 GCA_047607325.1 Xenophilus sp. | reverse complement strand
CGGCGCAAGCTGCTGTTCGAGCATCTGGCCCGCTCGGGCAGCGGGCCGCGCGAGCGGCGCCTGGCGATCCTGGGCTTCCACGGCCCGAAGGACTTCCTCAAGAGCGCGCTGACCGAGCCCGAGAAGCACTGGCTGGACGCCTGCGATGCGGTCGCGCCCGGGAGCCTGACGGCGCCGCACCGCCACAACCTGCCGGACTGGCTGGCCGAGGCCCTCCAGGCGCAGGTCGGCGCCGACTTTCCCGCCCTGGCCGCGTCACTGCAGCAGCCGGCGGCGCTGGACCTGCGCGTCAACCTGCTCGCCGCCAAGCGTGCCGCCCTGCGCGAGGAACTGGCCGCCGCCGGCCTGCAGGCGGCCGACACACCGTATTCGCCCTGGGGCCTGCGCCTCGCCGGCAAGCCGGCGATCCAGAAGCTGGACGGCTACATCCGCGGCGCCGTCGAGGTGCAGGACGAGGGCTCGCAGCTGCTGGCCCTGCTCACGGACGCCCGGCGCGGCGAGATGGTGGTGGACTTCTGCGCCGGCGCCGGCGGCAAGACGCTGGCCCTGGGCGCCGCCATGCGCAACACCGGCCGGCTCTACGCCTTCGACACCTCCGCTCACCGGCTCGACGCGCTCAAGCCGCGGCTGGCGCGCAGCGGCCTCATGAACGTGCATCCCGCCGCGCTGGCGCATGAGCGCGACGAGCGGGTCAAGCGCCTGGCCGGCAAGATCGACCGGGTGCTGGTCGACGCGCCCTGCTCGGGCTTGGGCACGCTGCGCCGCAACCCGGACCTCAAGTGGCGCCAGAACCCCGAGGTGGTGCGGGAACTGGCGGTCCGTCAGGCGGCCATCCTCGCCAGCGCGGCGCGGCTGGTGAAGCCGGGCGGGCGGCTGGTCTATGCCACCTGCAGTCTGCTGCGCGAGGAGAACGAGGCCGTCGCCGAGGCCTTCGGCGCCGCGCATGGCGAGTTCGTGCCGATGCCGGCGGGGCAGGTGCTGGCCGGCCTCAAGGTGCCGGATGCGGCCTCCCTGGCCGCGGGCGGCGAGGACGGCGCGCTGTACCTGCGGCTGTGGCCGCACCGGCATGGCACGGACGGATTCTTCGCCGCCTTGTGGAACCGGCGCGCCTGAACCTGTCTCCAAACACGCGAATCCGTCATTTCCCTGAGGGAAAACAAGGGGTTGAGAACACCCCCGGCCTTAAAATGCATGGATTCATGCTAGAGGCCGGCCTTCGCCGCGCCGTGTGGAGTCACCCAATTGATGTTTCCCGATTCCGCTGTTCTGGGCGCGGCCCTTGACTGGCTCGGCCACGGCCTGTGGGACCTGACCTGGTGGCAGATCGTCCTGTACACCCTGGCCACGACCCATGTCACCATCATGGCGGTCACCATCTTCCTGCACCGCGCGCAGGCGCACCGCGCGATGGACCTGGGGCCCGTTCCCTCGCATTTCTTCCGCTTCTGGCTGTGGGTCGGCACCGGCATGGTGACCAAGGAATGGGTCGCCATCCACCGCAAGCACCACGCCAAGTGCGAGACGGAAGACGACCCGCACAGCCCGCAGACCCGCGGCATCGACACCGTCATGTGGCGCGGCGCCGAGTTGTACCGCTCCGAGGCCAAGAACCAGGAAACGCTCAAGAAGTTCGGTCACGGCACGCCCGACGACTGGCTGGAGCGCAACGTCTACAGCCGCTTCGGCTGGCAGGGCGTGGGCCTGATGCTGATCCTCGACCTGGCGCTGTTCGGCGCCCTGGGCGCCACCGTGTGGGCGGTGCAGATGCTGTGGATCCCCTTCTGGGCGGCCGGCGTGGTCAACGGCCTGGGCCACTACTGGGGCTACCGCAACTTCGAGGCGCAGGACGCCAGCACCAACCTCACGCCCTGGGGCATCATCATCGGCGGCGAGGAACTGCACAACAACCACCACACCTACCCGACCTCGGCCAAGTTCTCCGTCAAGAAGTACGAGTTCGACATCGGCTGGGTCTACATCAGCGTGATGCAGAAGATTGGCTGGGCCAGGGTCAAGAAGGTGCCGCCGCGCCTGCAGATGGGCGACGTGAGGCCCGTGGCGGACGAGAAGACGCTGGAGGCGGTGATCGCCAACCGCTACGAGGTGATGGCCCGCTACGCCCGCGAGATGCGCCGCGCCTGCAGGCAGGAGATCGCTCAGCTCAAGGGCAAGGGCGCGGACCTGGCCGTGCTCAAGGCGGCCAAGCGCTGGCTGCACCGCGACGACGACAAGGTGCCGGCCACGGCCCGCGCGCACCTGGCGCAGGTCCGTGCCACCCACCCCGGGCTGGACAAGATGGTCACCATGCGCGAGGAACTGCGCCAGATGTGGATGAACACCTCCCAGTCGCGCGAGCAACTGGCGGCCGATCTGGCGGCCTGGTGCCATCGTGCGGAAGCCAGCGGCATCGCTGCCTTGCAGGAGTTCTCCGTGCGCCTGCGCGCGGTGCGCGCCTGACCAGATGCAAAAGGCCGGAGTGAGTCCGGCCTTTTGCATCGAGGATTGCGCTGCTTCGCGCGATCCACCATCAAAAAGCCCCGCATCGCGGGGCTTTTTGATGAGATGAGGAAGAGGCCGGATTACTTCAGCTTCACTTCCTTGTACTCGACGTGCTTGCGCGCCTTGGGGTCGAACTTCATGATCGACAGCTTCTCGGGCGTCGTCTTCTTGTTCTTGCTGGTGGTGTAGAAGTGGCCGGTGCCCGCGGTGGACTCCAGCTTGATCTTCTCGCGGCCGCCTTTGCTCGTAGCCATGGTGTGGTGCTCCTGTCAGTGATGGGCCGGCCGATCAGGCCTGGCCATGCGCGCGCATGTCGGCGAGCACGACGTCGATGCCCTTCTTGTCGATCAGGCGCAGCGCGGCGCTCGAGACGCGCAGGCGCACCCAGCGGTTCTCGCTTTCGACCCAGAAACGGCGGTATTGCAGGTTCGGCATGAACCGGCGCTTGGTCTTGTTGTTGGCGTGGGAGACGTTGTTCCCGACCATCGGGCCCTTGCCCGTGACTTCACAGATGCGTGCCATGAGGACACTCTTTCAATGAACAGCCGGCACCGCGCGGGCGCTCTGCCACGGATGGCGGGGGGCGCTGGGGTGTGGACGGCTTGACCTCGCCAAGATGCAGGTGGCGGTTGCCTGTCCGCCGGACAAGTCCCATCAAAAGACGGGCCAATTCCGGCAAAGCCAGAAATTCTAGCAGGCCGGCCGCCTTTTCGCCAAGGGGCGGCTCAGTGCGCTCCTTCCTGCTCCAGGAAGCGCTGCGCGTCCAGCGCGGCCATGCAGCCGGTGCCGGCGCTGGTGATGGCCTGGCGGTAGACGTGGTCCTGCACGTCGCCGGCGGCGAACACGCCGGGCACGCTGGTCATGGTGGCGAAGCCGGCGAGGCCCGAGCGCGTGAGGATGTAGTTGTCCTTCATCTCCAGCTGGCCCTGGAAGATGTCGGTGTTCGGATGGTGGCCGATGGCGATGAAGCAGCCCTTCAGGTCGATCTGCTCGGTGGCGCCGGTCCGGCCGTCGCGGATGCGGATGCCCGTCACGCCGCTGTCGTCGCCCAGCACCTCGTCCAGCTCGCTGTGCAGCTTGAGTTCGATCCGGCCTTCGGCGACCTTCTCCATCACCTTGTCCACCAGGATCGGCTCGGCGCGGAACTTGTCGCGCCGGTGCACCAGCGTGACCTTGCGGGCGATGTTGGCCAGGTACAGCGCCTCCTCGACGGCCGTGTTGCCGCCGCCGATGACGCACACGTCCTGCTCCCGGTAGAAAAAGCCGTCGCAGGTGGCGCAGGCCGACACGCCCCGGCCCATGAAAGCCTCCTCGGAGGGCAGGCCCAGGTATTTGGCCGACGCGCCGGTGGCGACGATCAGCGTGTCGCAGGTGTAGGTGCCGCTGTCGCCGGTGAGGGTGAAGGGGCGCTGGCCCAGGTCCACCTTGCCGATGTGATCGAACACGATCTGGGTCTTGAAGCGCTCCGCGTGCTCCAGGAAGCGCTGCATCAGCTCCGGCCCCTGGACGCCGTGCACGTCGGCCGGCCAGTTGTCGACCTCGGTGGTGGTCATGAGCTGGCCGCCCTGGGCCAGGCCGGTGATGAGCAGGGGCTGGAGATTGGCGCGGGCCGCGTAGACGGCGGCCGTGTAGCCGGCCGGGCCGGAGCCGAGGATGAGGACGCGGGCGTGCTGAGGAGAAGACATAAACTTGTGACCCTAGGAGAAAGACGGCTGCACCGTGTACATTTTTGCAGGCAGGCGGGGGAGTATCCCGCCTGGTGCCAGTCGGGCGCTCCGGTCATTTTCTATGTGCGCGATTGCTTCAGGTGATGAGGCCTGATGCGAGAGCACGCAGAAACGGTTTTGGGAGTTCGTGCATGTCGATGTTGTCCAATCTTGAACTGTTGCGGCGGGTGCCCCTGTTCTCGGCGCTCACGCCTGCGCAGTCCGCCAGCATCGCCGACGCGATCATCAAGAAGCGCTTCAAGCGGGCCGAGATGATTGTCGAGCAGGGCAAGAAGTCGAATGCGCTCTACATCATCCTGACCGGCCGGGCGCGCGTGACCAGCGCCGACAGTCGCGGGCGCGAAGTCATTCTCGCCACGCTGCAGCCGGGCGACTACATCGGCGAGATGAGCCTGATCGACGACGAGCCGCACTCCGCCACCGTGCGCACCGAGGTGCAGACCGACGTGCTGATGCTTGGCCGCGAGGCCTTCTCGCGCTGCCTGCCCGAGAACTCCTCGATGTCCTACAACATCATGCGCGGCCTGGTGCAGCGTCTGCGCCGCGCCGACCGGAAGATCGAGTCGCTGGCCCTGATGGACGTCTATGGCCGCGTGGCGCGCTCGCTGATGGAATTCGCCCAGGACGACGGCGCCGGCAACCTGAAGATCCGCGAGAAAATCTCGCGCCAGGATCTGGCCAAGATGGTGGGCGCTTCGCGCGAGATGGTCAGCCGCGTCATGAAGGACCTGGAGGAGCGCGGCTTCGTCCAGACCCAGCCGGACGGTTCCATGTTCGTCAAGGAACGGCTGATGGCCATGGCCTGAGACGCGCGGCCCGGCTGCCGGATGCCGCCGTTTTGCACACCCCGGCCGGCCCCTCGGGCCGGCCGGGCCTCTTTCCGTTGTAGGCTGGCCGGTGGCCCGCACCGCGGCCGGGCCGGCAGACCTTGTCCATGACCTATTCGCTTCATACCCTTCATTCCCCGGTGGATGCGCAGGCGCCGCCAGGGCGCGGGCGCGTCATGCGCTTCGCGCACGAGATCTCGCTGATCGCCGGCATGGCGCTGCTGCTGTTCTGGCTGCTGGCCATGTTCAGCTACACGCCGTCGGACGCCGCATGGTCCACCTCGGGCAGCGGCGGGGCCGTGAAGAACTGGGCCGGCCGCGTCGGTGCCTGGGTGGCGGACGCCAGCTACTACCTGGGCGGCTATTCGATCTGGTGGTGCTTCGCCGCCGGCGTTCGGGTCTGGCTGTCGTCGCTGGCCAGCTGGCTGCGCGGCGGCGAGCCGGCGGCCGATGCCCCGCCGCGCGGGCGCTTCAACCGCAGCCGCCTGGCCTTCTGGTTCGGTCTGCTGCTGCTGCTCTCGGCCAGCGCGGTGCTCGAATGGTCGCGGCTGTACCGGCTGGAGTTCCGCCTGCCCGGCCACGGCGGCGGCGTGCTGGGCTACTTCGTCGGCCCGCTGGGCGTGAAGTGGCTGGGCTTCACCGGCTCGGCGCTGGTGGCGATCGCGGCGGGCGTGATCGGCTCGGCGCTGGTCTTCCGCTTCTCGTGGGCGCATGTCGCGGAGCGCGTCGGCGCGCGGCTCTATTCGCTGTTCGAGATGCGGCGGGAGAAGCGGGAGATCGCGCAGGACATCGCCCTGGGCAGGCAGGCGCGCCGCGAGCGCGAGGAGGTCGGCGGGCTGGAGCGTGACTTCGATGCCGACGACGACGGTGCGGCGGTGGATGAGGCGGCGGCCCAGCCGCGGTCCAAGCGCCGCGGCAAGGCGCCGCCGGTGCAGATCGAGCCGGCGCTGACCGAGGTGCCCAAGAGCGAGCGCGTGGTCAAGGAGCGGCAGAAGCCGCTCTTCAAGGAACTGCCCGACAGCAAGCTGCCCCAGGTCGACCTGCTGGACGCCGCGCCGGGCCGGCAGGAAGCCGTCTCGCCAGAGACGCTGGAGATGACCTCGCGCCTGATCGAGAAGAAACTCAAGGACTTCGGCGTCGAAGTGCGCGTCGTGCTCGCCTCGCCCGGCCCGGTCGTCACGCGCTACGAGATCGAGCCGGCCACCGGCGTCAAGGGCTCGCAGATCGTCAACCTGGCGAAGGACCTGGCGCGCTCGCTGTCGCTGGTGTCGATCCGCGTGATCGAGACCATCCCCGGCAAGAACTACATGGCGCTGGAACTGCCCAACGCCAAGCGCCAGACCATCAAGCTCAGCGAGATCCTGGGCTCGCAGGTCTACAACGAGGCCAAGTCCCTGCTCACCATGGG
>JASGDG010000289.1:0-3480 GCA_047607325.1 Xenophilus sp. | reverse complement strand
CGGCGGCCGGGGCGGGGCCGCGCGCGCGGCCGCCGCCCAGGCGGACGGCCAGATAGGCGGCAAGGAGGACCAGAAGGACGAGGATGGACGCGAAGATCCATCGTTTGCGTCGGGATGTGGGAGTTGGCGAAGTCTGCGTCATGGACGCTGGATCCGGGAGTGTGATCGGAGCAAGCTGGCCGCATCAGGCCCGGGAAAGATGGAGGAAGTATGAAGATGCCGCCTGCGGCGGGACGGCGCTCGGACTGTAAGCGATGGCCCGGCACGCCGCCCGATTGGGCGCGGCGGCCGGGGTCGAGTCCGCCTGACGCCCGCCCGGCGCCACGCTCCGCCCGGGCCGAGTGCGACCGGGCGGAGCGCGGCGGTCAGTGACTGAGGATCAGGGACGTGATCAGCCCCGTGGCCGTGGCCACCAGCACGAAGTCGGCGCCGACCTGGACCCACTCCTGGCCGCGGGGCGGCGGCGCCAGATGGTGGGCGCGCCAGTCCGTCACGACATGCTGGCGGTGGCGCCATTCGTCCGGCAGCCGCTGGCCCTGGCGGAACTGGTGGTCCGGCCCCGCCCCCCGCGCCACGCCGGGAGCGGCCCGGTCGGGCGTCTGCTGCCGCGAGCCGTGGCCGGCCTCTTGGTCGGGGCCGGAGGCGGGCTGCGCGCCGGCGATCGACGCCAGGCCCAAAGAAGCCGCGAGAGCGACGGCGGTGAGCTTCGAGAGGTTCATGGACTTTCTCCTTTCAAAAACGGATGGCCTCAGCGTAGCGGGCATGCGTGTGCGGTTTGTGCGCGAATCCCTTCGCCGAGGCAAAGACGGTGTAAACCCTTCGGCAGGATTCCACGTGCGGCGCGTTTCCTTCATGCCGAAGGACTCGTGAGAAAAGATCAGATGTGTAATAATTAACGACATCCCGCCAGCAAGTCGCTGCTTTCAGCCGCCGCCAAATTCCAGTCGTTTCTGCCGGGTGTTGCTTGCCCGAGATGCATGATTGGATGAGTGGTGGCCACTGACACGTTCCCCTTCTTTTTCGCTCTTGGCGTCCGGCCGGCCGCATCCGGTCGCCGCCGGGCACCTCCCGCCCGCTGCGACGCGCCATGGGGAGGGGCCGCAGCATGAGGCCGGCCCCGCACGACCGCGTCTTGTCCGCCACGCTGGCGGAACTGCTCAGGCTGCTGCGCCCGCACCTTGGCTGGCTCCTGCTCTCGGCCCTGGCCGGCAGTGCCGCAGGCGCCGCGACGGTGGCGCTGCTCGCCCGGCTGACCAGCGTCGTCCAGCAGCCCGGGGGCATGCGGGGCGGCATGCTCCCGACCCTGCTGGCGTTGTGCGCGCTGATCCTCGCGGGCCGCGCCCTCTCGCTGGCCGTGACGAACTGGGTCGGCCAGCGCGTGGTCGCGAAGGTGCGGCAGGCGCTGGCGCGCAAGATCCTCGCGGCGCCCATCGACGCGCTGGAGCGCTATCGCACGCACCGCCTGGTGCCGGTGCTCACCCACGATGTCGACACCATCAGCAGCACCGTGTTCGCCTTTGCCGCCCTGGCCATCGCCATCGCGGTGTCCATCGGCTGCCTGCTCTACCTCGCCTGGCTTTCGCTGCCGATGTTCGGCCTGCTGGTGCTGGCCCTGGGGGTGGGCACCCTGGTGCAGCAGCTGGCGCAGAAACGCGGCGTTGCCGGTTTCCAGGCGGCGCGCGACGCCGAGGAGTCCCTGCACAAGGCCTACCGCAGCCTGGGGGAGGGCGCCAAGGAACTGCGTCTGCACCGGCGGCGGCGCCAGCACGTGTTCGAGCGGGGGATTCTGGAGACGATCGACCGGATCGCCCGCGTCAACACGCGCGCCACCAACATCTTCGTGGTGGCCGGCGCGTTCGGCTCGGCCCTGTACTTCCTGCTCATCGTCCTGGTGCTCGGCTGGGCCGCCGGGCAGGTCCCCGATCCGGCGGCTGTCGCGGGCTTCGTCCTGGTGCTGCTCTACCTCAAGGGGCCGCTGGATCAGATCGCGAGCATCCTGCCGGCGGTCGGCCGGGCGCGGGTGGCGCTGGAGCGCATCGCGGACCTGTCCGCCCGCTTCTCCACGCCCGAACCGATCCCCCTGTGCGGCGAGCCGGGCGGGGAACCCCCTGCCGAGACGCTGCGCGAGTGCATCGAACTGCGCGGCGTCACCTACGGCTATGCACCGGGCCCAGATGAGGCGCGGGATGCGTCCGGCGGCAGCGATGGCATGGCAGGCCTGCCTGCGTCCCGCTTCGAGGTCGGCCCGCTGGACCTGCGCATCGACAAGGGAAGCATCGTCTTCATCGTCGGCGCGAACGGCTCAGGCAAGACCACGCTGGTCAAGCTGCTGCTCGGGCTGTACGCCCCGCAGGCGGGACAGCTGCTGCTCGATGGCAGGCCGGTCACGACGGACGGCCGCGACGCGTACCGCCAGCTTTTCGGCACGGTGTTGTCGGACTTCCATCTTTTCGAGGAGCTCATCGGCGACGGCGAGCCCGGCAGCGGACCTCCCGGCGCCGATGGCGCAGGTGCGGCCGCGGCCCAGGCCTGCCTCGATCGCCTGGACATCGCCCACAAGGTGAGTATCCGCAGCGGCGCCTTCAGCACGCTGGACCTGTCCACCGGGCAGCGCAAGCGCCTGGCACTGGTGCATGCCTACCTGGAAGGCCGCCAGGTGCTGGTGTTCGACGAATGGGCGGCCGATCAGGACCCGGCATTCCGCAGGCTGTTCTATCGCGAGCTGCTGCCCGAATTGCGCGCGCGGGGACACACCCTGGTCGTCATCTCGCACGACGAGCGCTACTTCGACGTCGCCGACCAGCTGGTGCGCATTCAGAACGGACGCATCGTGTCCCGCAGCATGGGGCAGCCGGCGCCGCCGGAGCCTCGCAGCGAGCCCGTCGATGCTCAGGACAGCGCCTACAACGACGCTGTACGCGAAGCAGCCTGAGACGGCGAGCCCGCAGGACACCGGCCCCGGTGCCCACGGCAGGCGGCCGCGCGTCGATCTTCCGGCCGTGCCGCGAGTGGGTGCCCAGCACCTCCTGGAGGAACACCACGTCGGCGCCCACGGTGCGCGCCGCCTCGCGCAGCTCCGGCCGGCTGATCCCGGCATGCCGGGATCACCGCCTGCGTCCTGGGCCAGGCCCGCGGAGTGAGATCAGGGGCTTCTCCTACGGCCAACCCGGACACCGACTACGCGACGGGATGGGCGGCCCCGATAGGCTTGCACCCAGGCCATCTCGCTTGTGGATTGCGTGCCGGCCGTCCGTCACGCAGCGCGATCGCCGGCGGGTGATCGGGGTTCGACGAAGGCCTGGCGGCGGGCCGTCTCCCCCCACCCGCGGCTGACCCAAACAGGATCAATACATATGATCAAGATCGGCATTGTGGACGACCACGCGATCGTGCGGTCCGGGCTGCGCCAGTTTCTCTCGGAGCACGTTGACCTGCGCGTGGCCGGCGAGGCGGCCAGCGGGCGCGAGGCGATCGACCTGG
>JASGDG010000288.1:0-3928 GCA_047607325.1 Xenophilus sp. | reverse complement strand
CCGCCTCGGCGGCGGGCGCCGTCGGCGCGGCGGCGGTGGCGCTGCCGGCCGCGCTGTCGGTGGGCAGCGAGGTGCTCACCGTCAAGGCCGTCGAGGTCTCGGCCGATGGCACCGTCTACCTGCTGGAGCGCGTGTCCGACGGCGCGCAGGCCAGCGTGCGGCTGATGGACCGCGGCGCCCGCGCCGCCTCGGTGGCGACGGGCGATTCCGTGGAGGTCAGCGTGATCGGCGCCGGCGTGCTGCTCTCGGCGGCGGGGGAGGTGCTGGCCTTCATCCCCAATGCCATCGGCCGTGCGCTGCTGCACGACGAGAGGGTGCTGTGAGCGCCGCACCATGCCGATGGCTGGCCGCGATGCTGCTGACGGGCTTCGCCTGCCTGCCGGCGGCCCATGCCGGACGTTCCTGCGAGGAGCGCCAGCCCGGCGCTGCGGCGATCGCCCGCGGACTGGAACTAGCGCAGCGCACCTCGCAGGCGCTGGACGCCAGCGGCGCCAAGGTGGTGGTCCTGGCCCGCGTCGGCCAGGACCTGAGCCGCTACCACCTGATGTGGTCGCACCTGGGCTGGGCCTACAAGAGCGCCGAAGGCCCGTGGCGCGTGGTGCACAAGCTCAACCGCTGCGGCACCGCCGAGGCCTTCGTGCAGCGCCAGGGCCTGGGCGAGTTCTTCCTCGACGACCCGTGGCGCTACGAAACCGCGTGGGAAGTGCCCTCGGCGCAGGTGCAGCAGCAGCTCTGGGCGCTGCTCTCGCAGCCGGCGCCGCAGCTCGCGTGGGCGCTGTCCCCAGTTTCGGCGCGGCCCTACAGCGTGGTGAGCTATGCTTGGGGACAGACCTACCAGCAGTCCAACCAATGGGCCATCGAGGCCCTGGCCCTGGCGATGGAGCCCGCCGCCGTGGGCCGGCGCGTCCAGGCGCAGGCCTGGCTGCGCTTCAAGGGCTATGAGCCGAGCGTGCTGCGCCTCGGACCGCTCACCCGGCTGGGCGGCCGCCTCGGCTCGGCGAACGTGGCCTTCGACGACCACCCGAACGAAAAGCGCTTCTCGGACCGCATCGAGACGGTGACGGTGGATTCGGTCTTCGACTGGCTGCCGCGCGCCGGCCTCGCCGCTGCGCCAGTGCGTCTCAAGATCTGATCGAAAAAGAAGGAGAGTTCATGAGCAAATCCCTGCGCCTGTCGGAGAAATGGTTCCGCCGCGGCCTGTGGCTGGTGGCGCTGGTGTTCGCCAGCTTCCTGATCGGCCTGGGCGGCACGGTGGTGGGCGACCTGCCGCGCGTCGAGCGCACGCTGCAACTGGAGGACTTCATGCCGCCCGGCCGCGCCGATGCGCTGCACGAGGCCGTGCGCCAGGCCGAGGAGACGGCGCAGGCCGCGCAGCGCGCGCTGGACCAGGCCCAGCTGCAGGAGCAGGCCGCCAGCCAGGCCAGCCGCAATGCCCGCGAGACCTTCGACAACTGGCTGGCCACGCGGCGGGCCACGCAGCTGCCGGCCCAGGACGCCGAACTGATCGCCCGCACGCGGCGGCTCGACGCGCTCAAGGCCGCCGAAGAGGCGGCGCAGCGCAAGGTCGCTGCCCAGCGCCAGCAGCGCCTGGACGCCCAGCAGGCCCAGGAGGCACGCCTGGACGAACTGCATGCGCTGGAGGCCGAGGCGGGCGAGAAGCTCGACGCCGCGCAGCGCCGGGTGGAACTGCGCGTCTTCCTCTACCGCCTGGCGCTCACCTTGCCGCTGCTGGTGGTGGCCGGTTGGCTGTTCGCGAAGAAGCGGCAGAGCACCTGGTGGCCCTTCGTCTGGGGCTTCATCCTGTTCGCGCTGTTCGCCTTCTTCGTGGAGCTGGTGCCCTATCTGCCGAGCTATGGCGGCTACGTGCGCTATGTGGTCGGCATCGTCGTCACCGTGCTGGTGGGGCGCTACGCCATCGTCGCGCTCAACCGCTACCTGGAGCGCCAGAAGGCGGCCGAGGCGCAGCCCGACCAGGTGCGGCGCGAGGAACTGGGCTACGACGTGGCGCTGGCGCGGCTGGCCAAGGGCGTGTGCCCCGGCTGCGAGCGGCCGGTCGACCTGAAGAACACCGCCATCGACTTCTGCCCGCATTGCGGCATCGGCCTGTTCGACCACTGCCGCGCATGCGACGCGAGGAAGAGCGCCTTCTCGCGCTTCTGCCATGGCTGCGGCACGCCGGCGGCGCCTCCGAAAGTGCAACAGACCGTGACGAGCACCCCGTAGCGGCAGTTCTGCACGCACCTGGCTGGCGGATCGCCATGCCGAAGTGTTAGAACCGGGCTCCACCAATTTCATTCACCAACGAAACGGAGATTCGCATGAGCTTCTTTGGCAAGATTTTTTCCAAGATCTTCCCCTCCGCCAACGCTGCCGAGGTGCAGGCCGCGCCGGCCGCCGATGCGCCGGCCGCGGCTGCGGCACCCGCCGCCATCCCGCTGGGCGACGTGGGCCCCATCCTCGATGCGCTGCCCGGCGCCGCCGGCCTGAACTGGCGCACCTCCATCGTCGATCTGCTCAAGCTGGTGGGCCTGGACAGCAGCCTGGCCGCCCGCAAGGAGCTGGCCGCCGAGGTGGGCTATACCAGCAGCGACGAGCCCGGCTCGGCCGGCTGGAACATCGGGCTGCACAAGCAGGTGCTCAGCCGCATCGCCGCCAACGGCGGCACCCTGCCGGCCGATCTGCACCACTGATCCTTCCACGACCGAAAAACCCCGCCATGCGCTGCATGGCGGGGTTTTTTATGGAGGGATCACACGCCCCGCGCGCGGTCGGCCTTGAAGCGGGCGCGGAAGGCCGCGTAGGCGCCGGCATCCAGCGCCTCGCGCACCTCGCGCATCAGGTTCAGGTAGTAGTGCAGGTTGTGGATGGTGCTGAGCATCGGCCCCAGCATCTCGCCGCAGCGGTCGAGGTGGTGCAGGTAGGCGCGGCTGAAGCCTTCGCGGCCGCCCTGTTCCCAGGGGATGCCCGATGCGCCGGCGCAGGCATGGCAGGTGCAGCTCGCATCCAGCGGCTGGTGGTCGCTCTTGTGGCGCGCGTTGCGGATCTTCAGGTCGCCGTGGCGCGTGAAGATCGTGCCGTTGCGCGCGTTGCGGGTGGGCATCACGCAGTCGAACATGTCCACGCCGTCGGCCACGCCCTGCACCAGGTCCTCCGGCGTGCCCACGCCCATCAGGTAGCGCGGCTTGTGCGCCGGCAGCCGGTGCGGGGTGTGGGCCATGATACGCAGCATCTCCTCCTTGGGCTCGCCCACGCTCACGCCGCCGACGGCGTAGCCGGGGAAGTCCATCTCCACCAGCGCCGCCAGCGACGCCTCGCGCAGGTGCTCGAACATGCCGCCCTGCACGATGCCGAACAGGGCGTTGGGATTCCGGAGGCGCGCGAACTCCGCCTGGCAGCGCCCGGCCCAGCGCAGGCTCAGTTCCATCGACCGGCGCGCCTCGGCCTCGGTGGTGACGTGGCCGTCGGTGTCGTAGGGCGTGCACTCGTCGAACTGCATGACGATGTCGCTGTTCAGCACGGTCTGGATCTGCATGGAGACCTCGGGCGTGAGCAGCAGCTTGTCGCCGTTGACGGGCGAGGCGAAGCGCACGCCTTCCTCGCTGATCTTGCGCATCGCGCCCAGGCTCCAGACCTGGAAGCCGCCGGAGTCGGTGAGGATGGGCTTGTCCCACTTCTCGAAGCCGTGCAGGCCGCCGAAGCTCTGCATGATGTCCAGTCCCGGGCGCATCCACAGGTGGAAGGTGTTGCCCAGGATGATCTGCGCGCCCATCTCCTCCAGCGAGCGCGGCATCACGCCCTTGACGGTGCCGTAGGTGCCCACGGGCATGAAGATGGGCGTTTGCACCACGCCGTGGTTGAGCGTGAGCGTGCCGCGGCGGGCGTGGCTGCCGGGGTCGGTCGCGAGCAGTTCGAAGCGCAGGGCGGTCAT
>JASGDG010000287.1:0-3870 GCA_047607325.1 Xenophilus sp. | reverse complement strand
CTCGCGGCAGGCTTGCGCGAGCAGGGCGCGGGCGCCGGCCGGATCGGCCAGCAGCTGCGCGCCGCTGGGCGCGACGGTGTGCACGCCGGCCAGCCGCTCGCCGTGGCCGAGGGCCTGCGCCAGCCGTTCGAGCATCGGCTTCCAGCGCTCGCCGCCGGTGACGATGGCAAAGCGGCCGTGGCGCGCCGCCGCATCGAAGGCCGCCCCGGCCAGCCCGGCCACCGGCACGCCGGCGGCGTCGCGCAGCGCCAGCAGACCGGGATCGCCGAAGCAGCCGATCAGCACGGCCGAGGGCCCGAGGCCCTGCGCCCGTGCGAGCGCCCAGGCGTCGAGCACGGCGTGCTGCGCCACCGCGTAGCTCGCCTCGCAGGCGATGTAGGGCGCGCCGAAGCGGGCGGTCAGCGCATGGATCCGCACCGCATCACCCAGCGCCTGCTGCACGTGCATGCGCAGCAGCGCGGTGACCTCCGCAGTGGTGTTGGGGTTGATGAGCAGCAGCGTGGACATGGTTCAGCCACGCTGCCTGGACGCCCGCCGGCGCAGCCATGCCGCACCGCCCAGCGCAGCGCCGATCACAAGGAAGGAGATCACGGTCGTCACCGTGCCCAGCGCATAGATGGCCGGCGTGGTGACGGTGGACGTGAGGCCCTGCAGCTCCAGCGGCAGCGTGTTGACGTCGCCGATGGCCTGCGAGGTGCGGGCGATCTCGTCCCAGCTGAGCGTGAAGCCGAACATGCCGATGCCCACCACCGAGGCGCCGATCAGCGGCAGCACCACGTGGCGGAAGCTCTGCCACGGCGAGGCGCCGAGGTCGCGCGCCGCCTCCTCGTAGGCCGGGTTGAAGCGGTTGAACACGGCGAACATGATCAGGAGGCCGAAGGGCAGCGTCCAGGTGAGGTGCGCGCCCAGCGCCGAGGTGAGCAGGCCCAGCGCGGTGCCGTAGTTCTCCAGCGCGCCTTCGGCGCCCATCGACGCGAGCGCGGCCTTGATGCCGGTGTCGAGCAGCCGGAACTGCAGCCCGATGCCCAGCGAGACGATGATGCTGGGCATGATCAGGCTCGCCACCGCGACGTAGAAGAGCGCGTTGCCGCCGGCCAGCCGCTTGCGGAAGGCCAGCCCGGCGAGCACCGAGAGCACCACGGTCAGCAGCATGACCACCACGCCCAGCATCAGCGAGCGGCGCAAGGCGGCCGCGATGTCGACCGTGCCCAGCCCCTCGGCCAGCTGGCGGAACCAGTGCAGCGACCAGCCGCGCATCGGGAAGGTGAGGCCGCCTTCCGGGCCCTGGAAGCTGAGCGTGAAGATGGTCAGCATGGGCCCGTACATGAACAGCACGAACAGGCCGAAGACCAGGGCCAGCGGCCAGAAACCGGCGGTGCGGGCCTGCATGGTCAGAGCTCTTTCCTGATGTCCACGAGGCGGGTCAGGCCCCAGATGATCATGAGCACCACCGCCAGCAGGATCACCGCGTTGGCGGCCGCCAGCGGGAACTGCAGGTAGCTGGTCTGCACCTGGATGATCTTGCCCACCGAGGCGATCTGCTGGCCCCCCATCACGCCGATGGTGACGAAGTCGCCCATCACGATGGTGACGACGAAGATGGAGCCGATGATGATGCCCGTCTTGCACAGCGGCACGACCACGTTCCAGAGCGTCTGCCAGCCGCTGGCGCCGGCGTCGGTGGCGGCCTCCAGCAGCGAGCGGTCGATGCGCATCATGCTGTTGAAGATGGGCACGATCATGAACATCGTGTACAGGTGCACGAAGGCCAGCACGACGGAGAAGTCGGAGAACAGCAGCCACTCGACGGGCGAGCCGACCAGGCCGATGCCCTGCAGCGCCTGGTTGACCAGGCCGTTGCGGCCCAGCAGCGGCACCCACGAGATCATGCGGATGACGTTGCTGGTCCAGAAGGGCACGGTGCACAGCACGAACAGCAGCGTCTGCAGGCCCGGCGAGCGCACGTGGAAGGCCAGGAAGTAGGCCACCGCGAAGCCCAGCACCAGCGTGATGGCCCACACCAGCAGGCAGAACTTCAGCGTCGAGAGGTAGGTGGACAGCGTGACGCACAGGTCGCCGTTGTCCGTGAGGTGCGAGCAGCCCTCGAAGATCGAGAGGTAGTTGCGCAGCGAGAGCGCCGGGATCAGCTCGTACTCGTTGAAGTCCCATAGGCTGACCATCGCGATCAGCGCCAGCGGGACGATGAAGAACAGCGCGAACACCAGCGCGAAGGGCGCCGCCTGCCACCAGGCCTTGACGGTGTGCGGGGGCCGGGCAGCCGCGTGGCCGGCGGTCGCTGGTGCGCTCATCGCTGCGGGGTCAGGCGGCCACGAACTCGTTCCACTTGCGGACCATGTACTCGTTCTCGTCCATCACCGCGTTCCAGCACGCGATGCCGCCCATGCGCTGCTCGTAGCTGCCGCCGTCGCGCACGCTGCCGGCCTTGGCGATCACCACGCCCTGCGGGCTCTTGATGTCCTGCGCGGCGGGCTTGCCTTCCATCCAGTAGGCCCACTCGTAGGGCTCCATCTTGGCCTGGGCGGTCTCCAGCACGGCGCTGTAGTAGCCCTGGCGGTTGAGGTAGGCGCCGGCCCAGCCGTCGAGGAACCAGTCGATGAACTCGTAGGCGGCATCGAGCTTCTTGCCCGACAGCGTGGCCGGCAGCCCGAAGCCCGAGGCCCAGGCGCGATAGCCTTCCTTGAGCGGCTGGAACACGCAGTCGATGCCCTTGCTGCGCACGGCGGTGACGGCCGGGCTCCACATCGACTGGATCACCACCTCGCCCGAGGACATGAGGTTGACCGACTCGTTGAAATCCTTCCACAGCGCGCGGAACTGGCCGCCCTTCTTGGCCTCGATGAGCGTCTTGATCGTCAGGTCGATCTCGGCCTTGCTCATGTTGCCCTTGTCCTTGTACTTGTGCAGGCCCTTGGCCTCCACCACCATCGCCGCGTCCATGATGCCGATGGAGGGGATGTTCAGGATCGCGGCCTTGCCCTTGAACTCGGGGTTGAGCAGCTCGGCCCAGCTCTCGATCGGGCGCTTGATCAGGTCGGGCCGGATGCCCAGCGTGTCGGCGTTGTAGGTGGTGGGGATGAGCGTCATCCACTGCGTCGGCGCCTTGGCGAAGGCCTTGCTCTTCTCGCCTTCCAGGAAGATCACCTTCTTGGGCGCCGTGCCCTGGTCGCCCACGGCCTTGCCGGCGACTTCGCCCCGGGTGAAGAGGGGGGTGATCTTGTCGGCGTTCTTCACGCGCCGGGCGTCGATGCCCTTGAGGTTGCCGGTGGGCACGATCTTCTTGAGCGAGAAGAACTCCGTGTCGATCAGGTCGAAGCTGTTGGGCGCGGTGACGGCGCGCTTGGTCACGTCGTCGGTGGTGACGGCCACGTACTGGATGCCGATGCCGGTGTCGGCCTTGAACTTCTCGGCGATGGCCTTGTCCTGGTTCACCGCGGTGCCCAGGTAGCGCAGCACCACCTTCTCCTGCGCGTGCACGAAGGGCGCGACGCCGGTGGCCAGGATGCCGGCCGTGCCCTGGAGCAGCGTGCGGCGGCGGACGGCCGAGGAGGAGCGGGTGGAGTCGTCGGATGCGGACATCGGTGGTGCCTCTTTCATGATGGTGGTGGTTGCGGGAAGGGAAGCGCGATGCGTCAGAACGCCACGGCCGGCAGTGCCGCCGCATCGGGCACGGCGGCAGGATCGGCGGCGGGTGGGGCGGCCGGCTGCCGTTCGCCCGGGCGAACGGCGCCGGGACCGAGAGGCCGCGCGTGCACCTCGGCCCAGCTCAGGCGGACGGCCTCGCCCACGGCATAGGGCCGGGCATCGAAGGCGGCCTCGGCCAGCTGCACCGACACGCCGGCCTTGCCCGCG
>JASGDG010000286.1:0-3421 GCA_047607325.1 Xenophilus sp. | reverse complement strand
TCCGCCCGCGCGGCGGCCCTCGCCCCAGGTGCTGGCGCCGGCCGAGCGCCGCCGCGCGCCGGATTCGGTGGCGCTGGCGCTGGAGGTGGCCGGCGCGGCGGTGGCCGCCAGCGGGCGGCAGGCGGCCGATCTGCCCTGCGTGTTCGCCTCGGCGCACGGCGATCTGGCCATCAACGACTACATGTGCAGCACGCTGGCCGTCACGCCGGCGCAGCTGTCGCCCATCAAGTTCCACAACTCGGTCCACAACGCGGCGGTGGGCTACTGGACCATCGGCACCGGCTGCATGCAGGCCAGCAACTCGCTCAGCGGCTTCGACCACAGCTTCGCCTCGGCGCTGCTGGAGGGCGCGGCCCAGTGCGCGGCCGACGCGCAGGCGGTCCTGCTGGTGGGCTTCGACGCCGAGGCGGTGGGGCCGCTGCGGCAGGTGCACGCGAGCGAGGGCCTGCTGGCCGGCGGCCTGGTGCTCTCGCCCGAGCGCGGCGAGCGCACCGTGGCGGCGATGGACTGGTCGCTCGCGCCCGGCCCGGCCGAGCGCGCGCCGCTGGCCTCGCAGGCCGCGCGCGCACTGCCGCCCAACGCCATGGGCGACCTGCTGCCCCTCTTCGAGGCCCTGGCGCGGCTGCCCGACGGACCGCCCACATCGCTGCGCATGCCGCTGGGCTCGCAGCTTTCGCTGGCGCTGCGGCTCTCGCCCTGAGCGCCCTCGGAGGGGAGCGGCGCTTTACGCGCGCTTTACGGGGCGTTCAAGCGCACTTGCCCGCCCGGGCGCACCATGAACGGTCCGCCGTGGCGGGCAACGCAAGAAAAGGCCACCCGAGATGAGCACGCCCCGACTCCTGATGATCGAAGACGACGCGCGCCTGGCGCACATGGTGAGCGAGTACCTCGCCCAGTCGGGCTTCGCCGTCACGCACCGCGGCGACGGCGCCGGCGGGCTGGAGGAACTGCAGCGCCAGGCGCCGGACCTCGTGATCCTCGACCTGATGCTGCCCGACACCGACGGCCTGGACGTGTGCCGCCGCCTGCGCGCGCTGCCGCCCCCTCTGGGCAAGGTGCCGGTGCTGATGCTCACCGCCAAGGGCGACCCGATGGACCGCATCATCGGCCTGGAACTGGGCGCCGACGACTACCTGCCCAAGCCCTTCGAGCCGCGCGAGCTGCTGGCGCGCATCCGCGCCGTGCTGCGGCGCCGGGCCGACGCGACCTCGGCCGCCGCGGCGCCGGCCAGCATCGTGATGCGCTTCGGCTCGCTGGAAATCGACCGCGACGCTCGCAGCGTCACCGTGGGCGGGCAGCCGGCGGAGCTGACCTCCTACCAGTTCGACCTGCTGGTGACGCTGGCCGAGCGCGCCGGCCGCGTGCTCACGCGCGACCAGATCATGGAGGCCGTGCGCGGCCGCGAGCTGGAGGCCTTCGACCGCAGCATCGACGTGCACATGGGCCGCATCCGCGCCGCCATCGAGGCCGACCCGAAGAGCCCCAAGCGCATCCTGACGGTGCGCGGCGTGGGCTACGTGTTCGCCAAGCAGCAGGACTGAATATGCCCGCCACATGGCCTGCTCCGCGGCCTTCAGCACCGCTCTAAGCGACCCTCAGCTGTATGGAATCGACACCGCCGTCTGTTCCTCATTGCATGGTCCAGCTCTTCACCCGCCATCTCTACGTGCGCATCTGGCTGGCCGTGCTGGCCGGCGTGGCGGTGGTCGTGCTGGCGGCGGGGTGGGCCTGGCAGGTGGCGGAAGACCGGCGCTCGCAGCCGCTGCCGCGCGAGGTGACGCTGCGCGACGCGCGGGACCAGCTGATCGGCAGCGGCCAGGCGGTGCGCAGCAGCCGGCCGGGTGAGCCGCAGGAGTTCACCATCACGCTCACCGACGGCCGGCAGTTCGTCATGGAATGGGGGGCGCGCACCGAGCGCCGCCCCGGCCCGCCGCCCTGGCTGCACCCGCGCACGGGCATCTTCTGGCTGCTGGGCATGGTGGGGCTGGCGACGGCGGCGGGGTTGTTCCCCGTGGTGCGGCGGCTGACGACGCGGCTGGAGGCCCTGCAGCGCAGCGTGCAGCGCTTCGGCGCGGGCGACCTGGCGGCGCGCGCGCCGACCGACGAGGGCGAGGACGAGGTGGCCGACCTGACGCGCCGCTTCAACGACACGGCGGGGCGCATCGAGCAGCTGGTGCGCTCGCACAAGTCGCTGCTGGCCAACGCCTCGCACGAGCTGCGCTCGCCGCTCACGCGCATCCGCATGAGCCTGGAGCTGATGGGCGAGCGCCCCAATCCCGCAGCCAAGGCGGAGATCTCGCGCAGCATCGCGGAGCTGGACCAGCTGATCGACGAGATCCTTCTGGCCAGCCGCCTCGACGCGCGCGAGGTCGGCATGGGCACCCTGGAGGCGGTGGACCTGATGGGCCTGGCCGCCGAGGAATGCGCCCGCGTGCAGGCCGAGCTGGACATCGCCGAGCAGACGGACCTGGACGCGCTGACCGTGCGTGGCGTGCCGCGCCTGCTGCGCCGGGCGATCCGCAACCTGCTGGAGAACGCGCGCCGCCATGGCGCCGGCTCGATCGAGGCCGAACTCTCCAGCGACGGGACCCATGCCCGCGTGCGCGTCAGCGATCACGGCCCCGGCGTGCCGGCGGCGCTGCGCGAGCGCATCTTCGAGCCCTTCTACCGGCTGCCGGGCGCCAGCGAGCGCGAGGGCGGCGTGGGCCTGGGGCTGGCGCTGGTCAAGTCCATCGTGGAGCGCCACGGCGGCCGGGTGCGCTGCGAGGGCCGCGCCGGCGGCGGCGCCAGCTTCGTCATCGAATTGCCTCGCAATTCCTGAAAGACAATCGGCTCCATGCGCAGACTGCTTCTTCCCCGCGCCGCGGCCTGCCTGTGGGGCGCGGTGGTGTTCATGCCCGTGGGGATGAACTACCTCGGTTTCTTCCTGATGCTCGTCACGATGCTGGCCGCGGGCGACGCGCGCGAGCGTGCGCAGCGGGTGCGTTCGCACGCGCTGTGGCGGCCGGTGGTGGCGCTGGTGGTGTGGCAGCTGGTGGTGCTGGCGCTCGGCAGCCACTATCCCCAGACCGGCGTGAACCTGTGGCACGGCCTGCGCATCCCGCTGACGGTGCTGCTGGCGCTGGCGCTCACGCGCGAGGAGGCGCAGTGGGCGCTGCGCGGCTTCCTGGCCATCGCGGCGTTCAACATGATCTGCATCGCGGCGTTCTATGGGCTCGCCGCGCTGGCGGGCGTCACGCCGCCGGTGCCGGAGCTGCTGCGCAGCGTGATCCTGCTGGTGGGCAACAAGTCGATCAACAACGCGCTGCTGTTCACGCTGCTGGGCGCCTGCGCAGCGGCCGTGGGGCTGGCGCTGCTGGCCCGGCGCCGGCCCGGCGCCGGGCTGGCCGCCTTCGGCGCCACGGGGGCCGGGCTGGTCATC
>JASGDG010000285.1:0-10040 GCA_047607325.1 Xenophilus sp. | reverse complement strand
CGATGGCGGCCTCGGCGCCGCGCGCGCGGGCGCGGTCGTCGTCCAGCGTCTGGGCCGAGGCGGCGCCCTCCTTCGTCAGCGTCTCCGAGCGCGCCAGACGGCGCCGCGCGGCATCGAGTTCGGCCTCGGCCTGGCGCACCTGCGCCAGCAGCGCGGCCTTGTCGCTCTGGCGCATGGCGACCTGGGCCTGCGCGCTGGCGACCGCGTGCAGGCTCTGCTGGCGCTGGGCCTGCGCCTCGCGCAGTTGTGCATTCAGCGTCTGCACCTGCATGGTGGCCAGCACCTGGCCGGCCTTCACGAAGGCGCCTTCGTCGACCAGGATGTCCTCCACGCGGCCGGCCAGCTTGGTCGCCACGTCCACCTCGGTGGCCTCGATGCGGCCGTTGCTGCCGAGGAAGCCGGCCTCCTGCCTCGCCGCCTGGCGCTGCTGCCACAAGGTCCAGCCGCCAGCGGCCAGCACGGCCACGATGCCGGCGGCGATCAGTTTGTTCTTCAGGGATCGGTCCATGGGTTCAAGAGCGCGTGGATGCGGAAAGGGGTTCGGCCGGCGCCGGGGCGCCGCCGCCGAGCGCGCGGTACAGCGCGACCTGGCTGGCGCGCAGCGCGCGGCGCGTCTGGGCCAGTTGCTGCGCGGCGGAGATCAGCGAGCGTTCGGCATCGAGCACGTCCAGGAAGCTGGACGCGCCATGGTCGTAGGCCAGCCGCGACAGGCGCGCGCGCTCGCGCTGCACGGCCAGGGCGTCGGCGCTCACGCGCACCTGCTCGGCCAGCCAGCGGCGGGCCGACAGCGCGTCGGCCACCTCGCGGAAGGCAGCCTGCACGGCCTGTTCGTACTGCACCACGGCCAGGTTCCGGCGCACCTCGGCCAGGTCCAGGTTGGCGCGGTTGCGGCCGGCGTCGAAGAGCGGCAGCGAGAGGCTGGGCGCGAAGTTCCAGGCCCGGCCCGCGCCCTTGAACAGGCCTTCCAGTTCGCTGGAGGCCATGCCGCCGAAGGCCGTCAGGCGGATGCTGGGGAAGAAGGCCGCGCGCGCCGCGCCGATCTGCGCCTGGGCGGCGCGCAACTGGTGCTCGGCGGCGGCCAGGTCGGGACGCTGCAGCAGCAGTTCGGAAGGCAGGCCGGCGGCCAGCGGCGGCGGCGACCATTCGGCTTCGCCTGCGGCGGGCAGCAGGTCGGCCGGACCGCCCAGCAGCAGGTCCAGCGCATGGGTCTGCGCATCGCGCTGCTGCTGCAGCTGCACGGCCAGCGTCTCGGCCTGGGCGAGCAGCGTCTGCACCTGCGTCAGTTCCAGGCGCGAGGCGGCGCCCACCTCGAAGCGGCGCGTGAAGATGCGCAGCGATTCGCGCTGGCTGGCGGCGCTTTCCTGCGCCAGGCGCAGGCGCTCGTCCAGCTCGCGCAGGCCGAGGTAGGCATCGGCCACCTGCCCCACCAGGGCCACCGTGGCCGCGCGGCGCGAGGCATCGGTGGCCAGGAAGCTCTGCAGCGCAGCCTCGTCCAGGCTGGCGATGCGGCCCCAGAAGTCGATCTCCCAGCTGCTGATGCCCAGGCCGGCCTGGAACTGGCTGCCGGTGACGGCGTTGCCGGTCAGACTCAGGTCGGCCGGCGTGCGCGCGCGGGCCGCGTCGGCGGACAAGTCGAGCGAGGGGTAGCGCGCGCTGCGCTGCACGCCGTAGGCGGCCTGCGCCTCCTGCACGCGCAGCACGGCGGTGCGCAGGTCGTGGTTGTTGTTCAGCGCCTGCGCGATCAGCCGCTGCAGCGCCGGATCGGCGAAGTAGGCGCGCCAGTCCAGCGCGGCGGCCGAGGCGCCGACCGAGGCTTCGGCGTCCGCATAGTGCGTGGGCAGCGGCGCGGCCGGCCGCTCGTAGGGCGGCGCCATCGAGGCGCAGCCGGCCAGCAGCAGTGCGCCGGCCAGGGGCAGCAGGGGCAGCAGGGGTAGGAATGGGAACGGCTTCATGTGCTCATCCGACGACGTGGTAGCCGGCATCGACGTACAGCGTGCTGCCGGTGATGGCCCGCGCGCCGTCGCTGGCCAGGAAGGCGCACAGCGCGCCGACCTCGTCGATGTCCACCCGCCGGCGCAGCGGCGCGCGCCGCACTGCATCGGCCATCAGCGCATCGAAGTTCGGGATGCCCGAGGCCGCGCGCGTGGCCAGCGGGCCGGGCGAGATGGCGTTGACGCGGATGTTCCCCGGCCCGAGTTCGGCCGCCAGGTAGCGCGTGCTGGCTTCCAGCGCGGCCTTGACCGGGCCCATGAGGCCGTAGTCGGGGATCACCTCCTCGGCGCCCACGTAGCTCATGGTCATGAGGCTGCCGCCGTCCGTCATCAAGGGTTCGGCCAGCCGCGCCAGGCGGGCGAAGGAATGGCAGGAGATGTCCATCGCGCGCGCGAAGCCCTCGCGCGAGGCATCGGCCACGCGCCCGTGCAGGTCGCTCTTGGGCGCGAAGGCGATGGAGTGCAGCGCGAAATCGAGCCGGCCCCACTGCCGTGCGATGGCCTCGAACAGCGCGGCTTCCTGTTCCGGCCGCTCCACGTCCAGCGGCAACTGGATCGGCGCGCCGAGCTGCCGGGCCAGCGGCTCCACGTGGGCCCGCGCCTTGTCGTTGAACCAGGTCACGGCCAGCTCGGCGCCGGCCTCGTGCAAGGCGCGGGCGCAGCCCCAGGCGATGCTGCGGTCGTTGGCGATGCCGACGACCAGGCCCTTCTTGCCGGACAGGGGAAGATCCACGCTCATTTCTCCAGGACGTAGGTGCCGGGCGCGTCGGCCAGGGCGGGGAAGCCGGCGCTGCCTATGCGCGGCGGCTTGACGCGCGCGCCCGAGCGGGCCGCCAGCCACTGCTGCCACGCCGGCCACCACGAGCCGGCGTGCGTGGGCGCGGCGGCCAGCCAGTCATCGGGCGCCAGGCAGGGGCCGTCGGCCGCGCGCGTGAGCAGTTGGTAGCGGCGCTTCGACTCCGGCGCGGGCGGGTTCACGATGCCCGCGTTGTGGCCGCCGCTGGTCAGCGCGAAGGTGATCTCGGCCGGGCTCAGGTAGTGCAGCTTGTGCACCGAACGCCAGGGCGCGACGTGGTCGGTGGTGGTGCCGACCATGAAGGTGGGCAGGCGCAGGCTGCCCAGCGACACCGGTCGGCCGCCCACCGGGTAGCGGCCTTCGCTGAGGTCGTCGTTCAGGAACAGGCGGCGCAGGTACTGCGAATGCATCCTGGCCGGCATGCGGGTGGCATCGGCGTTCCAGGCCATCAGGTCGTTGAAGCCGCTGCGTTCGCCGAGCAGGTAGTCGTGCACCAGGCGCGACCACAGCAGATCGTAGGAACGCAGCATCTGGAAGGCGCCGGCCATCTGCGCGGCCGTGAGGTAGCCAGCCTGGGCCATCTGCGCTTCCAGCAGGCTGACCTGGCTCTCGTCGATGAACAGGCCCAGTTCGCCGGGTTCGCTGAAGTCGGTCTGCGCGGCGAAGAAGCTCAGGCTGGCCAGCCGCTCGTCACCATCGCGGGCCATGGCGGCTGCCGCGATGGCCAGCAGCGTGCCGCCCAGACAGTAGCCGGTGGCGTGCACCTTGCGCCGGGGGACGATGGCGTTGACCGCGTCCAGCGCGGCATGGAAGCCGTCGCGCAGGTAGTCGTCCATGCCCAGGTCGCGCTCGGCCTCGCCGGGATTCTTCCAGGAGATGCAGAACACCGTGTGGCCCTGCTCCACCAGGTACCTGACCAGCGAGTTCTGCGCCGAAAGATCCAGGATGTAGTACTTCATGATCCAGGCCGGCACCAGCAGCACCGGCTCCGGATGCACCGTGGCGGTGGCCGGCGCGTACTGGATCAGTTCCATCACGAGGTTGCGCAGCACCACCTGGCCGGGCGTCACGGCCAGTTCACGGCCCACCGCGAAGCCTTCCGGTGTCGGGGCGGTGCCCAGGGCGGCCTGGCGCAGGTCATGCGCCAGATGCTTCGCACCCCTCACCAGGTTGGCCCCCAGTTCCGCCGCCGTGCGCTGCAGCACCAGCGGATTCGTCGCCAATTGGTTGCCGGGCGAGGCCATGTCCAGCCACTGCCGGGCCCAGAAGGCGACCAGCTTCTCGTGGTGCGGATCGACGCCGCGCACGCCGTGCGTGGCCGCGTCCCACCATTGCTGCGTGAGCAGGAAGGACTGCTGCCAGAGCCAGAACGGCCACTGGCGCCAAGCCGGGTCGGCGAAGCGGCGGTCCTGCGCCGGCGGCTCCACGTCGTGCTGCGCCTGGCGCGGCGCGGCCCGCAGGCGATCGTGCACGTACAGGCCCAGCGCCTGGGCCTGCATGGCCGCCAGATGCGCCAGGTCCATCTGCTTGCCGGGCGAGGCCGCCAGGTGGGCCGCCCAGTCCTGCCAGGCCAGCAGTGCCGACACCGGCGACAGCGCGCCCGTCGCACGCGCGAGCAGGGCATGGGCCTGGGCCTGGGCGTCCAGGGCATCGACGGCATCTTTCGGAGAAGAAAGGGGCATGGAGGTCTTCCGCAAAGTCCTAGGCAGCAGAGGGCTGGCGGCGCAGATGGTCACCGCCCTGCCATCCAATAGAAGGAGAAGGCGGAGTCACTGTAGGAAAGGCGCTGCGGGCATGAATTGATTCATGTCAAGAAATGAAGATTAACAACCGACCAGTCGGTTTTTAACTTAAGCGTGATAATGGCCGGCCCGCTTGAAGCCCCCGGCAGACCCGGGGCTTTCCGATGCAACTCAGCGCCTTCCATCCCCACGCTTGCCCGCCGTCCGTGCGGGCGGCGGGTGCACCGCGCCGGCGCCTGTCCGCCGACGTGCGCGCTCCGCTGATCCTGGACGCCGCGCTGCAGGTGTTCGCCCAGAAGGGCTTCGCCAGCGCGCGCATCGATGACATTGCGCAGCAGGCCGGACTGTCCAAGGGCGGCATCTACGCGCACTTCAAGAGCAAGGAAGACATCTTCCTGGCCCTGCTGGAGCGACTGCTGTCGCCGACGGTGGCGCCCGTCGTCGTCGCCGACGACGAGGCCGTGACCGTGGACCTGCTCATCGAGCGCGTCATCGACCCCGGCTATGCGCACATGGCCAAGCCCGAATCCAGCCTGGCCCTGCGCCTGCTGCTGGCCGACGCGCGCAACCTGCAGGCGCACGTGCAGCAGTGGCATGAACGGACGGTGGCGCCCTATGCACAGAACCTGGAGCAGCTGGTGCGGCGCGGGGTGCGCGAAGGCACGCTGCGCCCCAGCGTGGTGACGCAGGCCCCGTGGTTCATCCTGATGCCCAACCTGCACGCCCTGCTGTCGCCGATCATCGTCGGCCAGGCCTGGCACATCAGCCTGGACGAGCAGCGCCGCATCCACGTCGCCATGCTGCGTGAATTGCTGACACCGTGAGCGCCGCCCGGCCGTTCCGAAGGCGCGCGCACCCGCAGCGCGTGGTACGGAGGGTCGCTGCGTGAGCATGCGCGTCCTCGGCCGCGCTCTGACCAGCCTCGCCCCGCTGCTCGGCGCCGGCTGGGCCGCGCTGGCCCTGCACGACCAGCTGCCCGTGGCACCGCTGCTGCGCATGGGCGCCGTGGCGGGCTGGGGCCTGTTCGCCATCGCGGCGCTGATTCTGGTGTGGCGCGGCCAGCCCTCGCGCGCGCCGCTGCTGGGCAACGCGCGCGGCGAAGACCTGTCCCTCTACCGCGTGCAGATGCCGCCGGCGGCCATGCGCTCGCTGTTCCTGGCCCATGTGGCCGAGGCCGAGTCGCTGCAGCGCACGCCGCGCTTCTACGACACGCTCGCGGCCAACTGCATCACCATCGTCTACCAGATGGCGCAGCGCATCGTGGACGGCCTGCCGATGGGCTGGCGGCTGCCGGCCTCGGGCTACCTGCCCGAGTACGTCGTGCATGGCGTGGGCGCGCTGGCGCCGGGCGTGCCGCTGGAGGCGCTGCGCGCGGCCGGCCGCATCACGCTGCGTGCGCAGGCGGGCGACGCCGATCCGCAGTTCTCGCGCGCCATCCGGGTGGGCATTCCGGGCATGGAGGCCGCGCCGCGATGACGGGCCTGGCACCTCCCGGCCTGCGCCGGCGGCCGGCTCTGCCCTTGCTGGCGCTCGCGCTGGCCGCGCTGCTCCTGATGAGCGGCTGCGCGGCCGTCAGCGTTTCCACCATCACGCCGAGCGAGTACCTGGCCGAGCGGCGCGGCGACGTGCTGACCACCGGCCGGCTCAGCGTGGCCGCGCAGGAGGTTCTGCGCGTGGTCGGCATCGACGACTGCCGCGAGCAACCGCTGGCCTGCCGCCAGGTGCTGGGGCCGGCCACCGGCATCACCGACGAGCAGCGGCTGTCGGCGCTGTCGGAACTGTGGCTGGAACATGCGCTGGCCACGGCGCGCGCGCCGGGCGCGCAGGCACTGCCGGCCGATGCCGCGGCGGGCGATGCGGTGCTCGACGCCTGGATCGAATCGGCTCGCCATGCCTACGCCTACCTCTTCCACACCGCGCGGCGGCCCGGCGAACGCGCCTTCGAGGACCGGCAGACCCAGGTGCGCGACTACTACAACTACGCCGCGCAGCAGGCGATGTCGCGGCTGTTCCTGCTGTACCGGGCGCAGGGGCGCACCGGCACGTCCGACGCGTCCGCGCGCATCGGCCGCTGGCGCATCGGTAGCCAGGCCGTGCAGATGCCGCTGCCGCCGGACATGGCGCTGCCGCAGGAACTGGTGGCCGCGGCCTCGCTGCGCTTCACGGGCCTGCGCAACACCTACCGGCGCGACGGCTTCGGTGCGGAGTTCGTGGCGGTGATCGCGCCCGCCGATGCGCCTGTGCCCGGCGCGTACGAGACGCAGTACCCCTCGCTCACCGCGCTGCTGCGCTTCGAGGGCCGCACGCTGGCCGAGGTGATGCGTACCGACGCGCTGCAGGTGCTGCTGTACGACCCCTACCGCACCACGCATGCCGCGCTGGGCGGCGAACAGGTGCCGCTGGCCGCCAACTTCACGGCCGGCTACGGCCTGTGGCTGGCGCGCTCGGGTTTCGCCACGCAATCGCTGCGCACGCTCTTCGGGCTGCCCGACGGCATCGTGGCGCCGCGCGTGCAGCTCATGCAGCCCTGGAACCCCGAGCGCCGCATCGTGGTGATGCTGCACGGCCTGGCCAGCAGCCCCGAGGCCTGGGCCAACGTGGCCAACGAGGTGCTGGGCGACGAGCGGCTGCGGCAGAACTACCAAGTCTGGCAGGTCTACTACCCCACCAACGCACCTCTGGCGCTGAACCTGCACAGCATCCGCGCGGCGCTGCAGCAGGCCCTGGCGCAGTTCGATCCGGCCGGCACGGCGCCCGCCTCGCGGCAGATCGTGCTGGTGGGCCACAGCATGGGCGGCGTGCTGGCGCGGCTGCTGGTGTCGCGCTCTGCCGACCAGCTGTGGCAACTGCTGCCGCCCGAGGCGCGCGGCGCGCGCGAGCGCCAGCTGCTGGAGCGTGAGGGCCTGGGCGAATACCTGCGCTTCGACCCCCTGCCCGGCGTGGGCCGCGCGGTCTTCATCGCCGCGCCGCACCGCGGCACGCCTTTGGCCGAGCAACGCATCGCGCGCCGCGTCGCCAACCTGGTGACGCTGCCGCTGGCCATGCTCGACGAGGTGGGCGACCTGGCCCGGCTGCTGGCGCAGATGCGGCCGGGCGCCCGCGGCGGCGGCGACGCGCCCGACGCACCGCAGGGCGGCCGCGTCGCCACCGAAGGCACGACGCTGCAGCGCACCCCCAACAGCATCGACAACCTCAGCGACCGCGACCCCTTTGTGCGCGCCGCGGCGGCGCTGCCCATCGACGCAGGCATGCCGCACCATTCCATCATCGGCCGCATCGACCCGGCGGTCGCCCTGGCCGACAGCAGCGACGGCATCGTGCCCTACGCCAGCGCGCACCTGGGCAGCGCGCAGTCGGAGCGGGTCATCACCTCGGGCCACAGCGTGCAGGAACACCCGGCCGCGATCCTGGAGATCCGCCGCATCCTGCATCTGCATCTGGACGCGCCGACCGCCGGCGGCGCGCCCGGCCCGGATTGATGGACCTGCATCAAACGCAGGCCAATGAAGCGTCCATAGACCCCTGGAGCGTCCGGCCGTGCAGGCGCACGGTGGCCGCACAAGCGCCGGGCATGGCAAGAAAGGTCGGCGAAGACGCGCTGCACACCTTCTGGGTGGGCGGGGTGACTGCGGGCTTCAGGTTCACTCAGCAGAGCGAGGTCGCGGACGGCGCGCCCGGAATTCTGTTCAGAATCCTCGGTCCTGCCGGGGCACCTGAGGCTGGGGCCGCTCAGGTGTTGGCGGGCGGCTCGGTACTGGCCGCGTCAAGCCGCGCCAGGGTCGCGGTGTCCAGCTGCAGTTGCGCCGCACGGGCGAGTTCGGCCAGTTGCTCCAGCGAGGTGGCGCTGGCGATGGGCGCGGTGACCGAGGGCCGCGCGATCTGCCAGGCCAGCGCGATCTGGCCGGGCGTCGCGCCGTGCGCCTGGGCCGCCTCGTCCAGTGCCGCCAGGATGCGCAGGCCGCGCGGGTTGAGGTACCTGGCGACCGTGTTCCTGCCGCGCGCGCTCTTGGACGCATCGGCCTCGCTGCGGTACTTGCCGGTCAGGAAGCCGGCCGCCAGCGCGTAGAAGTTGATGACGCCCAGGCCGCGCTGCACGCACAGCGGTTCCAGCGCGTCCTCGTAGACGGCACGGTCGTACAGGTTGTACAGCGGCTGCAGCGACTCGTAGCGCGGCAGGCCGAGCCGCTCGGCCACGTCCAGCGCCTCGGCCAGGCGCGGCGCCGTGTAGTTCGAGGCGCCGATGGCGCGCACCTTGCCGGCCCGGATGAGGTCGGCGAAGGCGCCCAGCGATTCCTCCAGCGGCGTGCCGGCGTCGTCGTCGTGCGACTGGTAGAGGTCGATGCGGTCGGTCTGCAGGCGCTTGAGCGACGCCTCCACCGCCTCGCGGATGTAGCGTGCGCTCAGGCCCTGCCTGCCTTCGCCCATGGGCTTGCCGACCTTGGTGGCCAGCACCACGCGGTCGCGCTTGCCGCTGGCATGCAGCCACTTGCCGATGATGCGTTCCGACTCGCCGCCGGCATGGCCCGGCACCCAGATCGAGTACACGTCGGCCGTGTCGATGAAGTTGAAGCCCGCGTCCAGCCAGGCGTCGAGCAGGCGGAAGGAGGTGGCCTCGTCCACCGTCCAGCCGAACACGTTGCCGCCGAAGGCGAGCGGGGAGACCTGCAGGCCGGAACGGCCCAGGGGCTTGAGTTGCATGGCGAACCTCCGATCGGGAATTTAGTTGGTCTTGGGACGCATCGCGGCCTGGAACAGCGGCGGCACGCTGCCGTCGATGTCGCGCGGCAGCATCTCGGTGCGCTGGGCTGCGCGCAGCGCGGCCTCGTCCCAGCTCGGGTTGCCGCTGGACTTGACCAGCCGCGGCGTGCCGACGATGGTGCCGTCGGGCGCTGCGCGGAACTCGATCACCGCCTCGGGGTTGCCGCTGACCGTGCTGGCATCGAACACCGTGTTGCGCCGCAGGATGGCCGCTACGCGGGCGCCGTAGCCGGCCGACGGGCCGCCGCTGCCGGCGCCTTGGCCGGAACGGGGCCCGCTGGCCTGAGCCGCCGTACCGCTGGCCGCGCCGTTGGCTTGGCCCATCATGCGGCGGATGTTGTCCTGCCGCGCCTTCTCGGCCGCGGCCTTGTCGGCTGCGGCCTTCTTCTCGGCGGCCGCCTTGTCCGCCGCGGCCTTCTCGGCCGCCTCGCGCTTCTTCTGCTCGGCCTGGCGCTGCTGTTCCTTCTCCTTCTGGCGCTCGGCTTCCTCCTCGCGCTTCTTCTCTTCGGCTTCCTTCTTGTCCTGCGCGGCCTTGCGCTCGGCGTCCTGCTGGCGCTTGAGATCCTGCTGGCGTTTTTCCTCCTGCTGCCGTTCGCGCTCGCGCTGGGCCTGCGCCTCGCGCAGCTTGCGCTCGCGCTCCAGGGCGATGTCCGGGTCCTGCGGTGGCGGGGCGGGGAGCGGCTTCACCGCATCGGGCGGAGGAGGGGGGGACGGCGGTGGAGGCACCGGGGCCGGCTGCGGCGCCGGCGCGGG
>JASGDG010000284.1:0-13824 GCA_047607325.1 Xenophilus sp. | reverse complement strand
GGCTGCCCCCGCCCGTGCTCCCGTCGGCGGCGCTGGCGCAGGGCGCGGCCGCCGTCGCCCGGTGGCGCAGCTTCGGCGCCAGCCTGCCCGTGCTCGCGCAGGCGGCGCCCGCCGGCTTCGTCAACTTCTTCGTCGACACGCAGGCCGACGGCGTGGTGCGCGCCGTGCCGGTGCTCGCCTCCCATGCCGATGCGGCGGGGCCGGGCGGCGTCTACGAATCGCTGGGCCTGGCCGTGTACCGGCGCGCCGTGCAGGCCGCGGCGCCGGTGCTGCGCTTCGCGCCCGGCTCCCCCGGCCGCGCGCTGCTCGAATCGCTGGTGATCGCACCGGCTGCCCGGAGCGGCGCCGAGCCGCCCCCGGCGCTCCTGTCCCCCCAGGGGCGCACGGACGGCGCGCTGGTGCTGCCCGTCGACCGCAGCGCCAGCGTCCTCGTGCCCTACCGCGGTCCCTCCGGCCCGCGCGGCGGCTCCTTCCGCTACGTCTCGGCCGCCGACGTGCTGGACGGCCGCCTGGCATCGGGCGAGCTGGCCGGCCGCATCGTGTTCGTCGGCACCTCCGCTCCCGGCCTGCAGGATCTGCGCACCACCCCGGCCGGCGCCGGCTACCCCGGCGTGGAGATCCACGCCAGCGTCGTTTCCGGCCTGCTCGACCGGCGCTTCCTCGTCGTGCCCGACGACGCGCCCGGCTACGAGGCCCTGCTCGTGCTGCTGCTCGGCGCCGGCCTGGCCGTCGGCCTGACCCTGCTGCCCGTGCTGCCGGCCGCTGGGCTGGCCGGGCTGGCCGCCGCCGGCGTGCTCGGTGCCGGCCACCTGCTGCAGGCGCGCCACGGCTTGGTGCTGCCGCAGGCCGCGGCGCTGGCCATGACCGCCCTGGCCTTCGTCGTCAACATCGCCTGGGGCTACTTCGCCGAGGCGCGCACCCGGCGCGGGCTGGCCAGCCTGTTCGGCACCTACGTACCCCCCCAGCTGGTGGACCGCATGCTGCGCGACCCCCGCCGCTACGGCATGCAGGCCGAGAGCAAGGAACTCACCGTCCTCTTCTGCGACATGCGCGGCTTCACCCACATGGCGGAGCACATGGCGCCGGGCGAACTGCAGGCCTTCCTCAACAGCGTCTTCGACCGGCTCACCGAAGTCATCGGCCGCCACGACGGCACCGTCGACAAGTACATGGGCGACTGCGTCATGGCCTTCTGGGGCGCCCCCGTCGACCAGCCCGACCATGCCGCGCGTGCCGTGCACGCGGCCATCGACATGGCCGCCGCCGTGCGCGCCCTCAATGCCGAGCGCCGCGCCGCCGGCCTGCCCGCGATCAGCGTCGGCATCGGCCTGAACACCGGCGTCGTCAGCGTGGGCGACATGGGCTCCGCGCGGCGCCGCAGCTACACCGTCATCGGCGACGCGGTCAACCTCGCCGCCCGCCTGGAGGGCCTGGGCGAGCACTATGGCGTCGAGATCGTGGCCGGCGGGCGCACCCGGGAGCTGGCGGGCGCCTACCTGTGGCAGGAACTCGACCACGTCAAGGTCAAGGGCAGGGAACTCGGCGTGGCCATCTTCACCCCGCTGGCCCTGCGGGCGGGCGCCGCCCCCGCCCTGGCCGAGGAACTGCGCCAGTGGCAGGCCGTGCTGCACGCCTGCGGGCAGCGGCGCTGGGACGCCGCCGGGCAGCTGCTGCAGCCGCTGCGCGAGGCGTATGAGAAAAAAGTCCTTTACCGGGTTTATGCCGAGCGCTTAGCCTCGATCCGCCTGCAGCCGCCCGCCGATGACGACGGGGACGGCGCCGCCCGCTTCGAGTACCGATAAACCCGATCCCTCCTCCCCAAGCCACGTCCATGCAGGTCCGCGTACTGGGGTGCTCCGGCGCCATCGCCAAGGGCTGCCGCACCACCTCCTTCCTGGTCGACGGCGACCTGCTGGTCGACGCCGGCACCGGCGCGGGCGAACTCACCCTGGAGGAAATGGCCGCCATCGACGACGTAGTGCTCACCCACTCGCACCTCGACCACGTCGCCGCGCTGCCGCTGCTGATCGACGCCGTGGCCAGCCGCCGCCGCACCCCGCTGCGCGTGCACGCCCTGCGCGCCACCATCGAGGCCCTGCGCGTCCACGTCTTCAACGACGTCATCTGGCCCGACTTCTGCTGCATCCCCAGCCAGGAGGCGCCCCTCGTCAGCTTCCATGAGTTCGCCGTCGGCCGGGCTCTGCGCCTGGGCAGCCGCCAGGCCAAGCACGTCGAGGTGCTGCCCGCCGTGCACACCGTGCCCGCCTGCGGCTTCGCCATCCGCCCCGCGGCCGGCGGGCCGCACTGGGTCTTCAGCGGCGACACCGGGCGCAACCCCCCCTTCTGGCAGCGCGTGAACGCGCTGGACGTCGCCGCCCTCGTCATCGAGACCGCCTTCAGCGACCGCGAGACCGCGCTGGCCCGCCGCAGCCTGCACCTGTCGCCCTCGTCGCTGGCGGCCGAACTGGCCTCCCTGGACCCCGGCAGCGACTACCCCATCTACATCACCCACACCAAGCCGGCCGAGACGCAGGAGATCGTGAGCCAGGTCAACCATCTGGTCGGCACCGCGCTGCCGGGGCAGCCGGCCGCCCGGGCCGGGCGCGTCATCCGCTGGCTGCAGACCGACGCGGTGCTGAGCTTCTGACGGCGGCCCTTTTTCCTTCTGCTACGGAAACATTGCATTTCTGCAGAACAAGAGCTGAATGCTACGAATGGATAGCAATCCTCTGCTCGCACTGATGGGCGAGAGCGCCATCGGCCGCGTGGCCTACCAGGTGCCCGGCCGGACCCTGCCGCCGGTGTCCGCCGGCATGGCCCGCGCGACCTCTAGGCCGACGGCAAGCTGCTCGTGATCGACCGCTTCGACATCCGCCCCGACGGCAGCCGCCTCGGCTTCGAGGACATTGCCGCGGTCATGCAACTGCGCGTGCGCGAGCGCCGCCTGTCCAGCCCAGTTCTACGCTCAGCTCATGCTGGCCCAGCCCCGTGTACGACCAGGTGACCACCGTCATCTACCCCTACGAACGCCCGGGCGGCATCGAAACCGTGGACCGCACCATGGCGCTCAAGCTCTGGCGCGGCGGCCGCAGCGGCGAACGCTCGCCCGCGCGCAGCTACCCCGCCCGCGCCGAACTCGAAGCCTTCGGCCGCCAGGTCTGCGGCCTGCATCAGCCCGGCCGGGTGATCGACCGCATCGCCGAAGCCATGGTGCGGGCCCTGGCCGAGCCGCACCCCGCCATTGCCCCGGCACTGCTGCGGCACATGGAACAGGCGTGGCGCGAATCGCTGGCCTGGATGCGCGCCGCCTGAACGCCACGCCCTGCCGAGGCGCCATTCATCCGGTCGCGGCGGCCGCCGGCGCAGCGACATTCCCTGTCCGCCACCGCGCGTTCTGACAAAAATGTCGGCGAAGCTTTGCCGCAAGCAGGCACGATGTGTCACATCGTGTAACCAAAACATGAACTTTTGGGCACCAAAAGCCGCCGGTGCGCGATGGCATGGCGACTGCAGGGGGAAGGAGCGCCGGGGAGGAGTTCCCGGGCTTCATCAACCCATTCGGAGTAGCTTCCTCATGAACCGTCGTTCCATCGCACGTCAAGTGCAAAAGGGCTTCACCCTGATCGAACTGATGATCGTCGTCGCGATCATCGGCATCCTGGCGGCCATCGCGCTGCCGGCCTACCAGGACTACACCAAGCGCGCCCGCGTGGCCGAAGGCCTGACCCTGGCCTCCGCCGCCAAGACGGCCGTCACGGAGTTTTACTCCTCGAATGGCACGCTCCCGGCCTCGAATTCCTCTGCAGGACTCGCGACCAACACTTCCATCACGGGCAAGGCCGTGAACAGCGTCACTGTTGGTGATGATGGCGTCATCACTGTGGCCTTCAATGCAACCCTCGTCGCCAGCGGCAACATTCTCCTGACGCCGACGACGGGTAGCGGCAGCGTGACGTGGGCTTGCACGACGACCCTTAGTTTGAAGTACGTCCCCTCCGAGTGCCGCACCAGCGCCAGCTGATCGGAAACTCTGAACCCAAAGGGCGCCTTGAGCGCCCTTTTTTGATTTCCGGCGCGTAATGATCAATAGAAATTTGAATAAGAATAAAGTGCGGTAATGGAGAAAAAATATACTGCGATGATCGCCTGGGGCATCCTGCTGGGGCTGATCGTCCTTTGCTATTGGCCGGGCCTGCACGGCGGATTCGTCTTTGACGATGACGTCAACATTCTTCAGAACAGCAGCCTGAAAATCAAGAATGGTGAGGGGCCGGAATTCTGGGCGGCCGCCGTTTCCGGCCATGCCGGCCCGCTGGGCCGGCCGGTGGCGCTGCTGAGCTTCGCCCTGAATTACTACTGGGCCGGTGCATTCAATCCGTTCCAGTTCAAGCTGGTCAATCTGGTCATCCATCTGATCAATGCCATCCTGGTCGGCTGCCTGGCGCAATCAATCTGCCGTGTCATTTTCCGGGATCAAGAAATCAAACCGGAAAAGGGCGCTCCCTGGGCCGGCTGGACTGTCGCGGCGCTGTGGGCTCTCCACCCCTTGAACCTGACGGGCGTGCTCTACGCCGTGCAGCGCATGACGAGCCTGTGCACGCTCTTTGGCCTGGCGGGCCTGGTGATTTTTGTCTGGTATCGCGGCGCGACCTACTCGGTCGTGAAGCTGAAGCGTCCACTTGTGTGGGGAGCGATCTGTGCCGTGGGGGTGGCGTGCTGCCTGCTTCTTTCCCTGTTGACCAAGGAGTCGGGCGCGCTGTTCGCGCCGCTGCTCCTCTGGGCGGAGTGGTGCGTGTTCCGCTTCCGATACGGGGGGGCGGAGATCCGTCTTCGGGGCTGGCGTCTGCGCCCCGCCGTGGCATGGGCCGTGGTGCTGGCCGTCGCTTACGTGGGCATCTGCAGAGTGCCGTCGATGGTCGGCGCCGAGGCCTATGCGAATCGTGAATTCACGCTGACCGAGCGGGGGCTGACCGAGGCCCGCGTGCTGGTGTTCTACCTGCGCATGCTGGTGTTCCCGGCGAATTCACAGCTGTCGCTCTACCATGACGATTTCGAACTGTCGCACTCGCTGCTGTCGCCGCCGGCGACGCTCGTCGCCTTCGCCATCCTGTTCCTGATCACGGCGGCCGCCTGGCTGCTGCGCAGGCGGTTCGGGGTGCTGCTGTTCGGCTGGGGCTGGTTCCTGATCTCCCACGCGCTGGAGTCGACGATATTCCCGCTGGAACTGGTGTACGAGCACAGGAATTACTTCGCCATCATCGGTCCCCTGCTGGCGGTGCCGGTCGCCATGGGGCGGGCCGACGTCGGGCGACACGGCCGGCTCATGGGGCTGGGCCTGCTTTGCTATCTGGCGCTGCTGGGCTTCATCACCCACGTACGCTCGCTGCAATGGTCGAACACCATCGACTGGGCGGCGCTGGAGGCGGAGAACCGGCCCGCCTCCATGCGTGCCGGTTATGAAGTGGCCCGGGTATACATGATCCTGATGAAGACCACCGGCGATGAGAAGTTCGGGCAGTTGGCCGACGATGCGTTCGCGCGCTCGGCCAGGGCCGATCCGGCGGCCATGCTGCCGCTGGTGGCCAGGGCGCAGCTGGCCTATGTGCGGGGCGCAGCGCCGGCGCCCGAACTCATTGCACAAATCAGGGACGGATTCAAGACCCAGAAATACAGAAACGCCAATACGGCCGCGTTGACGTCCATGGTGACCTGCCAGATAGAGCAGAAATGCCGCATGGCGGACCATGATGTGCTCGATATCCTGGCAGCCGCCACCGAAAATCCGCTCATTCCCCGAAGCGAGCGCGCCGAAGTCGTGAAGCTGATGGCGCAATACCGCATCAACATGATGCGCGATCTGCCCGCCGGCGTCGACCTGATCCGGCAATCGATTGGCATCCAGGACAAGGCGCCCAGCCGCATCATGTATGCCCAGGCCCTGGCCATGAGCGGGAAATTCGACGACGCATTGCTGGAACTGGATCGCGCCGACGCGCTGGATGGCTATCATGAGTTCACTCCCCTGATTCTGCGGGAGCGGAAAAATATTCAGGAGGCGATGCATCGGTAAGCCCCGCCAGCCGATTGGCGGGCACAAGATGCCGATGTCCCTCAACGCGATTCCGATGTCATGAAAACGGGTATTTCCATCGTCATTCCGGCCAAGAACGAAGCCGGCGCGGTCGGCGCCGTCGTCGAGCGGCTGCGCAGCCTACAGCCGGAGGCGGAGGTGATCGTCGTCGACGACGGCTCCACCGACGGCACGGCCCAAGCGGCGCAGGCGGCCGGCGCCAGGGTGATCAGCCACGCCTATTCCCGGGGCAACGGCGCAGCCATCAAGTCCGGCGCGCGCGCGGCGGCTGGCGAGGTGCTCGTGTTCATGGATGCCGACGGGCAGCACGATCCGGCCGACGTTCCCCGCCTGCTGGAAAGGATGGCGCAAGGCCACGACATGGTGGTGGGAGCCCGGCGGAAAGGCTCGCAGGCCAGCCTGGGGCGCGGCTTCGCCAACGGCCTGTACAACCGCCTGGCCAGCTGGATGACGGGGCACCGGGTGGAAGACCTGACCTCGGGCTTTCGCGCCGCGCGGGCGGACCGGTTCCGCGAATTCCTGTACCTGCTGCCCAACGGCTTCTCGTACCCCACCACCAGCACCATGGCGTTCTTCCGCGCCGGGTACTCGGTGGCCTACGAGCCGATCCACGCGGCCCGGCGCGTCGGCAAGAGCCACATCCGCCTGCTGCGCGACGGATCGCGCTTTTTCCTCATCATCTTCAAGATCGGCACGCTGTTTTCGCCGCTGAAGATTTTTGCGCCCGTGGCGCTGGCCATGTTCCTGCTGGCGACCAGCTGGTACGGCTGGACGTGGTGGCACCAGCACCGCTTCACCAACATGAGCGTGCTGCTCTACACCGGCAGCGTGATGGTGTTCCTGATGGGGTTGATCTCGGAGCAGATCACGGCGCTGATGTATCGGGACTGAGTGCGTGGCAGGCCGCATTGATGGCGCTGTTGGGTGGATGGCTGGTGGCGCGGGTGCAGAAATGAATAGAAAGCCATGAATATCGGAAGGCGACGCAGCGGCGCTGGCGCTGGCCGAAAAGTTCAGCGCCTACTCCGACCCCGAGCCCTTTACGGCTCTGCACGAGTTGGTCTTGCTGCTGACCACGCTGCGCGCGTGATGCTCGAATGCTGAATTCTGCGAATCGCCTGCCGCAGGCTGCGCTCAACAGCACGCTGGCACGCGTGGTTGAGGGAATGCGGTTGCCATGAGTCGCCTGCTCCGTCGGCGGCTTGGCGCCTACCTGCGCAGCAGCGGCCAGTTGATGTTTTGGATGGTGGTGCGCGCCGCTGCGCTGGCGGTGCCGGTGGTCGTGCTGTCGCGGCTGTTCGGTGCCGGGGACTATGGCAAGTTCATCGCCGTGGCGTCGATACCGGCGTTCCTGTGGCCGTTTGCCGGACTGGGGCTGTCCGGCATCCTGGTCCGCGATGGCGCGCGCCATCCGCAATACATAGACGACCTGCTGGCATCCGCATTGCGCACATGGGCGTGGAGCACCCTTGCCTGCATGGTGTTGGCCTGCCTTGTCGGCAGCATGCTGCTGAGGGGCGAGATTCCGATGCCGGCTGCGCTGGCATTGATCGCCGCCGAAGTCGCGTCCACGTCGCTGGTTGACCTGCTGATGCGTTCCCAACAGGCTCGCCACCATGCCGCGCGTTTCGGCGCCATCAACGCCGGGCTGCCTGTTGCGCGTCTCATCGCATTGCTGGCGTACTGGCTGGCAGGGCGCCATACGCTGGGCGGCTGGATGTGGACCTATGCCGGCTCCGGCATCGTGTACGCCATTGTCCTGGTCGTCTGGTTGAAGCCGAAAATGCGGGCCCATGCAGACGCGCCGCGCCTGCGCATACGCGAAGGCCTGTCGGTCGGCTCGGCCGCACTGGTGCTGCGGCTGCAGGCCGAATTCAACAAGCCGTTTCTGGCGCATCTCGGGTTTGACCAGGCGGCCCACATGGGGGTTGCACAACGGGCAGTGGATTTTGCCAACCTGCCCCTGCTCGCGCTGCAGGAAACACTTTGGCCACGGTTTTATGCCGACGGTGAAGGCCATGCGCAGATGCGCAAGGCAGCATTGGCATTGGTATCCACAGGCTTGCTGCTGGGGGCCATGCTTTGGTTTTGCGCGGGCCTGGTGCCGTGGCTGCTGGGCGCCGACTTTGACCATGCCGTGTCGACGATTCGCTGGCTGGCGTGGCTGCCGGTGGTGCAATTGCTGCGGAATATCTCCAACTTTAGCGTTCTCGCCGCAAATCAGGCCGGCATTTTCGGCGTCTCCTATTTGATCGGGGCGCTTGTGGCAGTTGGGTCGACCGTGACGCTCGTTCCGGCGTATGGAATGGCGGGGGCGCTGGCCACCGCATACATGGGCGAAGTCGGCATCATTGCAATTCAACAACTCCTGCTGTGCCGCAGAAAGAGGTGATTGGAGCTTGACAGCGGATGGGCAAGGCGGATTCAAGCCCGGAGTGCAGCACCTGCCGTGCTCGCAGGCCAGGATCATTGCTCAGGATTTTTCGGCCCGCTTCAAAAGACCGGTCCGCCATTCCTCGTGATCTACGCCTTCCGGAAGGCTGACCGCCGCAACCAGCACGCCGGGAACTCTGCATCCATCCAGAAAACCGCGGAAAAATGCCGGAATGATGTGCCGTTCAAATAGAAGAAGTTTCGCTCCGGCAACGACAAATACGCCAAAGCAATGCCGGACCATCGGCCATGGGTAGCGGCGGAAGTGACGCCTCACGACGATGACCGCATTGCGTGCCTGGAAATAACGCCGAAATGCGGAATAGCTCCGTATCTTCAGCTTTTTTCCCAATACGCTGCGCATGCTGCCCAGGGCATGCCGCAGACGCCCGTGAGCCTGGACGACCCGCCACCGCCCTTTGGCCAGCCGCAGGCAAAAATCAATGTCAACGGCATCGATGAACAGGAGCTCATCGAATCCGCCCAGTGCTTTCCATGCGGCGAGCCGCAGAAGGCTCCCGGACGTGTAGACCACCAGCGGGTCCGGATTGGGCGCAGGCAGATGTCCTCGCTGCACATCCCATATTTCAGGCGCGGCGATGCCGATGTCTGCGGCATCGGGGCCTGTTATGGCCGCGCGAAGCGCATTCACCATCTCTTCTTCGACGCGGCTGTCCTGATCCATGGTCAGAACCCATTCGAAACCGTCACTTTGCGCTTGGGCGCAACCCACGTTCAGCGCCTGTGCAATTCCGGTGTTGGCGCCCTGGGGCAGATGGATGATTTTTCTGTTCGACGAGGCGATGGCGGTGAGATCAATACTGGCGGGAACCTCCCTGGGGGAGTTATCGACCAGATAAATCACTTCGACGTGATTTGAAAGCGCATTCAGGTTGACTTCAATTGAAGCATCCGGCAGATATGCGACGACGATGGCGGCAACATTGATGCTCATGTCGGCACGCCCTGGGTGACGCCAAGCCCTTTTCTCACACCTTGCCATATGCTCTTGATTTGTTGACCGCGCGACGGCCCCGTGATGGCCGTGACGCCAGCCGTCAGAAGCAGCTTTGCCACGGCCCAGGCTTTCCACACCAACGGCACATAGGGACGCTTCATCAGAATGGCGGCATTGCGGTACAGGTAGTAATGCCGCTGCGGGGAGCGTACCGGCCACACCCGCCATCCGAACAGCCAGAAGCGCGTGCTGGCCTGGCCCATGCTGTGCTTGAAGACCGCATTTGGAATGCCCCACAGTTCGTGGCCGTGCGCCATGACCCGGAATGCCCATTCCGTATCGACATGATCGATGAACAATGCCTCGTCAAGGCCGCCCAGCTGCTGGAACAGGGCGATGGGCACAAGCGTGCCGCTGCCGTTGAGATTGACGCATGGCACGGGCGAGGCCGAGCCCACCGGGGGGTAGGCCCGCTTCCACCGCCATCGGGTGCTCTGATGGAAACCGTGCGTCAAACCCGTATCCGGGTCGGCCAGCAGCGGCCCCACGCAGCCGACGTTGTGCCCCGCGGCCTGCAACTGCCCGAATGCGGTCAGCAGCGCAGTGATGCTGCCGGGTTGCGGTTCGCTGTCCTGGTCGAGCAGGAGCACGAATTGCGGGGCGGGTGCCAATGTGGCCAGCCAATGAACGCCACGATTGATGGCTGCCGCCAGGCCGAGGTTGATGTCGCTTCGTATCAGGTGCACGTTCTGAAACTGGCCGGCGAGGGCTTCGACCTCTGCCCACCGCTGCGGCTCGGATGCGTTGTCCACGATGACCTTGGCGCTGGGTACGGGCAATGCGCGCAGTTGTGCGCCCAGCTCCGCCAGGACGGGGTTGAAGGTCACGGTGACGGTCGCCGGAACCGCGGAAGTGGAGGTCACGACGCTGGCGGGGCCGGATGGATGACGCCGAGATGCGGTCATGGCAGATCGGCCGTCAATGCGGTGCTGATGCGTTGGCCGAAGCGCGGCCAGGCAAAGCCCTGGGCAAAGGCGGTTGTCTTGGCTCGCCACTCGGCAGGGCTGCCGGCGAGTGTTTGTAGCGCGGCCTGCGCCAGCGCGGCATAGTCTCCCGGTTTCACCAGACGGCCGGACTGGCCTTCGGCCACGGCATCCACCACGCCGCCGGTGGCGAAGGCCACGGTGGGCAGGCCATGCGCGGCGGCTTCGATGGCGACCATGCCGAAGCCTTCCGGGTCGCCGGGAATATCGCGTATCGGGAAGATGTGGAGGCTGGCGGTTTCGTATGCGGCCAGCAATTCGGTTTCGCTGACGTTTCCCAGAAAGCGCACGTTCTCTAGCACGCCCGCGGCTTCGGCTGCCGCGCGAACGGATTCGGTGCTATGGGCTGTGGCGTGCAGCGCATCCTTCGGGGCTGCGCCGATGACGGCCAGCACGGCATCCGGGCGTTCCCGCACGATCAGCGGCAATGCCTGCTGCACAAATTCGAGCAGGCCCTTGCGGCGGGACAGGCGCCCGACAGACAGCAAGATCGTCTTGCCGGCCAGGCCGTGCCTGTTCTTGAAGGCTTCGATGGCCTGCGCGGCTTGCGGTTGGGCCGGCAGGCTGACGCCGGGGTGAACGGTGCGCATCTTTTCTGCCTTGACGCCGGCATTCAGCGCAAGCTGCCGGGTTGGCTCACTGTTGACGATGCAGGAGTCCATGTGCCGAATGAACGGCAGCCACAGCATGCGGTAGATCGGGTGATGGACGGAAATATCCAGGCCATGCAGGTAGGCTGCCGCTTTGGCCCTGCAGCAGCGAGCGGCCAGCCAGGCCGGAGGCGCGGTCAATCCGCTGCCTGCCAGCACGACATCTGGCTGCCAGGCATGGGCAGCGCGCACGGCCTGCCAGGCCGATGCGAGCAGAAAGCGCCACAGGGGGCGCAGGGGCACTTCGGCCACGTCCACCTGTTCGGGTCTTCGGTGGGCAGATCCGGTCGGGCCGATCACCCGCACGTCGGCTCGCCGCGAGAGTTCGTCGGCCATGTGCCAGTTCAGCCGCTCCATGCCGCCGACCAGCGGCGGCAGGTTGCGGGTGATGATGAGAATGCGCGGGCGGGGGTGGGTCATGGGCGCCCATGCCCGGGTTGGCTTGCCAGCATGTGCTGCCCGGCAGCGGTCGGCCGGTGGCGCTGCAGGCGGTTGCGGATACGGGAGACGCCGCTTGTCATGTCGGCGATGGCCATGCCGGGCAGCAGGGCAGTGAAGAGCAGGGTGATCATGGTGCGCGGGCACGGCCGGCGGAGCCGCCTACGCGCTGACGATGCCGGGGCCGGACGTCCAGCGCCCGCGCGTGTCCACGATCAACGGCGCATGCCGTTGCAGCAGCGCGTAGTCGAAGGCGTCGTGGTCGGTGGCGAGCACCACGCAGTCGCAGGCGGCAAGGGCTGTCTCGTTCAGCGGCACCGACTGCAGGTCGAAGTGGTAGTCCCGCTTGCGCGGAAACACGGGCACGTGCGGATCGCTGTACTCGATGTGCGCCCCCTTGGCCTGCAGCAGATCCATGATTTCCACGGCGGGCGATTCGCGCGTGTCGTCGATGTTCTTCTTGTAGGCCAGCCCCAGCACGAGGATGCGGCTGCCCTTGATGGCCTTGCCGCGTTCGTTCAGCGCATCCGCCACCTTGCTCACCACCCAATGCGGCATGTAGTGGTTGATTTCGCCCGCCAGCTCGATGAAGCGGGTGTTCACGCCGTATTCGCGCGCCTTCCAGGTCAGGTAGAACGGATCGATGGGGATGCAGTGCCCGCCCAGCCCGGGGCCGGGCTTGTAGGGCACGAAGCCGAAGGGCTTGGTGGCGGCGGCGTCGATCACCTCGTGGATGTCGATGCCCATCTTGTCGGCCACGATCTTCATTTCGTTGACCAGGCCGATGTTGACGGCGCGGTGGATGTTTTCGAGCAGCTTGGTCATCTCCGCGGCGCGCGGGGAGCTGACCGGCACCAGGGTCCGGATGGCGCGGCGGTACAGGGCCACGCCGAGTTCCAGGCAGCCCGGCGTCATGCCGCCGATGACCTTGGGGATGTCCTGGGTGCCGTAGTCCGGGTTGCCGGGGTCTTCCCGCTCGGGGCTGAAGACCAGCGCGCAGTTGCCGCCGGGGACCAGGCCGCGCGATTGCAGGCGCGGGGCCAGCACTTCTTCGGTGGTGCCGGGCCAGGTCGTGCTTTCCAGGCTCAGGAGCTGGCCTTCCCGCATGTGCGGCAGCATGGCCTCGACGGTGCCGACGATGAAGCTCAGGTCGGGCTCGCGGTGCCGGTCCAGCGGCGTCGGCACGCAGATGATGAGGGCGTCGGCTTCGGCGGTGCGGGCAAAGTCGCCCGTGGCCGTGAAGCCCTGCGCCCGCGCCCGTTCGATGAGGTCGGGTGTCAGGCGCTCGATGTAGCTCCGGCCCGCGTTGAGTTTGTCGACCTTCGATGCGTCGATGTCGAAGCCGATGACCTTGAGCCCGACCTCGGCGAAGCGCAGGGCCAGGGGCAGTCCCACGTAGCCCAGGCCATAGATGCCGACCGTGGCGGTGCCGCCGTCGATGCGGGTGGAGAGTTGCTTCAAGGGGGCGGCCACGGCGTTTGTTACAAAGCGTAGATGAACCCCCAATGATGCCAGCGGCTGGCGGGTTGTCACCAGCGCCGCTGCAATCTCGCCCGCTGAATGGCTGGCGAGGTCGGGTGGCGCCGCCGCCGGTCAGGCCTGGGCCGCCCAGCTGCCCGACGTCCCCCCGTGCTTCGCCAGCACCCGCACGCCGGTGATGGCCATGCCCCGGTCGGCGGCCTTGCACATGTCGTACACCGTCAGCAGCGCCACCTGCACGCTGGCGAGCGCCTCCATCTCGACGCCGGTGGGGCCGACGGTCTCGACGGTGGCGGTGCAGCGCACGTGGGGGACGGGGGCGGTGGCCGTCTCGAATTCGACCGCCACCCGCGTCAGCGCCAGCGGGTGGCACAGGGGGATGAGGTCGCTGGTCTTCTTGGCGGCCTGGATGCCGGCGATGCGGGCCACGCCGAGCACGTCGCCCTTCTTCGCGCCGCCGGACTCGATCAGCGCCAGTGTCTCGGCCCGCATCTCGATCACGCCGGTGGCCACGGCCACGCGGTGCGTGGCGGGCTTGGCCGCCACGTCGACCATGTGGGCCTGGCCCTGTGCGTCGAAGTGGGTGAGCGGGCGGGCGGGCGGCGCTGTCATGCTGAACGATCCGGGTCGGTGGCGCATCATACGGGGCCCGCCCGACGAGGACCGCCGCCCCGATGCCCCGACCGCCTGCCTCGCCCCCCGCCCCGGCCCCCCGGCCCGTGGCGGCTGCGG
>JASGDG010000283.1:0-30232 GCA_047607325.1 Xenophilus sp. | reverse complement strand
TTCCATGCTGATGCTCGTGATGAGCAACAACATGCTGCAGCTGTTCTTCGGCAGGGAGGCGGTGGGCCTGGTGTCGAACCTGCTGATCGGCTTCTGGTACAACCGGCCGACGGCCATCTTCGCCAACATGAAGGCCTTCCTGGTCAACCGGGTCGGCGACTTCGGCTTCATCCTCGGCATCGGCCTGATCGCCGCCTACGCCGGCACGCTGAACTACGGCGAGGTCTTCGCCAAGGCCGGCGAGCTTGCCGGGATCGGCTTCCCCGGCACCGACTGGCTGCTGGTCACCGTGATCTGCATCTGCCTCTTCATCGGCGCCATGGGCAAGAGCGCGCAGTTCCCGCTGCACGTGTGGCTGCCCGATTCGATGGAAGGCCCGACGCCGATCTCCGCGCTGATCCACGCGGCGACGATGGTGACGGCCGGCATCTTCATGGTCAGCCGCATGTCACCGCTGTTCGAGCTGTCCGACACGGCGCTGAACTTCATCCTCGTCATCGGCTCGATCACGGCCCTGTTCATGGGCTTCCTGGGCATCATCCAGAACGACATCAAGCGTGTGGTCGCCTACTCCACGCTCTCGCAGCTGGGCTACATGACGGTGGCGCTGGGCGCATCGGCCTACTCGGTGGCGGTGTTCCACCTGATGACGCACGCCTTCTTCAAGGCGCTGCTGTTCCTGGGCGCAGGCTCGGTCATCATCGGCATGCACCATAACCAGGACATCCGCTGGATGGGCAACGTGCGCAAGTACATGCCCATCACCTGGATCACCTTCCTGCTGGCCAACCTGGCGCTGATCGGCACGCCCTTCTTCTCGGGCTTCTACTCGAAGGACGCGATCATCGAGGCGGTGCACGCCAGCCACCTGCCGGCGGCGGGCTTCGCCTCCTTCTCGGTGCTGGCCGGCGTGTTCGTCACGGCCTTCTATTCCTTCCGCCTGTACTTCCTGGTCTTCCACGGCAAGGAACGCTACGACCAGAACCCGGACGCGCACCACGACCACCACCACGGGCATGACGATCACCACGGCCACGGCGAGCACAAGCCGCACGAGTCGCCCTGGGTCGTGACGCTGCCGCTGGTGCTGCTGATGATCCCGTCCGTCGTCATCGGCTTCTTCACGCTGATGCCGATGCTGTTCGGCGACTTCTTCAAGGACGCCATCTTCGTCAACCTGGAGCATCACCCGGCGATGGAAGAGCTGCGCGAGGCGATCCACGGCCCGGTGGCGATGGCGCTGCATTCCCTGCATGCGCTGCCGCTGTACCTGGCGCTGGCCGGCGTGGTGCTCTCCTGGTACATGTACATGGTCAACCCGGCGCTGCCGGCCGCGATCAAGCGCGCCTTCGGCCCGGTCTACCGCCTGCTCGAGAACAAGTACTACCTGGACTGGTTCAACGAGAACGTGCTGGCCCGCGGCGCGCGCGCGCTGGGCACCGGCCTGTGGAAGGGCGGCGACCAGGCGCTGATCGACGGCGCGGTGGTCAACGGCTCGTGGAAGGTCGTGGGGCGGCTGGCGGGCGTGGTCCGCTGGTTCCAGTCCGGCTACATCTACCACTATGCCTTTGCGATGCTGCTGGGCATCTTCATCCTGATGACGTACTTCGTCTGGTTCAAGCGTTGAACGGCGCCGCTGGAGAACAAGAAAAATGGGTTTGCTGAGCCTTGCCATCTGGCTGCCGATCGCCGTGGGCGTGGTGCTGCTGGCCTTCGGCCGCGACGCGTGGGCACGGGGCGTGCGGTGGATCGCCCTCCTGGGCGCGATCGCCGGCTTCCTGGTGACGCTGCCGGTCTGGACGCGCTTCGACAACAGCACCTCGGCGATGCAGTTCGTCGAGAAGAGCCCCTGGATCGAGCGCTTCAACATCCACTACCACCTGGGCGTGGATGGCCTGTCGATGTGGTTCGTGCTGCTGACGGCCTTCATCACGGTGATCGTCGTGATCTCGGCCTGGGAGGTGATCACCGAGCGCGTGAACCAGTACATGGGCGCGTTCCTGATCCTCTCGGGCCTGATGATCGGCGTGTTCTGCGCGCTCGACGGCATGCTGTTCTACGTGTTCTTCGAGGCCACGCTGATCCCGATGTACCTGATCATCGGCATCTGGGGTGGCCCCAACAAGATCTACGCGGCCTTCAAGTTCTTCCTGTACACGCTGCTCGGCTCGCTGCTGATGCTGGTGGCCTTCATCTATCTGTACAACAAGGCGGGCGGCAGTTTCGACATCGCCGCCTGGCACCGGCTGCCGCTGGCGGGCACGGCGCAGACGCTGCTGTTCTTTGCCTTCTTCGCCGCCTTCGCCGTGAAGGTGCCGATGTGGCCGGTCCACACCTGGCTGCCGGACGTGCACGTGGAGGCGCCCACCGGCGGCTCCGCCGTGCTGGCCGCCATCATGCTGAAGCTGGGCGCCTACGGCTTCCTGCGCTTCTCGCTGCCGATCGCGCCCGACGCCTCGCGCGAATGGGCCTGGCTGATGATCGCGCTGTCGCTGATCGCCGTGATCTACGTCGGCCTGGTGGCGATCGTGCAGAAGGACATGAAGAAGCTGGTGGCCTACTCGTCGGTGGCGCACATGGGCTTCGTCACCCTGGGCTTCTTCGTCTTCAACGACCTGGGGCTCGCCGGCGGCATCGTGCAGATGATCGCGCACGGCTTCGTCTCGGGCGCCATGTTCCTGTCCATCGGCGTGCTCTACGACCGCGTGCACTCGCGCCAGATCGCCGACTACGGCGGCGTGGTCAACACCATGCCCAAGTTCGCCGCCTTCGCGCTGCTGTTCGCCATGGCCAACTGCGGCCTGCCGGCCACGGCGGGCTTCGTCGGCGAGTGGATGGTGATCCTGGCCGCCGTCAAGGCCAACTTCTGGATCGGCCTGCTGGCCGCCACGGCGCTGATCCTGGGCGCCGCCTACACCCTCTGGATGTACAAGCGCGTGTACCTGGGTGCGCCCGGCAACAGGCACGTGGAGGAGCTGACGGACATCAATGGGCGCGAGTTCCTCATGCTGGCGCTGCTGGCCGTCGCCGTGCTGTGGATGGGCCTGGACCCCAAGCCCTTCACCGACGTGATGAACGTCTCCGTCGCCGACCTGCTGAAGCACGTCGCGCAGTCCAAGCTGCCTTGACAGCATGGCCCCCACGCTTGCGTCTTCGCCGCTGCGCTGCCCCCCGAGGGGGTTGGCCCGCCTTGGGGCGGCCCGGCGGCGGGCCGTGCGCTGAATAAGAGAACGAGATGATTGACAAACTCAGCTGGATCGCGATCTACCCGGAGATCGTGCTGCTCGTGATGGCCTGCATCATTGCGCTGGCCGACCTGTCCGTCGGCAGCGCGCGCCGCACGGCGACCTACGTGCTCACGCTGCTGACGCTGGCCGTGGTGGCGGTGCTGACCGGCATGCAGGCGACCAGGGCCCAGACGATCTACGGCTTCGGCGGCATGGTGGTCAGCGACCCGATGGGCAACTGGCTCAAGTGCTTCGCCTCGCTGGCGCTGATGGTCAGCCTGGTCTATGGCCGTCCCTACGCGGGCGACCGCGGGATGCTGCGCGGCGGTGAACTGTTCACCCTGGGCATGCTGGCGCTGCTGGGCATGTTCGTGATGATCTCGGGCAGCCACTTCCTGCTCATCTACCTGGGGCTGGAACTGCTCACGCTTTCCAGCTACGCGCTGGTGGCGCTGCGCCGCGACCACGCCGTGGCCAGCGAGGCGGCGATGAAGTACTTCGTGCTGGGGGCCATGGCCAGCGGCTTCCTGCTGTACGGCCTGTCGATGATGTACGGCGCCACCGGCTCGCTCGACGTCAACGAGGTGTTCAAGGCCATCGCCAGCCGCAAGGTGGACCATCAGGTGCTGGTCTTCGGCCTGGTGTTCATCGTCGCCGGCCTGGCCTTCAAGCTCGGCGCCGCGCCCTTCCACATGTGGCTGCCCGACGTCTACCACGGCGCCCCGACGGCCGTCACGCTGCTGATCGGCGCCGCGCCGGAACTGGCCGCCTTCGCCATCGTGATCCGCCTGCTGGTGGAGGGCCTGCTGCCGCTGGCCTTCGACTGGCAGCAGATGCTGGCGCTCCTGGCCATCGCCTCGCTGCTGGTGGGCAATCTGGCAGCCATCGCGCAGACCAACCTCAAGCGCATGCTGGCCTACTCCACTATCGCGCAGATGGGCTTCATGCTGCTCGGCCTGGTGGCGGGCGTGGTCAACGGCAACAGCTACAACGCCCAGTTCGCCTACAGCGCGTCGATGTTCTACATCCTGACCTACGTGCTGACCACGCTGGCGAGCTTCGGCACCATCCTGCTGCTGGCGCGCGAGGGCTTCGAGAGCGAGGAGATCGCCGATCTGGCCGGCCTGAATCAGCGCAGCCCGCTGTATGCCGCCGTGATGGCGATCGCCATGTTCTCGCTGGCCGGCATCCCGCCGATGGTGGGTTTCTATGCCAAGCTGGCCGTGCTGCAGGCGCTGATCGCGACCGGGCAGGCGCTGTACATCGGCCTGGCCGTGTTCGCGGTGATCACCTCGCTGGTCGGCGCCTTCTACTACCTGCGCGTCGTCAAGGTCATGTACTTCGACCAGCCGCTGACGGCCACCACCGTTTCGGCCCCGCGCGACGTGCGCACCGTGCTCACGCTCAACGGCGCGTTGATCCTGGTGCTGGGCATCGTGCCCGGCGGCCTGATGGCGCTGTGCGCCAAGGCGATCGTCGCCACGCTGGCAGGCTGAGGCCGGCCGGCGCCTGCACGATCAGCGCGCATGGGCGGTCCGTCGCAAAGCGCCTCGGTCTGGCTGGTGCTGCTGGCTGCCCTGCTGGCGGCCAACCTGCCTTTCGTCAACGAGCGCCTGCTGGCCGTGCTGCCCCTGCCCGGCGGCGCCGGGCGCAAGAGCCTCGCCGTGCGGTTGGCCGAACTGGCGGTGCTGTACTTCGCGGCCGGCGGCGTCGGCCTGCTTTTCGAGCAGCGCCTCGGCCAGATCGCGCCGCAGGGCTGGGAGTTCTACGCGGTGACGGCGGCGCTGTTCCTGGTGCTGGCCTTCCCGGGCTTCACCTGGCGCTACCTTCTCAAGCACCGCAAGGGCTGACCCATGACCGACCCGCATCTCAAGGAAGAACGCACGGACTCCGAACTGCTGTTCGAAGGGCATTTCCTGCGTGCCCGGCGCGACACGGTGCGGCTGCCCGACGGGCATCTCGCCACGCGCGAGTACGTCATCCACCCCGGCGCGGTGGTCGTGGTGCCGCTGCTGGACGACGGGCGGGTGGTGCTGGAGCGCCAGTACCGCTACCCGGTGGAGCGGGTGATGATCGAGTTCCCGGCCGGCAAACTGGACCCGGGCGAGGACCCGTTGGCGTGCGGCCAGCGCGAATTGCTGGAGGAAACCGGCTACCGCGCGCGCGAATGGGCGCGGGCCGGCTCCATGCACCTGGCCGTGGCCTACTCGACGGAGGTCATCCACATCTACTTCGCCCGCGGCCTGGAGGCGGGGGTTCGCCAGCTCGACCAGGGGGAGTTCCTGGACGTGTTCGCAGCCCGGCCGGACGAACTGCTCGCATGGTGCCGGGACGGCCGCGTGACCGATGCCAAGACGCTCGCCTGTGCGCTGTGGATGCAGAATGTCCTGGCAGGCGCATGGCCGCTGGACTGGCAGCCGGCGCCGCCGGGGCCGGCTGCCGATAATCCGGCTCCATGAAAGTCCTCAACCTGCGCTGCGCCCACGGCCATGCCTTCGAAGGCTGGTTCGGCTCCGACCAGGATGTCGAACGGCAGTTGGAGCGCGGCCTCGTCGAATGCCCGATGTGCGGCGACACCGCCATCGCCAAGGGCCTGAGCGCGCCGCGCCTGAACCTGGGCGCCCGCGAGCCGGCCGCCGCAGCGCAGTCTGTGGTGGCTGGTCCGGCAGCGGACACGCTGGAGGGCCGCTGGATGCGTGCCGTGCGCGAGGTGCTGGCCCGCACCGAGGACGTGGGCGAGCGCTTCGCCGAGGAAGCGCGCCGCATGCACTACGGCGAGGCCGAGGAGCGCGGGATCCGCGGCCAGGCCACCCGCGAGCAGACCGAAGCGCTGCTGGAGGAGGGCATCGCCGTCCTGCCGCTGCCGATCCCGGCGGCGCTCAAGGAGCCCCTTCAATAGTCAGCGCTCAGGCGGTGAACTGCAACGCCGCCAGCTTCGCGTACACGCCGCCGCGCGCCACCAACTCGGCATGCGTGCCGTGCTCGACGATGCGCCCGTGCTCCAGCACCACGATGCGGTCGGCCTTCTGCACGGTGGCGAGGCGGTGGGCGATCACGAGGGTCGTGCGGCCTTCCATGGCGGACTCCAGCGCGGCCTGGACCATGCGTTCGCTCTCGGCATCCAGCGCGCTGGTGGCCTCGTCCAGCAGCAGCAGCGGGGCGTTCTTGAGCATGGCGCGCGCGATCGCGATGCGCTGGCGCTGCCCGCCCGACAGGCGCACGCCGCGCTCGCCCAGGAAGGTGCCGTAGCCCTCGGGCAGGGCGGCCAGGAAGCCGTCCGCATGGGCGGCGCGGGCGGCGGCGCGAACCTCCTCGTCGCCGGCCCCGGGGCGGCCGTAGCGGATGTTCTCCATTGCGCTGGCCGAGAAGATCACCGGCTCCTGCGGCACCAGCGCGATGCGCCCGCGCAGGTCGGGCAGGGCCAGCGCGGGCAGGGCGGCGCCATCGAGCGCGATGCGCCCGGCCTGCGGGTCGTAGTAGCGCAGCAGCAGCTGGAACACGGTGCTCTTGCCGGCGCCGCTCTCGCCGACCAGCGCCACCGTCTCGCCGGGGGACACGGCCAGGCTGAAATCCGCCAGGGCCGGCGTGGCGGGGCGCGAGGGGTAGTGGAACTGCACCGACCCGAAAGCCACTGCGCTGCCAGCCCCGGACGCCGGCAGCGCGGCCGGCGTGGCGGGCGATTCGATGGCCGAGCGCGCATGCAGCAGCTCCATCAGCCGCTCGGTGGCGCCGGCGGCACGCAGCACGTCGCCGTACACCTCGCCCAGCACCGCGAAGGCGCCGGCCAGGATGATCACGTACACGATGGTCTGGCCCAGGTGCCCGGCGGTGATGTCGCCGCGCAGCACCGCCTGCGTGCCTTCGTACAAGCCCCACAGCAGCGCCGCCGAGGTGGCGATGATGATGAAGGCCACCAGCACCGAGCGCGCCTTGCTGCGCCGCACGGCGGTGCGGAAGGCGTCCTGCGTCGAGTCTGCGAAGCGCGCCGATTCGCGCGCCTCGGCGGTGTAGCTCTGCACCACGGGGATGGCGTTGAGCACCTCGGCCGCGATGGCGCTGGCGTCGGCCACGCGGTCCTGGCTGGCGCGCGAGAGCTTCCTCACCCGGCGCCCGAACACCATGCTCGGCGCCACCACCAGCGCCAGGATCAGCAGCACCTGGGCCATCACGTAGGGGTTGGTCCACACCAGCATCGCCAGGGCACCGAGGCCCATCACCGCGTTGCGCAGCCCCATGCTCAGCGAGGAGCCGACGACGGTCTGCACCAGCGTCGTGTCGGCCGTCAGGCGCGACAGCACCTCGCCGGTCTGCGTGGTCTCGAAGAACTGCGGGCTCTGGCGCAGCACGTGCGCGTAGACCGCGTTGCGCAGGTCGGCCGTGATGCGCTCGCCCAGCCAGCTCATCGTGTAGAAGCGCGCCGCCGAAAAGAGGCCCAGCGCCACCGCCACGCCGAACAGTTCGAAGAAGTGGCGGCGCAGCGCCAGCATCTGGGCGCCGCGGTCGGCCGGCACCAGGCCGTTGTCGATCAGCCCGCGCAGCGCCAGCGGGAACAGCAGCGTCGTCACCGCCGCCATGGCCAGGAACAGCCCCGCCAGCGCGATCTGCGCACGGTAGGGGCGGAGGAAAGGCAGCAGCCCGGACAGCGAGCGCGGCGATGCCTTGGCGGCAGGCGGGGGGCTGGACATAGGGGCCGGATTCTAACGATCCGTTGTCGTCACAAAATCAGCCTTGACAATTACTGTCTGGGCAACTATTATTTTGCGCCATGCCCTCCGAAACACCCCCCTGTGCTCCGCCTGACGGCGCATCCGGTGGCGGGTGTGCTTTCTACCGGCCCGAGGACTATTCCGCCGACGAGAGCATCGGCCTGATGATGCGCCGCATCATCACTGCCATCGGCCAGGCGGTGGAAGCCGAACTGGTCGAGCCCGGCGGCCCGACCTACCCGCAGTGGATCCCGCTGCACAAGCTGCACATGCACAGCGGGCCCTCGACCACGGTGGCCGAGCTGGCGCGCGTGTGCGAACTCGACACCGGCGCCATGACGCGTCTGCTCGACCGCCTGGAGGCCAAAGGCCTGGTGCGCCGCGTGCGTTCCGTGGCCGACCGGCGGGTGGTGAACATCGAGCTGACCGAGGAGGGCGCCGCCCATGCGCAGCGCGTGCCGCACGTGCTGTGCCGGGTACAGAACGAATTCCTCTGTGGCTTCAGCCCGGAGGAATGGCGGCAGCTCAAGGATTACCTGTGCCGCATCCTCGACAACGCCCAGAACGCGGCGGCCCGTGCCGCCGCCCTCAAGGACTCCCGCAATGACCCCGCTTCTTCCTGAAAGCGCCGCGCCGGCGCCGCGCCGCCGCGTCCTGGCGGCCGCTGCTGCCGTTGCCGCGCTGGCCGTGCTGTCCGGCTGTGCCGACATGGGCCGCGTCAACGATCCGGCCCGGCCGCGCACGGCGGCCGAGGCCGGTCTGCCGGCCCCCGGCGCGGCCCCCGCCGTCACCATCGACAGCCAGTGGTGGCACGCCTTCGGCGACCCGCAGCTCGACCGCCTGATCGACCAGGCGCTGCGGGACAACCCCAGTCTGCGGGTGGCGCAGGCGCGGCTGGAGAAGGCGCAGGCCGCGGCCGAGGTCGCCGGCGCGGCGCGCAAGCCGCATCTGAGCGCCGAGGTGGACGTCGTGCGCCAGCATTTCTCCGAGTCCAGTCCGTACGGTTACCCGTTCGCCGGCATGACGGGCACCGGCGGCGTGGGCCAGCTCAATGCCGGCTGGGAGCTGGACTTCTTCGGCAAGAACCGCGCGGCGCTGGATGCCGCGGTGGGGGCGGCCAGGGCCGCGGCGGCCGATGCGGCTGCGGCGCGCGTGCTGCTGGCCAGCAACGTGGCGCGCGGCTACCTGCAGTGGGCCCGCCTGAATGCCCAGCTGGCCGTGGCCGAGCGCACGCTGGCGCAGCGCGACGAAACCCTCCGGCTGGTGCGCGACCGCGTGTCCGCCGGCCTGGACACCCACCTGGAACTGCGCCAGAGCCAGGGCAGCCTGCCTGAGGCGCGCGGCCAGATCGAGGCGCTGAGGGAGCAGCTCACCCTGCAGCAGCATGCGCTCGACGCGCTGGTGGGGCAGCCGAACGCGACGCAGGGCCTCAACCCGCCCGCACTGGATGGCATCAAGAGCATCGCCCTCCAGCCCGTGCTGCCGGCCGACCTGCTGGGCCGGCGCGCTGACATCGTGGCCGCGCGCTGGCGCGTGGAAGCGGCGCGGCAGGACGTGGCCGGCGCCAAGGCCCAGTTCTACCCCAACGTCAACCTGATGGCCTTCGTCGGCTACGAGGGCGCGTTCCCGCTGACGACCTGGTTCAGCAAGGACAACATGGCCTGGGGCGTCGGCCCGGCGGTGACGCTGCCGATCTTCGAGGGCGGCAAGCTGCGCGGCAACCTGCGCGGCAAGACGGCCGATCTGGACGCCGCCATTGAAAGCTACAACGCCGCCGTGCTGGACGCCGTGCGCGACGTGGCCGACCAGATCACCGCGATCCGGTCGATCACGGCCCAGCAGCAGCAGCAGCGCGAGGCGCAGGCCGCCGCCGAGGGCGCCTGGCAGATCGCCGTGCAGCGCTACGGCGCGGGCCTGGGCAACTACCTGAACGTCCTGACCGCCGAGACCGCCGTGCTGGCGCAGCGCCGGCAGGGCGTCGACCTGGCCGCGCGCGCTCTGGACACCCAGGTCGCGCTGGCGCGCGCGCTGGGCGGCGGCTGGCAGGACGATACCGACACCCGGCAGGCGGCCGCTCCCGAAAGCGCCGCCGCCACCCATTGACGACAAGGCAGGACCGCCGCCTCCCTCCCGCAGGAAAGCACACACCATGAGCGAGAACACCCCCTCCACCCCGGCCGCAACGGGCGCCGCCGGCAATGGCAACGGCAAGCGCCGCCGCACCCTCACCACCCTGGCGGCCATCGTGGTCGTGGCCGGCGTCGGCTGGGCCGCCTACGAATGGCTGGTGGCCAGCAACTACGAGGGCACCGACAACGCCTACGTGCAGGGCAACGTCATCCAGATCACGCCGCAGATCGGCGGCACGGTGATGGCCATCGGCGCCGACGACACCGACTTCGTCAAGGCCGGCCAGCCGCTGGTGCAGCTCGACCCGGCCGACGCCAAGGTCACGCTGGAGCAGGCCGAGGCCACGCTGGGGCAGGCCGTGCGCCAGGCGCGCACCCTGTACGCCAACAACGCCACGCTGGCGGCGCAGGTGGAGCTGCGCCAGGCCGACGTGGTCAGGGCGCAGAGCGACCTGGCCCGCGCGCAGGACGACCTGCGGCGGCGCCAGTCGCTCACCGGCAACGGCGCGGTGTCGAAGGAAGAGCTGAACCACACCGAGACCGCCGTCGCCAACGCCCGCAGCGCGCTGGCCGCGGCGCAGGCCGGCGTGGTCGCCGCACGCGAGAGCCTGGCCAGCAACCGGTCGCTGACCGACGGCACCCCGGTCGAGCAGCACCCCAGCGTGCTGGCCGCCGCCGCCAAGGTGCGGGAGGCCTACCTCGCCACCCAGCGCGTGGCCATGCCGGCGCCGGTGGACGGCTACGTCGCCCGGCGCACCGTGCAGCTCGGCCAGCGCGTCAGCCCCGGCACGCCGCTGATGTCGGTGGTGCCGCTGGGCGGGGTGTGGGTCGATGCCAACTTCAAGGAAGTGCAGCTGCGCAACATCCGCATTGGCCAGCCGGTCAAGCTCACCGCCGACCTGTACGGCAAGAAGGTCGAGTACGACGGCAAGGTCGAGGGTCTGGGCATCGGCACCGGCGCCGCCTTCGCGCTGCTGCCGGCGCAGAACGCCACCGGCAACTGGATCAAGGTGGTGCAGCGCGTGCCGGTGCGCATCTCGCTGGACCCTGAGCAGGTCAAGGCCAACCCGCTGCGCGTGGGCCTGTCGATGGACGCCGAGGTGGACGTGCACCACCGCGACGGCCGCATGCTGGCCGAGGCGCCGCGGCGCGAGCCGGTGGCGCAGACCGGGGTCTACAGCGCGGTGGACCAGGGCGCCGAGGCCGAGGTGCGCCGCATCATCGAGGCCAACCTGGGCGGCGCGGCGCAGCCCGCCGCCAAGCGTGAACCGCAGGGCCCGGCGCCGGTGCACAGCGGCGGCGCCCACCTGGCCCTGCACGGCAAGGCGGCCTGAGGCTCCCTTCCCGGCGCATTCCGCATGTCCAGTCCTTCGACGCCCTACGTCCCCCCGCCGCCGCTCGAAGGCGCGGCGCGGATCTGGGGCACCCTCGCGCTGTCGGCCGCGACCTTCATGAACGTGCTCGACACATCGATCGCGAACGTGTCGCTGCCCGCCATCTCCGGCGACCTGGGCGTGAGCCCCACGCAGGGCACCTGGGTCATCACCAGCTTCGGCGTGGCCAACGCCATCGCCGTGCCGCTCACCGGCTTCCTGACGCAGCGCATCGGCCAGGTGCGCCTGTTCATGGCCAGCGTGCTGCTGTTCGTCATCAGCTCCTGGCTGTGCGGGCTGGCGCCCAACATGACGATGCTGATCGCCTTCCGCGCGCTGCAGGGCTTCGTCGCCGGGCCGATGATCCCGCTGTCGCAGACGCTGCTGCTGTCGAGCTACCCGCGCGCCAAGGCCGGGCTGGCGATGGCGATGTGGTCGATGACCACCCTCATCGCGCCGGTGATGGGGCCGCTGCTGGGCGGCTGGATCACCGACAACGTCTCCTGGCCCTGGATCTTCTACATCAACATCCCGGTCGGCCTGCTGGCCGCCGGCATCACGCTGGCCATCTACCGCCACCGCGAGAGCCCCACGCGCAAGGTGCCCATCGATGCCGTCGGCCTGGCGCTGCTGGTGCTGTGGGTGGGCGCGCTGCAGCTCATGCTCGACAAGGGCAAGGAGCTGGACTGGTTCGCGTCCGGGCAGATCGTCGCGCTGGCGGTGGTGGCCGGGGTCGGCCTGGTCTTCTTCCTGGCGTGGGAGCTGACGGAAAAGCACCCCGTGGTGGATCTGTCGCTGTTCAGTCGGCGCAACTTCTGGTCCGGCACGCTGGCCCTGGCGGTGGGCTATGGCTTGTTCTTCGGCAACGTGGTGATCCTGCCGCTGTGGCTGCAGCAGTTCATGGGCTACACCGCGACGCAGGCCGGCATGGTGCTGGCGCCGGTGGGGCTGCTGGCGATCGTCCTGTCGCCCATGGTGGGGCTGACGGTGGGCAAGGTGGACCCGCGCCGCTACGCCACCTTGTCCTTCCTGGTCTTCACGCTGGTCCTGTGGATGCGTTCGCGCTTCAACACGCAGGCGGATTTCGACACCATCATGGTCCCGACCCTCATCCAGGGCATCGCGATGGCCTTCTTCTTCATCCCGCTGGTGACGATCACGCTCTCGGGCCTCCCGCCCGAACGCATCCCCGCCGCCTCGGGCCTGTCGAACTTCGCGCGGATCATGGCCGGCGCCATGGGCACCTCCATCGCCACCACCCTGTGGGAGAACCGCGCCACGCTGCACCATGCGCAGCTGGCCGAGGCGGTCAACCAGGGCAGCAGCGCGGCGACGGGCGCGATCGGCATGCTCGGCGGCGCCGGCCTCGGCGCCGACCAGGTGCTCGCGCAGATCAACCGCCTGGTGGATCAGCAGGCCTTCATGCTCGCCACCTCCGACCTGTTCTACGCCTCGGCGCTGCTGTTCCTGCTGCTGATCCCGGTGATCTGGCTGTCCAGGCCCGCCCGGGGCGGGGCGGGGGCGGACGCGGCGGCCGGAGCGCACTGACCCTGGGCGGCGCCCCGGCGGTCCACGGGGCGGTTCCATCGGTGCATCACGCCCCCCGGTCCGGGGCGCACCGGACACGTTGCACCGCAGCATCCGCATTTGCCCCAGTATCAAGGTCGGGCGGCGGGCGAAACAATGCGGGCGCTTCGCCACCCTGAAGCGCATTTTCAGCAACGCACACCAGCGGACCGCATGACCGACCTATCCCGCCAGTACCCGGGCGACGGAGCGAAATGAGCGACATCATTCTCGAGACGCGCCAACTCACCAAGGAATTCAAGGGATTCACCGCGGTCAGCCAGGTCGACCTGAAGGTGCGGCGCGGCGCCATCCACGCGCTGATCGGTCCCAATGGGGCGGGCAAGACCACCTGTTTCAACCTGCTGACCAAGTTCCTGGAGCCGACCTCCGGCACCATCCTGTTCAACGGCGTGGACATCACCCGCGAGCAGCCGGCGCAGATCGCCCGGCGCGGGATCATCCGCTCCTTCCAGATCTCGGCCGTGTTCCCGCACCTGACGGTGCTGGAGAACGTGCGCCTGGGCCTGCAGCGCGCGCTGGGCACCAGCTTCCACTTCTGGCAGAGCGAGAAGTCGCTGCTGCCGCTCAATGCCCGCGCCCGCGAGCTGCTGGCCGAGGTGGGCCTGGAGGACCTGGCCGACGAGCTGACCGTGAACCTGCCCTACGGCCGCAAGCGCGCGCTGGAGATCGCCACCACGCTGGCGATGGAGCCCGAGCTGATGCTGCTGGACGAGCCCACCCAGGGCATGGGCCACGAGGACGTGCACCGCGTGGCCGAGCTGATCAAGCGCGTGTCGGCCGGCCGCACCATCCTGATGGTGGAGCACAACATGAGCGTGGTCTCCACCATCGCCGACGTGATCACCGTGCTGCAGCGCGGCGCCGTGCTGGCCGAGGGGCCGTACGGCGCCGTCTCGAAGAACCCGCAGGTGATGGAGGCCTACATGGGCACCACCGACGGCCAGCTCCAGGGAGCGCATTGAGATGGACCTCCCCCAGTCTTCGCGGACTGCGTTCCGCTACGCCAACCCCCTCAAGGGGGCGCATCCTGCGGCCCGGCCAAGCCGGTTCCGCGGATGCTCCCGCCTGGCCTGCTCCGCGGCCTTCGGCATCGCTGCATGCCGGGTGCCGTTCCATGCGTTCCATGTCTTGCGGGTGGCGCGCTGAGCCATGGGAGACTGACATGAGTTCTCCGGCCCTCGAGATCAAGGACCTGCAGGCCTGGTACGGCGAATCGCACGTGCTGCACGGCGTGGACATGGTGGTGCAGCCGGGCGAGGTGGTCACGCTGCTGGGCCGCAACGGCGCCGGCCGCACCACCACGCTGCGCGCCGTCATGGGCCTGACGGGCACGCGCAAGGGCAGCATCCGCGTGGCCGGCCACGAGACCATCGGCCTGCCCACCTACAAGATCGCCCACTACGGCATCGGCTACTGCCCGGAGGAGCGCGGCATCTTCGCCAGCCTGTCGGCCGAGGAGAACCTGCTGCTGCCGCCGCCGCTCAGGGGCAGGGAACCGGGCATGTCGGTGCAGGAGATCTACGCCATGTTCCCCAACCTGGCCGAGCGGCGCCACAGCCAGGGCACGCGCCTGTCGGGCGGCGAGCAGCAGATGCTGGCGGTGGCGCGCATCCTGCGCACCGGCGCGCGCCTGCTGCTGCTGGACGAGATCTCCGAGGGCCTGGCGCCGGTGATCGTGCAGGCCCTGGCGCGCATGATCACCACGCTGCGCGCCAAGGGCTACACCATCGTGATGGTGGAACAGAACTTCCGCTTCGCCGCGCCCCTGGCCGACCGCTTCTACGTGATGGAGCACGGCCGCATCGTGGAACGCTTCGGCGCGGCCGACCTGCAGGCCAAGATGCCCGTGCTCAACGAGCTGCTGGGCGTGTGAGCCCGGCACCTTTTCCTTCCCCGTACCCAAAGGAGACAACGTCATGAAGAAACCCCTCAGCGCCATCGCCCTGGCCGTCGGCGCGCTCACGCTGGCTGCGGCGGCGCAGGCCCAGGTCAAGATCGGCCTGATCACCGACATGTCCAGCCTGTACTCCGACGTCGAGGGCAAGAACGGCGCCCTGGCCATCCAGATGGCCATCGACGACTTCGGCGGCAAGGTGCTGGGCCAGCCCATCGAGCTGCTGACGGCCGACCACCAGAACAAGCCGGACATCGCGGCCACCAAGACGCGCGAATGGATCGACACGCAGAACCTGACCATGGTCTTCGGCGGCACCAACTCCGGCGTGGCGCTGGCCATGGCCAAGGTGGCGCAGGAGAAGAAGCGCGTGTACTTCGACAACGGCGCCGGCAGCGCGGCGCTGACCAACGAGCAGTGCTCGCCCTACACCGTGCACTATGCCTACGACACCATCGCCCTGGCCAAGGGCACCGGCGCGGCGGTGGTGGACCAGGGCGGCAAGAGCTGGTTCTTCCTGACCGCCGACTATGCCTTCGGCCATGCGCTGGAGGCCGACACCGGCAAGATCGTGAAGGAAAAGGGCGGCACCGTGGTGGGCAGCGTCAGGCATCCGCTCAATGCCAGCGACTTCTCCTCCTTCCTGTTGCAGGCGCAGAACTCCAAGGCGCAGATCCTGGGCCTGGCCAACGCGGGCGGCGACACCATCAATGCGATCAAGGCGGCCAAGGAGTTCGGCATCGACAAGACGATGAAGGTGGCCGGCCTGCTGGTGTTCCTGTCCGACATCCACAGCCTGGGCCTGAAGAACACCGGCGGCCTGCTGCACACCACCAGCTGGTACTGGGACCTGAATGACGACAGCCGCAAGTGGGCGCAGCGCTTCTTCGACAAGACCAAGCGCATGCCGACCGACGTGCAGGCCGCCGACTACTCGGCCGCCACGACCTACCTGAAGGCGGTGCAGGCCGCCGGCACGACCGACGCCGACAAGGTGATGGAAAAGCTCAAGAGCACGCCCATCAACGACTTCTACGCCAAGGGCGGGGTCATCCGGCCCGACGGCCGCATGGTGCACGAGATGTACCTGGTCGAGGTCAAGCAGCCCGGCGAATCGAAGAAGCCGTGGGACTACCTGAAGGTGCTCAAGACGCTGCCCGGCGACCAGGTCTTCGCGACCAAGGCCGAGAGCAAGTGCGCGCTCTGGAAGTGAGGCGCCCCGCCGGGCACCGCGGACTCCGCTGCGCGCCGCCATCCGATTCATCCGCGGGCTGACGCCCATTCCCTGCCGCCGCACATGCAGATCTCGCTTCCCGCCCTGCTGAGCCAGCTCCTCCTGGGGCTGGTCAACGGCTCGTTCTACGCGATGCTCAGCCTGGGGCTGGCCGTCATCTTCGGGCTGCTCAACGTCATCAACTTCGCGCATGGCGCCCTGTTCATGATGGGGGCGGTGCTCACGTGGATGGCGATGAACTACTTCGAGGCCGGCTACTGGGTGATGCTGGTGGCCGCGCCGGTCATCGTGGGCCTGTTCGGCGTGCTGATCGAGCGGCTGCTGCTGCGCTGGATCTACAAGCTGGACCACCTGTACGGGCTGCTGCTGACGCTGGGCTTGACGCTGCTGATCGAGGGCCTGTTCCGCTCCGTCTACGGCGTCTCGGGCCTGGCCTACGACACGCCCGACGCGCTCTCGGGCGCCTTCGATCTCGGCTTCATGATCCTGCCCAAGTACCGCGCCTGGGTGGTGGCGGCCTCGCTGGCGGTGTGCGTGGCCACCTGGTTCCTGATCGAGAAGACGCGCATCGGCGCCTACCTGCGCGCCGGCACCGAGAACCCGCGCCTGGTCGAGGCCTTCGGCGTGAACGTGCCGCTGATGATCACGCTGACCTACGGCTTCGGCGTGGCGCTGGCCGCCTTCGCCGGCGTGCTGGCCGCGCCGGTGATCCAGGTCTCGCCGCTGATGGGGCAGAACCTCATCATCGTCGTCTTCGCGGTGGTCGTCATCGGCGGCATGGGCTCGATCATGGGCGCCATCCTCACCGGGCTGGGCCTGGGCGTGATCGAGGGGCTGACCAAGGTGTTCTATCCCGAAGCCTCTTCCACCGTGGTGTTCGTGATCATGGTGATCGTGCTGCTGATCCGGCCGGCCGGCCTGTTCGGCAGGGAAACGTGAAAAACGGGAGCAGGAGCGCACCATGAACCGCAAGTTCCTCATCGCCTACGGCCTGCTGTCGCTCGCCCTCGTGGCCGCGCCCTTCGCCGGCGCCTACCCGGTGTTCATGATGAAGCTGATGTGCTTCGCCCTGTTCGCCGCGGCCTTCAACCTGCTGCTGGGCTACACGGGCCTGCTGTCCTTCGGGCATGCGGCCTTCCTCGGCGGCTCGGCCTACGTGGCCGGGCACGCGATGAAAGTCTGGGGCCTGACGCCCGAACTGGGTCTGGTCCTGGGCACCGCCACCGGCGCGCTGCTGGGCTGGGTGTTCGGCGTGCTGGCCATCCGGCGCCAGGGCATCTACTTCGCCATGATCACGCTGGCGTTGGCGCAGATGGTGTTCTTCGTCGCGCTGCAGGCCAGGTTCACCGGCGGCGAGGACGGCCTGCAGGGCGTGCCGCGCGGCCGGCTGTTCGGCGTGCTCGACCTGGGCAGCGACCTGACCATGTACTACGTGGCACTGGTCATCGTGGCGGCGGCCTTCCTGCTCATCGTGCGCACCATCCACTCGCCCTTCGGCCAGGTGCTCAAGGGCATCAAGGAGAACGAGCCGCGCGCGATCTCGCTGGGCTACGACGTGAACCGCTTCAAGCTGCTGGCCTTCGTCATCTCGGCGGCGCTGTCGGGGCTGGCCGGCTCGCTCAAGACGCTGGTGCTGGGCTTCGCTTCGCTGACCGACGTGCACTGGTCTTCCTCCGGATCGGTGATCCTGATGACGCTGCTGGGCGGCCTGGGCACGCTGTCGGGCCCGCTGGTGGGCGCGGCGGTGGTGGTGGCGCTGGAGAACAAGATCGGCGAGCTGGGCGACCTGCTGGCCAGCCTGACCAAGGTGGAGTGGTTCAGCACCCTGGGTGAGTCGGTGACCCTCGTCACCGGCCTGATCTTCGTGGTCTGCGTGCTGGCCTTCCGCCGCGGGATCATGGGCGAGGTGATCGCATGGCTCTCGCGCGGCCGCCGCGGGCCGGCGGCCGGTGCCGGGCGCTGAAGCCCGGCGCGCGCAGGCGGATCGGCATTCGATCCGCGGGAACCGTCCGGGCCGGGCCTGCCGGGGACGCCCCGCGCTGCGCCAGGCTCAGCGCGAGTGGACCGCCGGAATCGCATAGCTGCCGACGGCGTGCGCCACCGGCTCGGGGTCGCCGTCGCTGTAGAGCAGCACGTCGCCGGTGGCCAGCGTGCGGCCCACCTTGAGCAGCCGGCACACGCCGATCACGTCGCGGCCGGCGGCGGGCTTGCGCAGGAAGGTGGTGTTCAGGGTGGTCGTCACCGCCAGCGGCACGATGCCGATCTCGCCCAGCAGCGCGACGTACAGCGCCACGTCGGCCACCGCCATCAGCGTCGGGCCGGAGACGGTGCCGCCGGGGCGCAGGTCGGCCCCGTCGACCGGCTTGCGGATGGTGGCGCCGCGCCCGCCCACGGCCTCGATGACGCAGGCGCTCTGCGGAAACTCCGCGCGCAGGAAGCCGGCCAGCTGCGCCAGGGTGGGGCGGGCGGTCGCGCTCATCGCTGGATGTTGGCGTCCGCCACCGCCAGGGCCGTCATGTTCAGCACGCGGCGCACCGTGGCCGAGGTGTTGAGCACGTGCGCCGGCCTGGACGAGCCCAGCAGGATCGGGCCCACCGTCACGCCGTTGGCGCCGGTCATCTTCAGCACGTTGAAGAGGATGTTGGCGGCGTCCAGGTTGGGGCAGATCAGCAGGTTGGCCTCGCCGGTGAGCGTGCTGGCGGGCAGGGACTGGCGGCGCACGCCCTCGTTGAGCGCGGCATCGCCGTGCATCTCGCCGTCGCACTCGATGTCGGGCGCCATCTGCGCGAACAGGTCGCGCGCGACGCGCATCTTGCGCGCCGAGGCGCGCTCCGAGGTGCCGAAGTTGGAGTGCGAGAGGAAGGCCACCTTCGGCGGCAGGCCGAAGCGCCGCACCTCCTCGGCCGCCATCAGCGCGATGTGCGCCAGCTGCTCGGCCGTCGGGTCTTCGTGCACGTAGGTGTCGGCGATGAACAGGGTGTACTTGTCCAGCATCAGCGCGTTGAGCGTGGCGAAGTCCGGCACGCCGCGCTGCGTGCCGAGGATCTGGCCCAGCACCTTGAGGTGGCTGTCGAAGCGGCCGACCAGCCCGCAGATCATGGCGTCGGCGTCGCCCAGGTGCACCATCAGTGCGGCGATGGTGGTGTTGGAGCGGCGCACCATCGCCTTGGAGCCCTCGGGGTTGATGCCGCGCCGCCCCATGAGCGCGTGGTATGCCTCCCAGTACTGGCGGAAGCGCGGATCGTTCTCCGGGTCCACCACCTCGGCGTCGGTGCCCGGGCGCAGGTGCAGCCCGGCCTTCTGGATGCGCATGGCGATGATGTCGGGCCGGCCGATCAGGATCGGCCTGGCCAGGCCCTCGTCCACGGCGAGCTGGGCGGCGCGCAGCACGCGCTCGTCCTCGCCCTCGGCATAGGCCACGCGCTTGTTCTTGGCGTGCTTGGCCGCCGTGAATACCGGGCGCATGAACATGCCGGTCTGGTAGACGAAGCGCGAGAGGTGCTGGCGGTAGGCGTCCAGGTCCTCGATGGGGCGCGCGGCGACGCCGGATTCCTGCGCCGCCTTCGCCACGGCCGGCGCGATGCGCAGGATCAGGCGCGAGTCGAAGGGCTTGGGGATGATGTAGTCGGGGCCGAAGGCCAGCTCCTGGCCGGCGTAGGCGGTGGCCACCTCCTCGCTGATGTCGGCCTTGGTCAGCGCGGCGATCTCGCGCACGCAGGCGAGCTTCATCTCCTCGGTGATCTTGCTGGCGCCGCAGTCCAGCGCGCCGCGGAAGATGTAGGGGAAGCACAGGACGTTGTTGACCTGGTTGGCGTAGTCGCTGCGGCCGGTGGCGATGATGCAGTCGGGCCGCACCTGCTTGGCGAGCTCGGGGCGGATCTCCGGCTCGGGGTTGGCCAGCGCCAGGATGATCGGCTGGTCGGCCATCGTGCCCACCATCTCGGGCGTCAGCACGCCGGGCGCCGAGCAGCCGAGGAACACGTCGGCGCCCTTGACCACGTCGGCCAGGGTGCGCGCGCCGGTGTCCTTCTGCGCGTAGCGCGCCTTGGAGTCGTCGAAGCCGCCCGGGCGGCCCATGTAGATCAGGCCCTTGGAGTCGCAGGCGTGGATGTGGGCCGGCCTGGCGCCGAGGCCCACCATCACGTCGAGGCAGGCGATGGCGGCGGCGCCGGCGCCCGAGACGGCGATCTTCACGTCGCCGATCTTCTTGCCGACCAGTTCCAGGCCGTTGAGCAGCGCCGCGGCCGAGATGATGGCGGTGCCGTGCTGGTCGTCGTGGAACACCGGGATGTTCATGCGCTCGCGCAAGCGGCGCTCGATGTAGAAGCACTCGGGCGCCTTGATGTCCTCCAGGTTGATGCCGCCCAGCGTCGGCTCCAGCGCGGCGATGATGTCCACGAGCTTGTCCGGGTCGCGCTCGGCCAGCTCGATGTCGAACACGTCGATGCCGGCGAACTTCTTGAACAGGCACCCCTTGCCTTCCATCACCGGCTTGCCGGCCAGCGGGCCGATGTCGCCCAGGCCCAGCACGGCGGTGCCGTTGGTGACCACGCCCACCAGGTTGCCGCGGGCGGTGAACTCGGCGGCCTTGGCCGGGTCGGCCTGGATGTCCAGGCAGGGGTAGGCGACGCCGGGCGAGTAGGCCAGCGACAGGTCGCGCTGGTTGACCAGGGGCTTGGTGGGGGTGACGGAAATCTTGCCGTGCACGCCGGCGCGGTGGTATTCGCGGGCGGCGTCGCGCAGGGCCTCTTCGGCGGGTGACAGCTTGCTGGTCATGGCATGGCTCCTCGGTCTTCGAATCAGGGGTCGGAAAGCAGGAAGGAGAGGCTACCGCAAAGCGGCACATCTCCCGGGTGGTGGAACCACGCTGGACGCTGTTCAGCGATGCGTATCCGGCATCACCGGATGCCGGGCCAGCGCCTCCAGGGCCTTGACCAGCGTCGAGGCATGGGCTCGCCGTGCGCGTCCAGGATGCGGCTGGAGGCGAAGCCGCCGCCGGAGACCGGCGCCTCCACGTCGCCGCAGCCCGGCTGGGCGATGCGCGCGGCGAAGTCCTGGGTGGCGATCGGGTCGGTGGAACCGCTCCTCAAGCGCTCAGGGTCTTCAGCCAGCCCAGGCCTTCGGCGGTGGTGGTGCGCGGCTTGTACTCGCAGCCGATCCAGCCGGTGTAGCCGATCGCGTCGATGTGCCGGAACAGCCAGGGGTAGTTGATCTCGCCCGTGCCCGGCTCGCCGCGGCCCGGGTTGTCGGCCAGCTGGACGTGGCCGATGCGCGCCAGGTGCCTGGCCAGCGTGCGGCCCAGCTCGCCTTCCATGCGCTGCGCATGGTAGATGTCGTACTGCACGAACAGGTTGGCCGAGTCCACCTCGTCGATCAGCGCCAGGGCCTGGTCGGTGCGGGTGAGGAAGAAGCCGGGGATGTCGAAGGTGTTGATGGGCTCGATCAGCAGGCGGATGTCCGCCGCCTGCAGGGCCTTGGCCGCGTAGCGCAGGTTCTGCACGAGGGTGGCGCGGGCCTCGTCGGCGCCCACGCCCTGCGGCAGCCTGCCCGCCAGGCAGTTGACCTGCGGGCAGCCCAGCGTGCTGGCGTAGGCGATGGCCTGCGCCACGCCCTCGCGGAACTCGTTGACGCGCCCCGGGTGGCAGGCGATGCCGCGCTCGCCGGCGTCCCAGTCGCCGGCCGGCAGGTTGTGCAGCACCTGCACCAGGCCGCTGGCCTTGAGCGCGGCGGCCAGCTCGTTCCTGTCGAAGGGGTAGGGGAAGAGGTACTCCACCGCCTCGAAGCCCGCTTTCGCGGCGGCCTCGAAGCGCTGCATGAAGGGCAGCTCGGTGAAGAGCATCGTCAGGTTGGCGGCGAATTTCGGCATGTCTCTTTTCCTCAGTCCAGCATCGCGGCGGCGATGGCCGTCGGCGCGTCCGCGGCATTCTCGGCCAGCGGCCCGGGTACCACCTTCATGCGGCGCGGCCTTGGCGTCCGAGACGATGCCGATGCCCGGCACGAAGTCGCCGGCCAAGGTGTCGCACGTCCTGGCCTTTGTGCAGGGGCGCTTTGCCGGCCCCTGGTGGGGGCGAGGAGGCCGCGCGCCCGGCCGGCTGATCAGGGCGAGGGCGGCGTGTTGCCGTCCTCCTCGTTCGATTCGGCGAACAGGCTCCACGCCGCCATGAACAGCGCGGCGATCACCGGGCCGATGACGAAGCCGTTGATGCCGAAGATCGCCATGCCGCCGATGGTGGAGATCAGCACGATGTAGTCGGGCATCTGCGTGTCCTTGCCCACCAGCAGCGGGCGCAGCAGGTTGTCCACCAGGCCGATCACGAACACGCCCACGAAGATCAGCGCCAGGCCTTTGAAGATCGCCCCGGTGGCGAGGAACCAGATCGCCACCGGCGCCCAGATGAGCGCCGCGCCCACGGCCGGCAGCAGCGAGAGGAAGGCCATCACCACGCCCCACAGCAGCGCGCCCTGCACGCCCAGCAGCGCGAAGGCCCCGCCGCCCAGCAGGCCCTGCGCCGCCGCCACCGCGATGTTGCCCTTGATGGTGGCGCGGATCACGGTGGTGAACTTGTTAAGCAGGTAGTGCGTGTGCGGGCGCGCCAGCGGCAGCGCGGTGCGGATGGTCGCGGACAGGTCCGCGCCGTCGCGCAGCAGGAAGAACAGCAGGTAGAGCATCACGAAGAAGCTCACGACGAAGTCGAAGGCGTTCTGGCCGATGTTCAGCGCCTGCTGCCCGATGGCCTGGCTGGCCTGGGCCGCCACCGTCGAGAGCTTGGCCAGCATCGCCTCCATGTTGCCCAGGCCGAAGCGGTCGAGCAGGCTGGTCAGCCAGCCCGGCAGCGCCGACACCACCTGCTGGAAGTAGGCGACGAAGTTGAGCTGGCCGGAGCGCACGCGCTGGGCGACTTCGGCCACGTCCTGCACCAGCGAGGTGGTGATGGCGGCCAGCGGCAGGATCACGATGACCAGCACGACCGCCAGCGTCACCAGGGCGGCCGGCGTGCGCCGCTTGTTCATCTTGCCGAGGAAGAGGCGGTACAGCGGGGTGAACAGGATCGCGAGCGCCATGCCCCAGAACACCGCGCCGAAGAAGGGCGTGAGGATCCAGCAGAAGGCGGCGGTGACCGCAAAGAGCAGGGCGAGGAAGACCCCGCGCTGGAATTGGGGGGAATTCATGGTGGAGCCCACTGTAGCCGAGCTCCTGGCCCGCCTTTGTCGGCGGTGGCGCCGATGGCTGGCTCGATAGTGCGTACCCTTTCACATTTCCATCGTTCGACGAGGGTCGGCATGCACATGCCCGATCTGCCCGGCCCGGGGGCCGGCGCCGCGCATGGCCTGCTGCCCTGGCGGCGGCCGGCCTGCGGCTCGATGCTGCAACCTGGGTCGCGCTGGCCCGGCTGTTCCCGTCGCCGGCGTGCAAGGCGCCGCTGGCGATGATCTGAAGGCGCTCAATGCGCCTCGGCCTGCTTGGCCGCGGCGATGGCGGCCTCTTCGTCGAACGCCGTGCCGTTGAGGAACAGGTTGAGCACCACGGCGGTGATGGATGTCAGCAAGATGCCCGACTCGATCAGCGGGTGCAGCCCGTGCGGCATCCACTGCAAAAAGCGCGGCGCCAGCAGCGGAATCATGCCGATGCCGATGGACACGGCCACGATCATGGCGTTGTGCCGGTTGTGCCTGAAGTCCACGCCGCCCAGAATGCGGATGCCGGTGGACAGCACCATGCCGAACATCACGATGCCGGCGCCGCCGAGCACCACCGTGGGCAGCGACTCCACCAGCGCCGCCATCTTGGGCAGCAGGCCCAGCACGATCATGATGATGCCGCCGGCCACGCACACGTAGCGGCTCTTCACGCCGGTGACGGCCACCAGCCCCACGTTCTGCGAGAAGCTGGTGTAGGGGAAGGTGTTGAAGATGCCGCCCAGCAGCGTGCCCAGGCCGTCGGTGCGCAGGCCGCGCGCCATGTCCTTCTGGGTGATCCTGCGCTCGGTCATGTCGCCCAGCGCCAGGAACATGCCGGTGGACTCGATCATCACCACGATCATCACCAGCGTCATGGTCAGGATCATGAAGAAATCGAACTTCGGCATGCCGAAATGGAAGGGCAGCACGATGTCCACCCACGGCGCGCGGCCCACCTTCTCGAAGGTCATCAGGCCCAGTGCGGTGGCCGCGATGGCGCCTATCACGATGCCCAGCAGCACCGAGATGTTGGCGACGAAGCCCTTGGCGAACTTCACGATCAGCAGGATCGACACCAGCACCAGCGCCGAGATGCCAATGCCCGTGAGGTCGGCGTACCTGGGATTGGGGATGGTCGGCAGGATGCCCAGGCCCCTGGGCGCGGGCGGCAGCGACGAGCCGGGCGATGTGGCGTCGGCCAGCCACTTGGTGTAGGCCGGGTCCACCACCGTCGGCGCGGTCGGCCCCACGGGGTTGCCGAAAATCCAGTTGATGCCCACGCGCATCAGCGTGATGCCAATGACGGCGATGATGGTGCCGGTGACCACCGGCGGAAAGAAGCGCAGCATGCGGCTGATCAGCGGCGCGATGATCATCGCGACAATGCCCGCGCCGATGATGGTGCCGAACAGCAGTTGCGCCCCCTCCGGGCCGGGATTGGCGCTGGCGATCGACACCATTGGCGCCACCGACGCGAAGGTCACGCCCATCATCACCGGCAGCTTGATGCCGAACCACTGCGTCGCGCCCAGCGCCTGGATCAGCGTGGCGAGGCCGCAGCAGAACAGGTCGGCCGAGATCAGCAGCGCGACGTCGTGGGGGCCGAGATTGAGCGCCCGCCCCACGATCAGGGGCACAGCGACTGCGCCGGCATACATGACCAGCACGTGCTGCAGGCCGAGGGCCGTCAGTTTGCCCAGCGGCAGGTGCTGGTCGACAGGGTGGATGGAGGAGGATGGGGACGCACTCATGACGACTCTCCTGGTCGGGGGTGGAGCGGGATGCAGTGGGGAGTGCACGCAAGAATAGGGCCGCGTAGAGATAGGAAAACGAGCACAATCCAATAAATCGATCGCATAGTCAGATCAATCGTGGCGCTGTCATGAGCATCAAGTCCTCTTTGCCCGAGCTGCGGGTATTCGTCGCGCTGGCCGATAGCGGCCACTTCACCCGCGCGGCCGACCGGCTCGGCATGTCACAGTCCTCGCTCAGCGCGGCGCTGGGCAAACTGGAGCGGCTGCTGGGTGCGCGCCTCTTCGACCGCCACACCCGTGCTTGCCGCCTCACCGATGCCGGCACTGCGCTGCTGCCGGCGGCGCAGCGGCTGGTGGCCGACTGGGACCACCTGGTGGCTGACGCGCAGGACTTCACCCGCTTCGCCCGCGGCCGCGTGGCGGTGGCCGCGCCCAATGCTCAGTGTGCGCTGCTGCTGCCGCCGGTGATCCGCGAGTTCCAGACCAGGCACCCCGGCGTGCGCGTGGTGCTGCACGACGTGGCCGAGCACGAGGTGCATGCGCTGGTGCGCAGCGGCACCGCCGATCTGGGCATCGCCACCCAGACCGATGCGCGCACCGACCTGATGGCCACGCCGCTCAACGCCGACGCGTTCATCGCCGCCATGGCGCCAGAGCATCCGCTGGGGCAGCGCCGCAGCCTGGAGTGGGCGCAGGTGGCGCGCCAGCCGGTGATCGGCTACCTGCCCGGCAATCCGGTGCGCCGCCTGCTGGAGCAGAAGCTGGCCGAGCGCGGCATCGTGCTGGACTACGCCTTCGAGATCGCGCTGCCCTGGACCATGATGGGCCTGGCGCGCGAGGGCCTGGGCGTGGCGGTGGTGACGATGGCGCTGCAGCCGCTCGCGCTCTGGCATGGCCTGGCGGTGCGCGCCATCGGCCGGCCGCAGCTCGCGCGCGCCATGACGCTGCTGCGCCTGCCGGGCAACACCCTGTCGCCCGCGGTGACGGCCTTCCGCGAGATGCTGGTCCAGGCGGCGGCATGATCGGCGGCGGGCGAGGGCCTGCCGGCACCTGCACAATCGGCGCATGCAGATCCAGGACAAGCCGCCCTTCGACACGCCCTTCGAGTGGATCGGCGGCGAGGACCGGGTGCACGCGCTGACCGAGCGCTTCTACGACCTGATGGACCTGGAGCCCGCCTACGCCGCGCTGCGCGCCGCGCACGGGCCGAGCCTGGACAACGCGCGCCAGCGGCTGTTCTGGTTCCTGTGCGGCTGGCTGGGCGGTCCGCAGCACTACACCGGGCGCTTCGGCCACCCCAGGCTGCGCGCGCGGCACCTGCCCTTTCCGATCGGCATCAGGGAACGCGACCAGTGGCTCGCGTGCATGGACCAGGCCATGCAGGAGACCGGCGTGCCGGAAGACCTGCGCGCGCGCCTCGCGCAGTCCTTCTTCCAGACCGCCGACTGGATGCGCAACAAGGGCGGCTGAGCGCCCGCCGGCCCTTCAGCGGCCCGCGGGTGCCAGCAGCACCACCAGCGCGCCCGCGCCGCCTTCGGCCGGGCGGGCCTGCACGAAGGCCAGCACTTCCTGCTTCTGGATCAGCCAGCGCTGTGCCTTGAGCTTGAGCACCGGCTGCCGGCCGGGCGAACCCAGGCCCTTGCCATGCACCACGCGCACGCAGCGCACGCCCTGGCGGTGTGCCGAGCGGATGAAGGTGCCCAGCGCCTCGCGCGCCTCGTCGCTGCGCAGGCCGTGCAGGTCGATCTGACGCTGGATCGTCCATTCGCCGGCACGCAGCCGACGCGTCACGTCGGTGCCGATGCCGGGGCGGCGGAAGCTCATCTGGTCGTCGGCGTCGAGCAGCGTGCTGACGTCGAACTCGTCCGAGAGCGACTCGCGCAGCACCGCCGCCTCGTCGCGCTGCTGCTGCACCGGCCGCGGCGCCGGCGGCACGGGCGCCAGCACCACCATCGGCTTGCGGCGCAGCGGACGGGTGGCGCCGCGGTCGGCGCCGATGGCCAGGGCGAACAGGTTCTGCTCGGCCTGCTTGCGCTGCGCTTCGGCCGCGCGCGCCGCCGCCTGGGCCGCCTCGCGCTCGCGCTGCTCGGCCAGCGCGCGCTGCACCTGCTTCAGATCGGCGAGGCTCTTGAGGGCGGAGGGCTTGGCGGGCATGCGCGGCAGTGTCGCATGCGGCATGCCGCTCGCGCTCAGACCAGCCCGCGCTCGGCCATCGACAGCGCCTGCCCGGGCGCGACGATCACGTGGTCCAGCACCCGCACATCCACCAGCGCCAGCGCGGCCTTGAGCGTCCGCGTCAGCGCCTCGTCCGCGCGCGAGGGCTCGACGCTGCCGCTGGGGTGGTTGTGCGCCAGCACGACGGCGGCCGCGTGATGGTGCAGGGCGCGCCTGACCACCTCGCGCGGGTAGACGCTGGTCTGGGCCAGCGTGCCGCGGAACAGCTCCTCCAGCATGATGAGCCGGTGCTGGCTGTCCAGGAAGAGCGCGGCGAAGACCTCGTGCGCATGCCCGGCCAGGTGCAGCTGCAGGTAGCGCTTGACGGCCTCGGGCGCCTCGAGCACCGTGCGTTCGCCCAGCTGCTGGGCCATCGCGCGGCGCGCCAGTTCCAGCACGGCGATCAGCTCGGCGCGCTTGGCCGTGCCGCCCAGGCCCTTGATGCGCCGCAGGTCCTCGGCACCGGCCTGCAGCAGCCCGGCCAGGCCGCCGAAGTCGTCCAGCAGGCGCTGCGCGAGCTGCAGCACGTTGCAGCCGGCCACGCCGGTGCGCAGCAGCAGGGCCAGCAGCTCGGCGTCGCCGAGGGCGGCGGGGCCGCGCGCCAGCAGCTTCTCGCGTGGACGGGCATCCGCAGGCAGGTCGGTCAGGGCCATGGTGTCTCCTCCCGGGGCGCCGCAGGCACCCCTCTTCTAGAATCATCCATCCAGTTTATCGGGGCGCTTCCCTTGTCTTCGCACACCACCGACGCCGTGGTGCAGCCCGGCTCCTTCCTCACGCTGCACTACCGTCTGGCCGGCCCGTCCGGCGACGTCATCAACACCTTCAGCGACAAGCCGGCCACGCTGTCGCTGGGCGCGGGCGAGCTGTCGCCCGCGGTGGAGCAGCGGCTGATCGGCCTGCCCGAGGGCGCGCGCCAGACCTTCGAGCTGCCGGCCGGCGAGGCCTTCGGCGAGCGCAACCCCGAGATGCAGCAGTGGGTGGCGCGCGCGCTGCTGGCCCGGGTGGGCGACCCGGACGAGCAGTACCACGTCGGCGACGTGGTGCAGTTTCCCACGCCCGACGGTGCCGGCAGCTACGCCGGCGCGGTGATGGAAACCAGCGACACGGCGGTGCGCTTCGATTTCAACCACCCGCTGGCCGGGCAGCCCGTCACCTTCGAGGTGCACCTGATCGGCGTGTTATGAGCGTCGCCCGGCCACCCGAAGCCGCTCGCGCCGCAGCCCGTCAGGGCCGGGGCGCTGGCGTGGACGTTGTGGGCGAGATCGTCCTGGCCGAGCCGCGCGGCTTCTGCGCCGGGGTGGACCGCGCCATCGAGATCGTCGAGCGGGCGCTCGCCAAGTTCGGCGCGCCCATCTACGTGCGCCACGAGATCGTGCACAACACCTACGTGGTGGGCGAGCTGAAGGCCAAGGGCGCGATCTTCATCGAGGACCTGGCCGAGGTGCCGCCGGGCGCCACGCTGGTCTTCAGCGCGCACGGCGTGAGCAAGGCGGTCGAGGCCGAGGCCCAGGCGCGCGGCTTCTCCGTCTTCGACGCCACCTGCCCGCTGGTGACCAAGGTGCACGTCGAGGTCGCCAAGCTCGCCCGCGAGGGCTACGAGTTCATCATGATCGGCCACAAGGGACACCCGGAGGTCGAGGGCACGATGGGCCAGCTCGACCACGGCATCCACCTGGTGGAGGACGTGGAGGACGTGGCCCGCGTGCAGCCCGCGCAGACCGAGAAGCTGGCGGTGGTGACGCAGACCACCCTCTCCGTCGACGACGCGGCCGAGATCGCCGCCGCCGTGCGCACGCGCTTCCCCAAGGTGCGCGAGCCCAAGCAGCAGGACATCTGCTACGCCACGCAGAACCGGCAGGACGCCGTCAAGCTGCTGAGCCCGCAGGTGGACATCGTCATCGTGGTCGGCAGCCCCACCAGCTCCAACAGCAACCGCCTGCGCGAGCTGGCCGAGCGGCTGGGCACGCCGGCCCACATGGTCGACTCCGCGGCGGAACTGAGGGCCGACTGGTTCGCGGGCAAGACCCGCGTGGGCCTGACGGCCGGCGCTTCCGCGCCGGAGGTGCTGGTCGCCGAGGTGATCGATCGCATCAAGGCGCTGGGCGCGGTGTCGGTGCGCTCCATGCCGGGCATCGAGGAGACCACCAAATTCCCGCTGCCCAAGGGCCTGCGGCTCGACGACATCCCGCCGCTGCAGCACATTTCATGACCCAAGACACCGACATCGACTGGCGGGCCGAGATCGGCCGCGCAGAGCGCCGCATGCGCGGGCACATCGGCAGCTTCCTGCGCGAAACGCCGCTGTGGCGCCTGCCCGCCGCGGCGCTGCGCGCCGGGGGCGCGGGCGAGGTCTGGCTGAAGCTGGAGCAACTGCAGACCAGCGGCAGCTTCAAGGCGCGCGGCATGCTCAACCGGCTGCTGGCCGGCGACATCCCCGACGCCGGCGTGGTGGTCGCCTCCGGCGGCAACGCCGGCATCGCCACCGCGGCGGCGGCGCGGCACCTGGGCGTGCGCTGCGAGGTCTTCCTGCCCGGCGTGTCGCCCGAGGCCAAGCGCCAGCGCCTGCGCGCGCTGGGCGCCGAGGTCAGCGTCGTGGGCGAGGTCTACGCCGACGCCCTGGCCGCCTGTCTGGCGCGCCAGCAGGCCACCGGCGCGCTGCTCACGCACGCCTACGACCAGGTCGAGGTGGTGGCTGGCGCCGGCACGCTGGGCCTGGAGATCGAGCGCCAGGCCGGCGCCGCGCCCGACGCCCTGCTGGTGAGCGTGGGCGGCGGCGGCCTGGTCGGCGGGTTGGCCGCAGCGCTGGCCGGCCGCTCGCGCATCGTCGCCCTGGAGCCCGAGCGCGCGCCTACGCTGTTCCGCGCCCGCGAGGCCGGGGAGCCGGTCGATGTCGAGGTGGGCGGCATCGCCGCGGATTCGCTCGGCGCCCGCC
>JASGDG010000282.1:0-2745 GCA_047607325.1 Xenophilus sp. | reverse complement strand
TAGTCTCCTCCCGGCGCGCCGGGCGGCTTCAGTCCGGTGCCTGCACCACCCGGGCGCTCTCCTCGTCGGCCAGCACGTTGTCGGCATCGAGGTCGCCGGCCGCGCTCAGGTCCAGGCCGGTGTCGGCGAGATCGTCCGGCTCCTCGTCGCCCTCGATGGCGCCGTCGTCCCCGGCGTCCAGTTCGTCATCTTCAGTGCCGGGGTCATCCAGATCCTCGGCATGGCCGCCGGCGAGGCGGGAGGGGGTGGTGGCAGGCATGGCGTGGCACTCCTTCTTCCGAGAATGGCGCTCCCGGCGACGGACCCGGAAAAGGCCGAAGGCCGCTGGCGCCACGTCCAGCATGTTGAACCCGCCGGCGCCGGCGCGCCACCACCCGGGCATGCCCGGGGTGGGGGCATTGCTTGCGTGCCGCGCCCCTCAGTGCTTGTGCTCGCCGTGCAGTTGCTCCGCGCTGTCGTGGCCGTGGCCGTGCTCCTCCTCGTGCGCCAGCCGGCTGACGGCCGTGACCAGCACGATGCCGGCCAGCAGCCAGCCGATCTGGGCGGCCGTCTGGCCGGCCGTCAGGCGGCGCTGCAACTGGGGGATGAGATCGGCCAGCGCGACGTAGACGAAGCTGCTGCCGGCCAGCACGAGAAAGTAGGGCAGCCAGCCCGCCAGTTGCTCGACCAGCCACCAGCCCACCAGCCCGCCCAGCGCCGTCATGGTGCCCGCCAGCGACACCTTGAGCAGCGCGGCCCGCAGGTCGGGCGCGTTCTGGCGCAGCACCACCAGGTCGCCGATGTGGTGCGGCACCTCGTGCGCCAGCACCGCCAGCGCCGCCAGCACGCCCAGGCGCAGGTCGGCGATGAAGGCGGAGGCGATCAGCACGCCGTCGCCGAAGCAGTGGACGCTGTCCCCGGTGAGCACGGCCCAGCCGCCGGCCGCGCGCGGCCCCTGCGAGGCAGGGTCATGGGCGTGGCCGTGCCCGTGCGCCTCGCCGTGGTGATGCTCGTGCCCGTGGTGCCACAGTTCGGCCTTGTCGAGCAGGAAGAACAGCACCAGCCCACCCAGCAGAACGGCGAACAGCACGCCGGGCTCGAGGCCGCTTTCGAAGGCTTCGGGCAGCAGGTGCATGAAGGCCGTGGCCAGCAGCGCGCCCGCCGCCAGGCTGAGCAGGTACTGCGGGCCGCGCGCGCCGTCGCCCGTGCTGCCGCGCACGCCCAGGCGCAGCAGCGCCGCTGCCACCCACACACTGCCAATGCCCGCGACCAGCGTCGCGATGAAAACTGCGATCAACGTCATAGATTCCAACCTATCAGAAAAACAAAGGGCCGCCCCGAAGAACGGCCCGCGTCCCGGTACACGGCAAACCGAGAGGCCTGGGCCGCCGGCGTGCCGGTGACCAGTGCCGTTTTCATCCTATCGAGCGTGTCAAGGGGAAAGATCTCCCGCACCACCGGCTACTGCTTGCCCGGCGCGGGCGCATACATCCCCCGCGCCGCATTCCAGACCAGCGTGGCGGATGGCGTTTTGCCGGTGGTGGGTTGCAGGCGCAGGTCGGGCCAGGCGCTGCCCTGGCGCGGGCGGGGCTGCATGCGCCAGGCGCTGCGGGCGGCGATATGGTTGCGCGTGCCGTCCGGGTTCCATTCGCCCGCGAACAGCTCGCTGCTGTCCACCGCGTAGCAGGCGATGGGGGCGAGCAGGCTGCCGCGTACATCGAGCAGCAGTTCGGCGCGGAAGTCGCCGCCGCCGCCCGCATAGCCTTCGCTGTGGCCGATGCTGGCGGCCAGCACGCGGCGGCCTGCGCCCAGGTCCTGCCAGCGGTAGCTGGACGCCAGTCGCCAGGCGCCGCCGCTTCCGTTCCCGTCCGAGTTGATGCAGCGCGGGCCGGGGAAGTCTGCCGCCTGGGCGAGCACGGCGTCGGCGTCCAGCACGGCGCGCAGCGTCACGACGGGGCGCTCGCCTTCTTTGCTGGCGGGTTGCCAGCGCAGCAGCGCCAGCCGGATGCCGTGGCCGATGTCGGCGAGCGAACCGGTGACGGCTCCGTCGCCGTTGATCGATGCCGGGGCAATCTCCAACGCCCAGTCGCCGGCTGCGCCGCTGGCAATGGGCCAGGCATTGCCGTACGAGACATCGCCCGTGATCTGCGTTGCCAGCAGGTGCGGATTGAACGGCGACTGGCGCTGCGTGCCGGGTTGGCGTGCTTTGCCGGTGGCGGGCGCGGCTGTGGCGGGGACGGCGTTTTTCGCATCCTCCACGCCATCGCTTCGCACCAGCCGCCAGGGCAGGCGCTGCTCCAGTTTTTGCAGCGCATCCGTGGCGGCGGGCGTCCCTGCCTGCCGCAGATAGACCAGCGCGGCGGGCCATTGCGCCGCACCCCAGCCGCTCAATGTGGCAAGGCCGATGCCTGCGCGCTCTTGCAACTGGCGCAGGGCGCGGGTTTCGTCCGGGTCGCTGTCGGTGAGCTGGGTGTTGGCGGCGGCAATGCCTTGCAGGGCCGTGCGGATGAGGGCGTAGCGGTTGTCGTTGGCCTTGTCACGCACGTCGATGGAGCGCAGCCAGGTGCTCGGCGCGCCGCCGCGTTCGAGCAGGCGGTGGAACTCGGGTGACTGGCCGTTGGGCTGCAGGCGGCGGAACAGCTCGGCAGCGCTGCGGTCGCGGTGGCGCACTTCCTCCGCACCTTGCGGCATGGCCAGCAGGTAGAGCGCCAATGCGCGCTCGGGGTCGGCGGGCACGCCCTTGCCGCCTTCGTACAGATCGGCCAG